>PBUO01000121.1 GCA_002727895.1 Acidimicrobiaceae bacterium | reverse complement strand
TGGTGGCCACCGACGGCCGCCCCCTCGTCGTGAACCTGTGGGCCACGTGGTGCACGCCGTGCCTGGAGGAGATGCCCCACCTCCAGGCCGCCCACGAGGCCCGGGGCCACGAGGTCCGCTTCGTGGGCCTCAACGTCAGCGACTCGCCGACCCGGGCCGCGGCGCGGGCCGACGAGATGGGCATCACCTACCTTCTCGGCCGTGATCCCGACGGCGACTTCAGCGAGGCCCTCGGCGCGGTGGGCCTCCCGGTGACCGCCTTCGTGGACCGCTCGGGCGACGTCGTTCACGTCCACCACGGTCCACTGGACGCCAACGACCTGGCCACCACGATCGCCGACCGGCTGGCCCTGCCGTGACCCGGGACCCATCGTGATCGACGTCGGCCTGGCCCTGCCGTTCACCCTGGGCATCGTCACCGCGGTGAACCCGTGCGGCTTCGCCATGCTCCCCACCTGGCTGGGCTACTTCGTCGGGCGCGACACCGCCGACGGCGAGGCCCGGCCCGAGCAGGCCCTGCGCGGCCTGTCAGTCAGCCTCACCCTGACCACTGCCTTCGTTCTGGTCTTCGGGCTCGTCGGCCTGGCCGTCAACACGGTGGTCAGCGAGGAGTCGGTGGCCTCGCGCACGCCGTGGGTCACCGTGGTCCTCGGAGTCGCCTTCGTCCCATGGGGGCTGGCCATGCTGGCCGGCCGCCAGGTCCGCATCCCGTTCCTCAAGCCCGGACGGGGTCCCCGGACACAGGAGTTCTGGTCGGTCCTCGGCTTCGGCGCCTCCTACGCCGTGGTGTCGATCGGCTGCGCCGCGCCGATCTTCCTCCTCCACGTGGCCGGCACCTTTGGCCGGGACGGGATCGTGGACGGGATCGCCACCTACCTGGCCTTCGCCGCCGGCATGGCCGCCGTGGTCACGTCGCTGACCCTGTCGCTGGCCATGGCCCGCGGTGGCCTGGCCCGGCACCTCCGGCGCCTGCTGCCCCACTTCGACCGGATCGGCGCCGCGTTCCTCATGCTGGGCGGCGCCTACCTAATCGTCTACGGCGTCTATGAGATCCGGGTCCTGCGGAACCCCCGGACCTCGTCCAACCCGGTCGTCGATGCCGTCACCGACCTCCAGTCGCACCTCACCAACTGGACCATGCGGGTAGGCGGCCTGCGCCTCGGCCTCGCCCTATGGCTGGTGGTCGGCACACTGGTCGTCTGGGGGATCGGACCGGCCCTGGTGGGACGGTTCCATCGGTGGGCCTGGGGTTTCCTGGCCGTCGCATGGGTGGTGGCCGAAGGCATCGTCCACCGTGGCGACCTGGTGGTCGTCCCCGTCGGCCGGCTGGTCGCCGACTGGCCTGCCCGCATCGGCAACTGGCTTGACGACCCCTGGCGGTGGGCCACCCCGTTGGAAGCCCTCCTGACCGTCGCCGCAGTCCTGACCGCCTACGGGACCGTTCGGGGGGCCGTAGACGGCCGGCGTCGATGACCCGACGCTCGCCGACCCCCGTCGACGACCGGGCCCCCGGCCGGGTCGAGCCCATCGAGGGCCTGGCCGAGCTGCTGGCCCTGCCCGGCGTTGCAGAGGAGCTCGAAGTCCGGTCCACGGTCGGCGTGTGTGCCCTGCACGGCGGTGGCCTGGAACGGGCCACCGAGGTCGTGGCCCGCGAGGTGGCCGACCGCACCGGGGCGTCGTACTACGCGGTGGTCCAACCCGACGGCTGTCGACACCACCTCCCGTCCACCCGGTTCACGACCGGGACGTCGGAGCGCCTCGACGCCTTCCTGGACCGGGTCGACACGGTGCTTTCCATCCACGGCTACGGCCGCCACGACGACTTCTGGGCCGTGCTGGTCGGCGGTGCCGACCGGACGGCCGCCCACCACGTGGCCGGGCATCTGCGGGGCGTGCTCCCCGACGAGTACCGGGTGGTCGACGACGTGGAGGCCATGCCCCGCAGTCTGCGGGGCCTCCATCCCGCCAACCCGGTGAACCGGGCTGGCGGTGGCGTCCAGGTGGAACTCCCACCCAGCATCCGGTGGAACCGCGACCACCGCGACTGGTCGGACCGGGACGGCACGCCCCGTGCCGAACACCTCCAGATCCTCATCGACGGCCTGGTGGCCGCCCTCGAAGACCCAGAATGGCCGTCGGCCCAGGGGGGCGACTAGGGGGCCCGACGCTCCACGGTCCAGACGCCGCCATCGCCATCGAGGCAGTACCGGAGGCGGTCGTGGAGCCGGTCCGGCCGCCCCTGCCAGAACTCGACCATCGAGGGTCGGACCCGGTAGCCGCCCCAGTGACCGGGCCGCTCCACGTCCCGGTCGGCCCAGCGATCCTCGGCCTCGGCGTAAGCGGCTTCCAGAGTGGCCCGGTCAGGCACCACGGCGCTCTGGTCCGACGCCCACGCCCCCAACTGGCTGCCCCGGGGCCGGGTGGCCCAATAGGTGTCGGACTCCGCCTGGGCGAGTCGCTCGGCGGTCCCTGTCACCCGAACCTGACGGCGCAGCTCGGTCCAGCTGAACGTGAGAGCGGCCCGTCCAGAGACGTCCATCTCGACCGCCTTGTCGCTCGTGTAGTTGGTGAACAGGACGAACCCGTCGGCGTCGACCTTCTTCAGCAGCACGTTGCGGGCCGACGGCCACCCGTCGGCGGTGACGGTGCTCAGCACCATGGCGTTGGGCTCCCAGTAGCCGGCCGCCTCGACTTCGCCGAACCATCGCTGGAACTGGGCGAACGGGTCGTCGGCCAGGTCGGCCTCGTCGAACCCACCGGTCTCGTACGCCTCGCGCACCCCGCTCAGGTCCATGCCCCGTTCCGACATGGCGCCAGTCAATCACGGCACCCCCGACGGCCACCGACCGGACCTAGGGTCGGGCGATGTCCGGCACTGGCCTGCCCACTCTGCGCGACATGGCCTTCGTCGCTGCCGGCGGGGCGGTGGGGGCGTCCATCCGCTGGGCACTGCTAGAGGCGACGGCCGACCCCGACGGCGGTGTCGCCGGGCCGCTACTCCTGGCCAACGTGGTCGGCTGCGCGTTCCTCGGCCTGCTAGTCGGACGGGGTGTCGCCGGCTCGTCCCGGCTACTCCTCGGCGTCGGCCTGTGCGGCGGGCTCACCACGTTCTCCACGTTCGCCGTAGAGGTGGCCGGCGCTCTGCGGAGCGAGGACCTCTCGGGCGCCTTCGGCTACACGGTGCTGTCGGTGGTCGGCGGCCTGGGTGCCTTCGCCCTCGGACGCCGGACCGGACGGGCCACCGCGGGGAGGCCCTCGTGTTGACCGCGGCGGCATTCCTGCTTCTGGCCGGTGCCGGCGCGGCACTCCGCTATCTCGTCGGTCGTCCCAACGGACGGTGGCCGGGCGGCCACGCGGGCACGATGGCTGTCAACGTGGCCGGCTCGCTGGCCCTCGGCCTACTGGCCGGCACCGGCGACGCCACTCTCACGATGGTCGGCACGGGGGGCCTGGGTGCGCTGACGACCTTCTCGACCTTCGCCGCCGACGCATCCTCGATGGCCGACACCCGGGTGGGCCGGCGCAACGGTCGGGCCCTCGGCCACGTGGTCAACACCCTGGTGCTCGGCGTGGGAGCCGCGGCACTCGGCCTCCACCTGTCGAGCTGAACCGGCCGGCCTTCCCGCCGGCCCGGCCTATGGCCCTCACCCGATGATCGAGATGCCCCGCATATAGGGCTGGAGCACCTCGGGTACGGCGACTGTACCGTCGGGCTGGCGGTGCGTCTCGACCACGGCCGCCCAAACCCGGGGCACGGCCAGGCCCGACCCGTTCAGAGTGTCCACGATCCGCGTGCCCTTCTCTCCGGTCGGCCGGTAGCGGACGTTGGCCCGTCGGGCCTGGTAGTCGCTGAACCACGACACCGAAGACACCTCTAGCCACTGGTCGGCACCCGGGGCGTAAACTTCGAGGTCGAACGTCCGGGCCGACGAGCCGCCCAGGTCGCCGGCGCATAGGTCCAGCACCCGGTAGGACAGGCCGAGGTCGGTGATGGCCGCCTCGGCCCGAGCGAGGATGTCAGCGTGCACCTCGGGGGACTGCTCCCGGGTGGCGTAGGCCAGTAGCTCAACCTTGTCGAACTCGTGGACCCGCAGCAGGCCCCGGGTGTCGCGCCCCGCCGACCCGGCCTCACGACGGAAGCACGAGGTATGGGCCATGAGCTTCAAGGGCAGGTCGGCCTCGTCGATCACCTCGTCGCGGTGGTACGAGGTGAGCGGCACCTCGGCGGTTGGGATGGCCCACAGGTCGTCCCGCTCCAGGTGGTAGGCGTCATCCTCGAACTTGGGCAGGTGGCCGGTCGACACCATGGTCGCCGTCTTGACCAGCGTCGGCGGCCGCATCTCGCGGTAGGCGTCAGCGTTGCGGTCCAGCCCGTACTGGACGAGCGCCCGGCTCAGGGTCGCCCCCATGCCGGAGTACATGACGAACATCGAGCCCGAAAGCTTGGTGCCCCGTTCGACGTCGAGGATGCCCAACTGCTCGCCGACCTCCCAGTGCGGCACCCGCTGGTGCTCGCCATAGGCGTCCGGGTCCCAGTTCTCGTGGCGGACCACCACGTTGTCGTGCTCGGTCAGCCCGTCGGGCGCGTCGACCGACGGGGCGTTGGGCACCCGCAGCAGGATCTCGCGGACTTCCGTGGCCAGGACGTCGACCTCGGCGGTCAACTCCTCTTCCCGGGCCCCCAGCTCGCGACTCCGCGTCTGGAGCTCGGTCGCCTCGTCAGCCTTGCCGTCCCGATGGAGGCCACCCACCTGCTTGGAGATGGTGTTGACCTCGTTGCGGACCTGGTCGCGCTCCTCGGCCAAGGATCGCTGGCGGGCGTCCAGTTCGACCACCCGGTCGATGACCGCGATGTCCTCACCGCGGCGGGCGATGGAGGCCTTCACGGCCTCGGGGTCGGAACGCAGCAGGCGGATGTCGATCACGGTTCGAACCTAGCGGGGAGCCCCCGTCACGACCCCTTCGAATCCACGGTGTCGACGGACTCCTCCGTGGCCTGGCGGAGGCGGAGGTGCCGGCCCTCGGCCGGACGCATCTGCTGGTTCTCCCGGTGGTGGACCCGGGAGTAGCCGATGAACTTCACGATGATGATCCCCCACAGGAAGAAGCCGCCCAGCAACTTCATGATCAGGCCGGCGGCCTGCTGGTCGGACCGGACCGTCACCCCAAAGGCCAGGAAGCCGTCGTCGTAGTGCTTGTAGACGGTGCCCTCGGCGAAGGTCAACCAGGCTGCCGGGATGGTCGGGATCACCGACATGAGGAACAGGTAGATCATCTGGCCGGGCACCGAGATCCGCAGCTCGGGTAGCGGGGCGGCCACCGGCACCCACATCAGCAGGGCGGTCAGGAACAGGGCCAGGTGCACCCCATAGTGGAAGGCCCCGGAGTCGAACGACCACTGCACCACGCCGCTCCAGTGGGTCAGTGCGGTGAGCGCGTTGAAGGCCACGCCGGCCACCACCGGATGGGCCAGGCGACGCAGGACCCTCGAGCCCCGACCGCCATCGAGGACCAGCAGGCGGGCCAACCAGGCCGGCATCGACAGGAGGAACAGCGGTGGCACGATGAAGGTGATCATCAGGTGCTGCACCATGTGCACCGCGTAGAGGTGTTCCTCGGCGATGTCGTGGACCGGCCAGTCGGCCGACACCAACAGCAGCACGGTGGCCACCACGAAGGCCCGCCGCTGGAAGGGCGTGGCGACCGGTTCGCCGGGAGTCACGATCCGGGGACCGATGACCCGGGTGGCCCACCAGCCGAGGGCGATCACGGCCGAGACGAGGAACCACACCTCAGGGTGGGCCTGCCACCGCCACGGATCGGGCGAGGCGGAGGCGAGGAGGTCGATCACGGGTCGTCTCCAGTGCACCGGGTCCCGGCCCGGCGGTCAGGAGCGGGGCCGACGGGGGCCCGGAGGCTCAGCCCTTGTGCCAGAACTCAAAGGCGGTGAGCATGATCCCGTACACGATGGTGGCCAAGATCAGCCCGGCCACGAAGAACTTCGTGAACATCGGGCTGTCGAACTTCAGGTGCATGAACCAGGCGGCCACGTAGAAGAACTTGTAGACCATCATCAGCATCAGGACCGGGATGAGGACCTCGCCCGGCACGCTCTCCATCCAGTACGTCCCCACCTCGAGGGCGGTGACGATGGCCAGGATGATGGCGACCTGGACGTACTTCCGGTCCGACGGGTGGTCGTGGGCCTCGTCGTGCGTGTCCACGTGCTCGGCGGTGTCGGTGCTCATGTCGATGGCTCCCGGCTCAACTGGTGGGCGAGGGCACCAGGTAGATGACGGTGAAGATGAAGATCCACACCACGTCGACGAAGTGCCAGTAAAGGCCGACGATCTCGACGGTCTCCGACCGCTCCTTGGTGAGCGTCCCCCGGAACGAGGAGATGAGCAGCGACATCAGCATCACGATGCCGAGGCTCACGTGCACGCCGTGGAAGCCGGTCAGGGTGAAGAAGGCCGACGAGAAGGGGCTGGTCGTGTAGCCCAGGCCCTCCCGGAGGAAGGTGGTGAACTCGTAAACCTGACCACCGATGAACAGCGCGCCCAGCAGGGCGGTGGTTAGCAGCCAGATCCGGTTGTTCCGGATGTCGCCCCGCTGCAGCGCGGACAGCGAGAGCACCATGGTCAGCGAGCTCATCAGGAGCACGAACGAGCTGACCGACGTGAACGGGATGTCGAAGATGTCCCCCGGGGCCGGACCGTCGCCGAACCGGCTGCGGTAAATCAGGTAGGTCGAGATCAGGCCACCAAACAGGAGGCATTCCGAACCCAGGAACGTCCACATCAGGAGCTTGTTGTTGGACAGGCCGGTGCCCGTCCCGTGGCCGTGCGACACGGCGGCGGCGTCAGCCAACGGGGGCCTCCTCAGCGTCCTCGGCGGCGGCCTCGTCGGCGGCACCATCGTCGTCATGGTCATCGTGGTGGCCGTGGCCGTGCGGACCGTCCGGATCGTCGGTCGGCTCGAACACCCAGCCGTAGATGGCCATCAGCACCAGGGCGCCGCCCGGCACGCAGAACCACAGCGAATACATGAGACCGAAGCCGATGAAGGGCAGGCCGGCGGCCAGCACGATCGGCCAGTAGGACGGCGACGGCAGATGGGTGTCGGTGGCCGACCCGTCCTGGCAGACCTCCTCGGCTGTGGCCACCCGGACCAACCGACCGTTCTCGTCCTGGCCGTACTTGCGGTGCCAGAACTCGTCGAGGGCCTCGATCTGGATGTCGTCGTCGAAGTTGTGGACCGGCGTCGGGTTCGGTGTGAACCACTCGGGGCTGCGGGCGTCCCACGGATCGGGGCCGACCGGCGGGGCGTGCCTTGCAGCCCGGGCCGAGACCCAGACGTTGAGCAGGAAGGCCAGCACGCCGAGGCCGATGATGAACGCCCCGATGGTGGCGAACATGTTCCAGAACTCGAAGCCGAAGCCCGGGCTGTAGGTGTCTATCCGGCGCGACATGCCCTGGAGGCCGAGGATGTGCATCGGACCGAAGGTCATGTTGAAGCCGACGAGCATCAGCCAGAAGTTCCACTTGCCCAACTTCTCGTTCAGCAGGTGGCCGAAGGCTTTGGGCCACCAGAAGTAGAAGCCGGCGAAGATGCCGAGCAGGGCACCACCGAAGATCACGTAGTGGAAGTGGGCGACGATGTAGTAGGTGTCGGTCTGCTGGGTGTCGGCCGGGGCGAGCGAGTGGGTGACGCCCGACAGTCCACCGATGGTGAACATCGACACCACGCCGGAGGCGAACAGCATCGGCGTGTTGAACCGGATCTTTCCGCCCCACATGGTGGCCAGCCAGTTCAGGATCTTCACGCCGGTCGGCACGGCGATGAACATGGTGGACACCGAGAAGGCGGCTATCGAGATCGGGCCGATGCCCGACACGAACATGTGGTGGGCCCACACGCCCCAGCCCATGAAGCCGATGGCGATGCCCGAGAAGACCATGAACGGGTAGCCGAAGATGGGCTTGCGGGAGAAGGTCGGGATGACCTCGCTGATGATGCCGAAGCTGGGCAGGATCAGGATGTACACCTCGGGATGGCCGAAGATCCAGAAGAGGTGCTGCCACAGGAGCGGGTCGGCGCCCATCTCCGGGTTGAAGAAGTTGGCGCCGAAGTTCCGGTCGAACATAAGCAGGAACAGGGCCACGGTGATGACCGGGACGGCGAACAGCAGCAGGAACTGCACCACCAGGATCATCCACGTGAACACCGGCATCTTGAACAACGTCATGCCCGGCGCGCGCATGTTGAGCACGGTCACGATGAGGTTCATGGCTGATATCAGGGACGCGATGCCCATGATCTGCAGGCCCAGGGCGTAGAAGTCCATGCCCTTGCCTGGCGAGAAGATGGTGCCGGTGTTCGGGGCGTAGGCGAACCAGCCGCCGTCGGGGGCGTCGCCGAGGATCCACGCCATGTTGAGGAACAGGCCGCCGAACAGGAACACCCAGTACGACAGGGCGTTCAGTCGGGGGAAGGCCACGTCGCGGGCGCCGATCTGCAACGGCAGGAGGTAGTTCGCGAAGGCTGCGGCCAGCGGCATGATCACCATGAAGACCATGGTCACGCCGTGCATGGTGTACACCCGGTTGTAGGTGTCGGCGCCAAGTACGGTGCCGTCCGGGGTGGCCAACTGCAGCCGGATCAGCAGGGCCTCGAGGCCACCGATCAGGAAGAAGAGCATGGCGGTGGCGCCGTAGAGGATGCCGATCTTCTTGTGGTCGACTGTGGTGATCCAGTCGCGCCACCCGGTGTTGCCCTTGGGTCGGGTGTAGACCCCGATCGGGTTGGCCGTCGTCTCGCTCATCGGTCGACCTCCGTCGCCGCGATGACCTCCATGGACGGGCTGCTCCCCAGCGTCGTCAGGTAGGCCACCACGTCATCGATCTGGCTCTCGCTGAGGCCCATGGCCGGCATGCCCCGGCGGCCCTCGGCGTAGGCGGGCTTCTCGGCTGGCGCATTGCGCAGCCAGGCCTCGAGTTGCGGCCGGCTCAGCGAACCGTCGGCCTCGTAGAGGTCGAAGATGCCACCGGCGTAGGTGGTCCGGCTCATGAAATGGGTGAGGTTCGGCGCGGCGTTGGCCACCAGGTCGGCGCCCGCGTCGTCGTTGATGCCGTTGACCACGTGGCAACGGGTGCACTGGCCCTCGAAGACGACCTGGCCCCGCTGGGCCGCGGCACCAGCCGGATCGCTGGCCGGCTGGACCTGCTCGTCGATCCAGGCCTGGAAGTCGACCGGTTCCATGGCCACGGTCTGCATCCGCATCCGGGAGTGGCTGAGGCCGCAGAACTCGGTGCACTGGCCGAAGTAGACGCCCGGCGTGACCGCCTCGATCTTCCACGGCGAGACGCGGTAGGGCACTGCGTCGCGCTTGCCGTTGAGCGCCGGGATCCAGAAGCTGTGGATCACGTCACGGCTGGTGACCTGCAGGCCGATCTCCGAGCCGGTCGGGATGACCAGCTGGTTGGCAGTCACGATGTCGGCCGGCGGGAGGTGCTTCGGGTCCGAAAGGTCGACGTCGTCGAGGCCGTCGAAGTAGTAGCGGAACTCCCACCACCACTGCTGGCCGACGACCACGACCTCCGGGTCCCAGGAGGTCCGCTCGCCGCCGACGCTGACGACGATGTCTTCCCGGTCCTCGCTGTTGATGTCGAAGTGGGTGAGCAGGGTGAAAACGGCGATGAGGGCCATGAGCACGGTGGGGCCGATGGTCCAACCGATCTCGGCCCGGAAGTGGCCGTGGACCTGGTCGGGGAACTCATCGGTGCTGTGGTCATCGCGGAACTTCCACCAGATGACGGCCGTGGCGCCGAAGATGATGACGAAGACAATGCCGGCGACCAGGAAGACCGGGTCCGACAGCTCGTCGATGGTCTGGGCAATCGGGCCCTGGGGCTCCAGGGTGTCGAGGGGCGCGTCGGACGCGCAGCCCGTCAGGACGGCCAGGCCACCGAGGACGAGGGCCGCGAACCGCCCGGAGCGCCGGCCGCGGGGAACGAACTGGGACTTCGGGATCAATGGTCCGCCTCCGCGTGGGCGTCGTCGTGGTGGCCGCCGCCGCCCTTGTGGTGGAACTCCCGCTCGCCGCTCACCGCGGTGACGATGCCGAGCACCAGCACGGCGACGCAGCCCACGAAGAGGATGCCCCGCACGGCGGCACGGGGCAGGTCGGGACGCTTACTGACCAGCACGGCGAGGCCGAAGATGACAATGCCGACGGCGGTGGCCACCCAGACGGCGCCGGTGACCGACGAGGCCAGCAGGATCCGGGACACGGCCAGGACGAGGACGCCCACGCCGATGGTGCCCAGGACCGGGATCTCGATGGGTCGCATCAGGTTCTCGCGGGCCTCGGCGTTGGCCACCGGGTCGCCAGAGACCTTCTCGGACCAGTTGGTCATCGTCCACTCGACGGCGACCGCGGCCACGATGCAGAGGCCGGTCACGAAGATGGCGGGGTGGACGACTAGGCCGACACCGGTCGAGCCGATGCCCAGGGCGCCGAAGATCGGCCACAGCGAGTTGCCGACGGCGGCCTGCGCCTCGGGTGCCTCGTCGAGGCCCAGCACCTCGGCCTGCGCCTCGGCATCCGCGTCGCGAAAGGCCAAGGCGACGAGACCGAACAGGGCCAGTACGCCAGCGGCGAAGACGAGGATGGTGTACGAGACGTGGTTGCCGACGCCACCCTTCCAGCCCAGGGAGATGGGGCCGGTCTCGGTGGCGCCCGATGTGTAGCCGGCGAACACCGCGGCGAGGACGACGGCGACGAAGAAGCCGAACCAGAGCTTGAACCCGGTGGTGAGCATGTCGATCCCCTGCCCCTACTTGGCGATGTAGATGCCGACCCAGATGACCGAGTAAACGGCCACCGAGGCGTACCAGTAGAGGGCCGCCGCCGAGACGAGGTCCCGGTGCCGGCTGGTGTCTTGGCCACCGAGGGCCCGTAGCAGCAGGAGCCCCAGCCAGAGGACGCCGACAGCCACCATCACCATGTGCGAGCCGACGATGGTGAACAGCAGCGTGGCGGCTTCGCTGGCATCGATGGGCAGGCCGATGTCCTTGAAGTAGAAGACCGTCTGGTTGACCATGGCGATGCCCAGCACCGCGGTCAGGGCCATGGCGATCATGGCGTGGATCCGGTCGTCGTTGATCACCGCGTGTACGGCCCAGCCCATGGTGATGGCCGACATGGCCATGGTGGACATGTTCATGCCGCCGGGCACCAACTGGATGGCCCCTTCCGGGTACCACTGGGTGCCCCACGCCATGGCGTCGTGGCGGATGGAGAAGTAGAGGGCGAACAGGCAGCCGAAGTACATGACGACGCTGCCGGTGCCGAAGGCCGACGCCACCACGAGGGTGCGGGGCCGGGTCGGCGCGGCGGGGACGGTGGTGGCCATCAGGCGGCGCCCTTCCGGTTGGCGGCGGTGTGCAGACTCCCTGTCAGCATCCACAGGCCCAACCCGGCGAGTAAGACCACCGAGCCGACCATCGAGACCAGGTTGAGGCCGCCGACGCCCGAGTCGGGGTTGCCGGCGGTGGCCAGGTCGACGCCGGTGAAGTCGGCCTGGTCGAGCAGGCCGCTGACCAGGTCGGCCACCCCGACCAGCACCGTGCCTCCAGCCACGGCGAGGCCGCCGAGCAGGAAGAGGCCCGGGCGACGACCCTTCGGACCGACCAGTTCCTCGCCCCAGTGGTGGAACCCGGCGCCGACGCCGAGGACGACCGCCCCCAGTACGAGGGCGAAGTGGGCGCCGGTGACCGAGGAGTCGAGCAGCTCCAGCGGAGCGATGACCCGCACGGCGCCAACCGCCGTAGCGGCCAGTACCAACAGGGCGGCCAGCAGCGAGCAGACCGCCTCGGCCGGCGGCTTCGAACCGAGGTTGGCGGCGCCACGGCGCAGCGTGTCGGCCAGCCCGCCCACGATGGCCAGGGTGACCGGGACTATGGCAAAGGCGGCCACCACCGAGATGGCCTCCTCGGCGATTGGGGTGCCCGGCGTATCGAAGAAGGTCTGGGCAAAGGCACCGAACGACAAGAAGCCGAACGCCGCTGTGGCCACCAGCACCACGTCACGGTTGGACTGCTCGGTCCGGGTGACCGACGACACGAGGTCGAGGGCGATGCCCAGAACGGGCAGAGCCAGCACGTAGATGGCCGGGTGGGTGAACATCCAGGAGAGCTGCTCCCAGATAGCGTCCTCGGCGCCGAACCGGACGGCCGGCCGACCCCGCAGGTCGACGTAGGCCAGCACTGCGTTGGCGGCCAGGACGCCCAGCATCCCCGTCCACACCGTGGCGCCGACCAGCGTGGTCCATGCGGTGTAGGGCAGATCCCGCAGGCCGGTCCCGGCAGGCCGTCCCGAGACGATTGTCGTCATGACGCAGACCGAGGCCAGCAGCAGACCGCCGATGGCCAGCAGGAGGCCCATCACGGTCAGCGCTGTGGCCTCGCGCTGACCACCGCCACCCGGCGTGCCCAGCCCGCCGTCGACGAGGAAGCCGACGACGGTCATGCCGGCGCCGATCAGCCAGGTCCAGCAGGCCATCGCCGCGGCCCGGGGGAAGACCAAAGGGCCGCTGCACTGGCGGGGCACCACGGTGGTGGCCAGGGCCATGAGGGCGGGCAGCACGCCGAGCAGCACGAAGGCCACCCGGTGGGCCGACCAGAACTGGAAGACTTCGTCGGCGCTGCCGAACACGTCGGCCGAGCCCAGGTCCAGGCGCTCTAGGCCTACGAGCAGGCCGGCCACGGCCCCCAGAAGGACGGCGGTCATTCCCCCGAAGCCCCAGACGCGGCCCAGGACCACGGGGTCCGTGGTGGTGACGGCCTGCTCCAGGGAAGTCGGAGCGGAATCGGAGGCGGCGGCGTTGTCGGTCGTCGTCATCGATGCTTCTCAGGTCAGCGGTCGGGTGGAGTGCCCTCGTCCGGCGATCCGAGGGCTCTCGGACCAGACGAGGCTAGGCGGATCGACGGTGGTTTCGGCGCTCGCACGTTCGGCGCAATCTAGTCGGCGCATGGCCCGTCGGCTGACCTGAGCGTCGAAAAGCGCGGCCCGTCGAGCCACCCGGACGGGGTCCAACGGGGTCAGACGAGGACGTCCACGACCATGGCCGCGAACAGGAGCGTCACGTAGGTGATGGACCAGGAGAAGAGCCGCATGGCGGTGCGCTCGCCGGGGTCCCGGCGGACAGCCTCCACCAGCACGCCGAAGGCGAGCCCTAGGACCAGCGCGGAGCCCAGGTACACCCATCCCATCCCGGCCACCGGGGAGAACACCAGGGTCAAGGCGACCAGCACCACCGTGTAGAGGGCCATCTTCCGGACCGTCTCACCGAGGCTGGTCACCGAAGGGAGCATCGGCACCTCGGCCGTGGAGTAGTCGTCGCGGTACTTGATGGCCAACGCCCAGAAGTGCGGCGGCGTCCAGAAGAAGATGACGAGGAACAGGACGACCGGCGCCCAGCCCAGCGTCCCGGTTACCGCCGACCACCCCACCAAGACGGGCACGGCCCCGGCTGCCCCCCCGATCACGATGTTCTGCGTCGAGGTCCGCTTCAGCCACAACGTGTAAACGAATACGTAGAAGAAGGTGGCCGAGACGGCCAGCACTGCGCTGAGCAGGTTGACGGTGGCGAACAGCCAGACAAAGGCCACCACTTCGATCACCACGGCGAAGACGAGGGCCGCCCGTGGAGTCATCACCCCTCGGACCAGCGGTCGGTGCATGGTCCGCTCCATCAGGGCGTCGATGTCGCGGTCCACCACCATGTTGACGGCGTTGGCGCCACCAGCAGCCAGCGTGCCACCGACCACCGTGGCCACCATCAGCCACACCGACGGCATGCCACCCTCAGCCACGAACATGGTGGGCACCGTGGTCACGAGCAGGAGCTCGATGATCCGGGGCTTGGTGAGCGCCACGTAGCCGGCCACCTTCTGGCGGCGGGAGAAGGGTCCGTCGACCGTCGGGGCTCCGGCGGTCCGGAGGGAGTCGTGGCGCACGACGGTCAGGCTAGGAGCCAGTCGGCCGGGGTGGGTCCTTCCGGGTAAAGCCGTTGCTGGAAGCGGCGCATGCCGGCCAGCCACCGGTCCACGTCTTCGCCCTTGCGTCGGACGTACTCGGCCACGTCCGGATGGGGCAGGACGTGGAATCGACCGTCGGCCAGGGCGTCGACGACGGTGTCGGCCAGCTCGGCGGCGGTCAGCACCCCGTCGACTGCGGCGGCTCCCGACGGGCCGTCGCCGGGCATCAGGTCGGCCGTCGGGCTGTTGGTGACGATGTTGGTGGCCACCGCCTGGGGACACAGCACCGACACGCCTATGCCCCGGTCGCCGTAGGTGACGCTGATCCACTCGGCCAGGGACACCGCTGCGTTCTTGGTCACCGAGTAGTGGAGCGAGCCGATCTGGGTCAGGAGGCCGGCCGCCGACGAGGTGTTGAGCAGGTGGCCACCACCGGCCGCCACCATGTGGGGGATGGCGTACCGGGCGGCGTACAGGTGGGCCATGACGTGGACGTCGAACATGCGGTGCAGCTCGTCGTCCGGTGCCTCGAGACCACCGATGGTGACGTAGCCGGCGTTCGAGGCCATCAGGTCGATCCGCCCGTGGCGCTCCACCGTGCCGTCGACGAGCGCCCGGACCGCTGCCTCGTCGGACACGTCACAGGTCGTGGCCTCCACCACCGTCGACCCGCCGGAGAGCCGCTGGACCAGGGCCTCCACACCGGCAGCGTCCCGGTCGGCAGCCACCACCGCGGCCACCTCCTCTACGACGAACCGCTCCACCAGAGCCTCGCCGATCCCACTGGCAGCGCCGGTCACGACAGCAACGCTTCCCTTCACCTCCAACGGTTCTTCCTCCCCATCTGGGCAGCCCTTCGACGACCGGCGAGCCTACGTACCCGGGCCACTCCGTACCCTGACGGCCGTGACCGATCGTCGGCCTCCCCTGACCCCCGACGGCTACCGCAGGATCTGCGGCGTGGCCCTCGGGCTCCTAGCTGGAATCGTGGTGTCGGGCGCTGCTGTTCGCCTCACCGGCTCGGGCCTTGGCTGCTCGGACTGGCCGACCTGCGAACAGGACCAGTTCGTCCCCGAAGCCGACCTCCACGGCTGGATCGAGTTCGGGAACCGTCTGGTGACCGGGCTGGTGTCTCTGGCCGTGGTCGCCGCGGTGCTCGGCTCGATGGCACGCTGGCCGCGCCGACGCGACCTGCTGCGCTGGTCGTGGGGCCTGGTGGGAGGCGTCGTCGGCCAGGTGGTGTTGGGAGGCCTGGTGGTACTCAGCCACTTGAACCCGTGGCTGGTTCTCGGGCACTTCGCCCTGTCGATGGTGCTGGTTTGGAACGCCGTGGTCCTCCACCACCTGGCCAGTGACCACGTCCGTCCCAAGGTGGAAGTCCCCGACGTGGTCCGACGCCTCACCGGCGCGCTGTGGGGTCTGGCTGTTGTCGTCCTGGCCACCGGCACCCTGGTGACCGGGTCGGGACCGCACGCCGGCAGCCACGACGATCCCATACCCCGCCTGCCGTTCACCGTCCGGGAGGTGGCCCGGGTCCACGGTACGAGTGTGGTCGTCCTCCTCGGGGTGGTCGCCGCGCTGGTGCTGACCATCCGTCGCCATGGCGCCGAGGCCTCGGTTCGGCGGGCCGCTGCGTGGCTGGTCGGCGTGGTCGCCGCGCAGGCCGCCATCGGCTGGACGCAGTACTTCACCGGCGTGCCGGTCGTCCTCGTCGGCTTTCACGTGGCCGGGGCCACAGCGCTGTGGATGGTGGTGGTCCGACTCCGGCTGGTGGCCGTCGACCGGCGTGGTCCGGCCGAGGCCCTCGGACGAGGCCCCGACGGAGTGTCTCCGTCTTGAGTTCCACGCCGACACTCACCGACGCTCCCACCACCGACCGGCCCGACGTCGACCTCGGAATCGACGAGGACGTGACGACCGACCGGCCGTGGATCGTGCTGGTCTGGAACGACCCCATCAACCTGATGTCGTACGTCTCGTTCGTCTTTCAGAAGCTCTTCGGCTACTCGAAGGAGAAGGCTGACCGGTTGATGCTGGATGTCCACCACAAGGGCCGGGCCGTGGTGTCAGGTGGCACCCGCGAGAGGGCCGAGATGGACGTCTACCGCCTCCACGAGCACGGCCTTTGGGCGACGCTGCAAAGGGAGGACCAGTGATCCTGCGCCGCCGGAAGGCCCTGGCGTTCCGGCGGGACGGCGACCGGACGACGGTCCTCCTCGGACCCGACGAACGGGACCTGGTGGCCCACCTGGCCGGACAGTTCCATGCCGTGGTGGCCGACGACGACGACCCCCACCTGACCCGCCTGTATCCGACGGCATACGTGGACGACGCGGACCTCCAGGATGACTTCACCTCCCTCGTCCACGACGACCTGGTCCTCACCCGCCTCGACGCGGCCGACCTAGTGAAGGCCACCGCACGGGTCGACGCGTTGGACGA
>PBUO01000120.1 GCA_002727895.1 Acidimicrobiaceae bacterium | reverse complement strand
TCGGCGAGGGCCGCCGGGAGGAGGCCGGGCGGGTGGCCGCCGCGGTGGCCGGTCTGCTCACCGTGGTGGCCGGCGCCCTGGTGCTGGTGGCCATCGTGGCCGCCCAGCCGTTGGCCGCCCTGCTGACTCCCGGATTCGACGGGGCACGCTTCGACCTGACCGTCGACCTGCTGCGCATCACCACCGGAGGCCTCGGCCTCCTGGTGCTCTCGGCGTGGTCCCTGGGGGTACTCAACAGCCACGGACGTTTCTTCCTCCCCTATGTGGCGCCGGTGCTCTGGAACGCCGCCCAGGCCGCCGTGCTGGTGGCCGCCCTGGTCGGCGACTGGTCGCCTCGCGACGCCGCCACCGGACTGGCCTGGGGCCTGGTGGCCGGCGGAGCCCTGCAGTTCGGCGTCCAAATGGTCGCAGTGTGGCGCCTGGCCCCGGAGATCCGACCGCTGCTCGGGCGCACCGTGGGACTGGGCGACGAGCGGGTGGCCGACGTCCGTCGCCGCTTCGGACCGGCCGTGCTGGGGCGGGGCGTCGTCCAACTCTCCGGCTACCTCGACCTGGTGCTGGCCTCGATGCTGACCACAGAGGCGGTAGCCGGACTGCTCTCCGCCCAGATGCTCTACGGACTGCCGGTGGCCTTGTTCGCCACCAGCGTCGCCGCTTCCTCACTTCCTGCCATGTCCCGGTCCGCCGAGGCCGCTGAGGTCGCCGCCACGTCCATGGCCGCCCGGCGGCGGACCGCCTTCTTCACCTCGTTCGCCACCGTCGCCTACCTGGTGCTCGGCGAACCGATCGTAGACGCCTTGTTCGGTTGGGGCGCCTTCGACGGCGACGACGGGAGGGCCGTGGCCCTGGTTCTGTCCGCCTACGCCCTGGGTCTCCCGGCCGTGGCCTCATCGAGGATCCACCAGAACACCCTGTACGCCCTGGGAGACACGGCCGGACCGGCCCGCCTGGCCGCCCTTCGGGTGTCACTGGCCGCAACGATCGGCCTAGTGGCCATGTTTCCATTCGACCGCCTGACCATCCACGGCGGCGACGTCATCTCGCTGGTCGACGTGGGATGGTTCGGCCCGTTGTCGGCTGGGGTCCGGTCCGGATCGCCCGATCCACACCTCGGCGCCGTCGGGCTAGCCCTCGGCTCAGCGGTCGCCGCCTGGGTCGAGTTAGCCCTACTGTCCCGCCGGGTACGACGACGCCTACTCGTCGTGGACGGGCCGTCGACGGTGCTGGGGGCGTTGGCCGTGCCGGTCGCCGCCTCGGTGGCGGTGGCCGTGGTTCTGCGATGGGCTACCGGGGGCCTGCCCCAGGTGGTCGACGCGGTGGTCGCCGTCGGCGGGGCCGGACTGGCCTACGTGGTGGTGGCGGCCCGCACGGGCGTCACCGACGCTCGTTCCCTTGTCGCCCGCCTCCGGCGCTGAGCCCCATCCACCGGGGCAGAACCGCCCCCGCCCATCAGGGCAAGACGATGAGGTCGTCGGCGTGGATGGCCTCGTGCGCCATCCCGTCGGGCAGGTCGCCGGTCCGTCGTCCGGCATGCGCCCGGAGCAGCGCCGAGTCGTGGCGCACGATCCCCTTGGCGAACACCGTGCCGGAGGGGTCGCAGACCTCGACCGCCGCTCCGGCCTCGTAGGAGCCGTCCACGGCCACCACGCCGGCCGGCAGCAGTGACCCTCGCCGTTCCTCAAGCGCCCGCCGGGCACCCACGTCAACGGTGATCCGACCGGCCGAGCCGACGGCGAAGGCAATCCAGAGCCGGCGGGCGCCGAGGCTGGACTCCCGCGGGTGGACGACGGTGCCCACGCCGGGCGTCCCGTCGCAGGCGTCGACCATGACGCCGGGCCGGGCCGCGTCGGCGATGACGGTCCGCACGCCGGACCAACTGGCGATCTTCGCCGCAGCCAGTTTGGAGGCCATGCCGCCGCTCCCCCGGACTGAACCGGACGAGCCGGCCAGCCCCTCCAGCTCGTGGTCGATCTCCACGATTTCCTCGATCAGCGAAGCCCCGGCATCGAGCCGCGGGTCTGCGGTCAGCAGGCCCGGCGTGTCGGTCAACAGGACCAGAGTGCTGGCACCCACCAGTTGGGCCACCAGGGCGGCGATCCGGTCGTTGTCGCCGAAGCGGATCTCGTCGTCTGCGATGGCGTCGTTCTCGTTCACCACCGGCACCACGCCCAACTCGAGGAGGCGGATCAGGGTGCCCCGGGCGTGCAGGTACTGGGCCCGCACGAAGAAGTCCAGGGGTGCCAATAGGACCTGGCCGGCGGTCAGCCCGTGCCGACCCAACTCCTCCCGGTAGGTGCGGATCAGGCCCCCCTGGCCGACGGCCGACACGGCCTGGAGTGTCACGGCATCCCGAGGACGTCGATCGCCGCCCAGGCCCAGTTCGGGCAGGCCGGCAGCGATAGCACCCGACGTCACCACGACCACTCGACGACCGGTGCCCCGCAGCCCGGCCACCCCGTCACAGAGGCGACCCACCGCGGCTCGGTCGATCGTCCCCTCGTCGTCGGTGATCGACGAGGTCCCGATCTTCACCACGGCCGTGTCGCTGCCATCACCCCCGATCATCAATCCTCCTCGTAGATGAATTCGAGCCGACCGATCCGGACCGCCTCGCCCTCCCGGACACCGGCCCGGGCCAGAGCCCGGTCGACGCCCATCCGCTTCAGGCGGTCGTGCAGATAGTCCAGCGCATCCGGGTTGGTCAGGTCATTCAGATTCGCCACTCGGGCCACCCGGCGGTCAAGCACCTCCCAGCTCCCGTCCTCCCCCCGCTCAACGACCACGTCCTCGCTCGGGGGACGGTGGACCACGGCCGCTGGTCGCTCTGGTGGCGCCCGCCGGGCCTCCACGACCAGATCGGCGAGCCGGTGGACCAGCGAATCCAGGCCGTCGCCGGTGATGGCCGACAGCCGGTCGCCGTCGAAGGCCATGTCGGCCTGCGCTACGTCCGCTCGCGACCCGACTACCAGGCGGGGACGGTCCAACAGGTCGGGCTGGTAGGCGTCCAGTTCCCCGAGGAGCACCTCGAGCTGGCGGTCCGGGGCCTCCAGGGCGGTGGGTGCCAGATCGACCAGGACCAGCAACACCCGGGCCCGCTCCACGTGCCGGAGGAACCGGTGGCCAAGGCCCCGCCCCTCGCTGGCCCCCTCGATGAGCCCTGGGATGTCGGCCACAACGAACTCGGGCCGACCCTCGGGACGGACCACGCCCAGGTTCGGCTCCAGCGTGGTGAACGGATAGTCGGCGATCTTGGGGCGGGCGGCCGACATGCGGGAGATCAGGGTGCTCTTGCCCACGTTGGGGTAGCCGACGAGGGCCACGTCGGCCATGAGGCGTAACTCGAGTCGCAGCCACCGCTCCTCGCCCTCCTCGCCCTGTTCGGCAAAGGCCGGGGCCCGCCGCTTGTTGGTCAGGAACTTGGCGTTGCCCCGTCCACCACGTCCGGCCTCGGCGGCCAGCCACCGGTCGCCGTGCTGGACCAGGTCCGCCAGCACCTCGCCGTCGTACAGGTCGTGGACCGTGGTCCCCTCGGGGACCTTGACCACCATGTCCTCCGAAGCCTTCCCGTGGCGCTTCCCGCCCGACCCGTGGGTGCCGTTGCCCGCCCGCCGGTGGGGGTGGTCCCGGAAGGCCAGCAGGGAGGCCACGTTGTGGTCGGCCTCCAGCCAGACGCTGCCTCCGTCACCGCCGTCGCCGCCGTCCGGCCCACCCTTAGGTACGTGGGCCTCGCGGCGGAACGACACAGCGCCCGCCCCCCCGTCGCCGCCGCGCACGTTCAGGCCGCACTCGTCGACGAACTGGGACATGCCGTCGAGCCTACGGGCGGCGCTGTTCCCTGCTGGGCTCCCCGATGGACTCCCACCGGTGCCCCGGTCGGCCGCCCGTAGTGTGTCCGGGTGGCAGACGACGGCAGCCGAACGACGGTTGAGGACGGGCTCAGCGACCGGGCACGCGCCTGGGCGTCGACCATGGAGGGCCATGCCGCTGTCACCGGTAGGGCAGACCTGACAACGGCCCACCACGACAGCCACGCCACCATCGGCCCCGTCGCCGACCATCCCCGACACCGTCGGGACGCCGGTGAGGAACTGCCCGCCACCGAGGGTGCCACCCGGGCCTCGGGCGGCGGCGACCGGGCCGAGGCCGAGGAGCCAGACCCATTTCGGACCTGCTTCGAACGCGACCGGGACCGGATCCTCCACGCCACTGCCTTCCGTCGCCTGGCCGGCAAGACCCAGGTGTTCGTGTTCCCCGAGGACCACCAGCGATCCCGCCTCACCCACGCCCTCGAGGTGGCCCAGGTGGCCCGGGCAATCGCCACCCGCCTCGGCCTGAACGTGCCCCTAGCCGAGGCCATCGCCCTCGGCCACGACTGCGGCCACGGCCCCGGTGGGCACGCCAGCGAGGATGCCCTGTCGCCCTACGTCGACGGCGGGTACGACCACGCCCAGTGGGGTGCCGACGTCACCCTGGCCCCGCTCAACCTTTGCACCGAGACCCTCGACGGCATCCGGAACCACTCGTGGTCGCGCCCTGCCCCCTCCACCCCGGAGGGTGAGGTGGTCAGTTGGGCCGACCGGATCGCCTACGTCTGCCACGACTTCGAGGACGCCGCCTACACCGGGATCGTCGACCCGGCCGATCTCCCCGCCCTCGTGCTAGAGCGCTGCGGGGCGACTCGCCGGGAGCAGTTGGCCGCGTTCATCGACGCCGTGGTGTCGGCCTCGGTCCGGACGGGCCGGATCGGCATGGACGCCGACGTGGCCGACGCTCTGGCCGCCTTCCGGACCTTCGACTACGAGCGGATCTACCTCCGCCCGGCGTCAGTCAACCAGGCCGACCGGGTGCTTGACCTGCTGCGGGCGCTCGTCGACCACTACCTGGCCCATCCCGACGACCTGCCGGCCGACGACGACCCGGTGGATGTCGCGGGATCAGACGGCGCGGTCCTGGCCGCGGTCCGTTACGTGGGCGGTATGACGGACCGCTTCGCCTGCCGGGCCGGCATCCGCCTCCTCGGCTTGGACGCCGACCGGCTCCCCACCGGCCTTGACGTCACCTAGTCGGCGGTCACGTCCCAAAAACCCGAACGACGCACCGCCGTGGCGGTACGTCGCGACCAGCCACCCGCAGGTGGCGTTGGAAAGAATCGCTCAGTCGGTGATGATGTCCACCAACTTGCGGCCGCCACGGCGCCCGAACTTCACGGTGCCGTCGGCGGTGGCGAAAAGGGTGTCGTCGCCACCCCGGCCCACATTGGATCCCGGGTGGAACTTGGTGCCCCGCTGCCGCACGATGATGCTGCCGGCGCTCACCCAGCCGCCGTCGTAGACCTTCACGCCCAGTCGCTGTGCGTTCGAGTCCCGGCCGTTGCGGGTCGAGCCGCCACCCTTGGTCTTTGACATGTCGTCAGCCTCTCGCGATCCCGGTGATCTCGATCTCGGCCAGGTGCTGGCGGTGACCCCACCGGCGACGCTGGTTGCTCTTGTTCTTGTAGGTGAAGCCCCGGATCTTCGGACCTTTGACATCACCGACGATGCGGGCGGACACGGTGGCACCGGAAAGGGCCTCGGGTGTGGCCAGCACGTCGTCGCCGTCGACGACCATCACCGGAGTCAACTCGACCTCGCTGTCCACGGCCCCCAGGCGCTCGACGAGGACCCGCTGGCCCTCCTCGACCCGGTACTGCTTTCCGCCGGTGGCGATCACTGCGTACATAGTCCGTCCAATCTACCGGTGGTCGCCCACGGCACCACCGGGCACCGTGGTGTGACCGTTGGCGCCCAGGAATCCCGGTCCGCCCACGGCCCGGCCTTCTAGCGGCGTCCCGCCCGGCCGGAACCGGCCAGTAGATCGTCGTCGAGGTTCACGCCACGGCCACCGCAGTCCTCACAGGCGTTGGCAAACGACTCCAGCAAACCCTCGCCGATCCGCTTGCGGGTCATCTCAACTAGGCCCAACTCGCTGATGTCGAACACCTGAGTCCGAGTCTTGTCCCGGGCGAGGGCGTCCCGGAGCGTGGTGGCCACGGCCTCGCGGTTGGCCTTGACCTCCATGTCCACGAAGTCGATGACGATGATGCCGCCGATGTCGCGCAGCCGGAGCTGGCGGGCAATCTCCTCGGCCGCCTCCAGGTTGTTACGGAACACCGTCTCCTCAAGGCTGGACCGGCCCACGTTCTTGCCGGTGTTCACGTCGACGACGGTCAGCGCCTCGGTGTGCTCGATGATCAGCGACCCGCCCGACGGCAGCCAGACCTTCCTGTCCAATGCCTTGCGGAGCTGCTCATGGACGTGGTGCCGCTCGAACAGCGGCAGCGACTCGGTTTCCGGGTCGTGGTAAGAGATGCGGTCCACCAGCGCCGGGTTGACGCTCTCCACGTAGGTGCGGACCTTCTCGCACATGTCCGCGTCGTCGATGACCACGCCCCGGAAGTCCTTATTGAACTCCTCGCGGATGAACCGGAACGCCATCTCGGGCTCCCGGTAGAGCAGATTCGGGGCCTGGGAGCGGCCGGCCAGGGCCTCGATCTCGTCCCACTGGCCGAGAAGCCGGCGGACGTCCCGCTCGATCTCCTCCTTGGTGATGTTCTCGGCTGCCGTGCGCACGATGATCCCGTGCTGTTTGGGCTTGACCCGGTCGAGGATGTTGCGCAGGCGCTTGCGCTCCGAGTCTGGGAGGCGCTTGGAGATGCCGTAGGTGGAGCTGTTGGGGACCAGCACCACGAACCGTCCCGGCAACGAGACCTCCTGGGTGAGGCGGGCGCCCTTGTGGGCGATCGGGTTCTTGGTCACCTGGGCGAGGATGGTCTGCTTAGCCTTCAGCACCTGTTCGATTCGGGGCCGACCCTTGCCCTCGAAGTCGGAGTCGTCGTAGTGAACGTCGCCCCGATACAGCACAGCGTTCTTGGGCGTGCCAATGTCAACGAAGGCGGCCTCCATACCTGGCAGGACGTTCTGCACCTTGGCCAGGTAGACGTTGCCGTGGATCTCGCTGACGTCGTCGGCCGGGCGGGACAGGTAGTGCTCTATGAGCTGCCGTCCCTCCATCACCGCGATCTGTGTCACCCCGTCGCTGACGCTGACGCACATCAGGTAGCGGCCGATGGGCCGTCCCCGGCGCTCGCGGCCACGGCGGCTCTTGAGAACGTGCTCGTCGAGCTCCAGCGG
>PBUO01000115.1 GCA_002727895.1 Acidimicrobiaceae bacterium | reverse complement strand
GGTGATGGCCACGATGAACTCCACCCCACCCTCGGCGGCCTCCAGCACGGCGTCGCGCACGCCGGGCGCCGGGATGAAGATGCACGAGGCGGTTGCCCCGGTGGCCTCGACGGCCTCGGCCACGCTGCCGAAGATCGGCACGCCGTCCACGTCGGTCCCCGCCTTGCGGGGGTTGGTCCCGGCCACGACCTGAGTGCCGTAGTCGCGGTTCAGTAGGCCGTAGTAGCGGCCCTGGTTGCCGGTCAGGCCCTGGTAGACGACCTTCGTGTCGGCGTCGACGAAGATGCTCATCGGGCGCTCCCTTCTCCATCACCCGCAGGTGCGCCATCTGCCCCGCCTCCATCTGCCAGCTCGACCGCCGTGCGGGCCGCGTCGAGCATGGTGGGGGCCATCCGCAGCGAGTCGGACAGGTGCGGCTCGAGGATTGCCCGGCCCTCCTCGGCGTTGGTGCCATCCAGGCGGATCACGATCGGGGCGTCGATGTCGACCCGCTGGAGCGCCCCTACGATCCCGTTGGCCACCTCCTCGCCCCGGGTGATGCCCCCGAAGATGTTGATGAAGATGGACCGCACGGCCGGGTCGTTGTTGATGACCTCGAGTGCCCCGGCCATGACGTCGGCGTTGGCGCCGCCGCCGATGTCCAGGAAGTTGGCCGGGCTGCCGCCCACCTGGTTGACCACGTCGACCGTGGACATGGCCAAACCGGCACCATTGGCGATCACGCCCACCGAGCCGTCGAGGCCGACGTACTGCAGGCCGCGGGCGTGGGCCGCGGTCTCCCGTTCGTCCCGGGTCTGGGTCTCGTCGTATGCGGCGTAGTCCTCGTGGCGGAAGGTCGAGTTGCCGTCGAGGGTGACCTTGGCGTCCAGCACGTGGACCCGGTCGTCCGGGGTCAGGATCAGCGGGTTGATCTCGACCAGGTCGGCGTCGCCGTCCACGTATGCCGTGTAGAGCTGTTGGAGGATGGCCACCGTGCCCTCCACCGCGGCCTCTGGCAGCCGGGCGGCAGCCACCCAGTCGCGGGCGGTGGCCTCGTCGAGGCCCTCCACCGGGTCGATCCACACCTTGGCGATGGCGTCCGGATTCTCCTCGGCCACTGTCTCGATCTCCACGCCGCCCTCGGCCGACAGCATCCCGAGGTGCTTCTTGGCCGAACGGTCGAGCGTGAACGAGGCGTAGTACTCCTCGGCGATGTCGCTGGCCTTCTCGATCCACACTCGGCCCACCACGTGGCCGCGGATGTCAAGCCCGAGGATGGCCTCGGCGTGGGTACGGACGTCGCCGACGGTGGCGGCGAACTTCACGCCACCGGCCTTGCCCCGGCCACCGGTGTGCACCTGGGCCTTGACCATCACCGGGGTTCCGAGGCGCTCAGCGGCGGCCACGGCCTCGTCGACGGTGAAGGCGATCTCGCCGGGCGACACCGGCATGCCATAGCGGGCGAAGAACTGCTTGCCCTGGTACTCGAACAGGTCCACCTGGCCACCCTCCGTCGTGCCCGTGGCGTGGCCGCCTGGGTGGGCCCGCCGGGAGCTGCGGCGCCGGTCGGGGCCGCTCCTGCCATCGATCCTAGGCTCGGGCCCCTGACCGGTCCGCCAGTGGACCGGTGTGACATGGATCCCTGCGTCGGGGTTCCCAGAGACTGGGAAGCCACCCGGCCTACCCGCCCCGAAGACGAGACAGGAGCTGCACCGTGACCAAAGCCCGCGGCGTCCGCCTCGACCTGAAACGCGCCCTGGCCGTCACCTTGGTCGGCCTGGCCGGCGCAGTGGGAGCGCTGGTGTTCGTCCTGTGGTTGGCCGGTTCCTCGGACGCCGTCGACGTGAAGTTGGGCGACCCCGATTTCCGGGGGATCGACGCCGCCGACCTGGCCGCCGAGATCGCCGAACGGGGTCCGGTGCCGTTCCCCGATCTGGTGGGCCGCGACCTGCCCATCTGGGTCACCCACGCCGGCGACGACCCGAGGGTGGGCTGGTCGGCGTTCTCGGCCCGGGTACCGGGCAGCGACGACTGCTTGGTCCAGTGGGACCCCGAGGGGTCCTCGGAAGACTCGCCGGGGATGGGCGCCTTCTTCGACGACTGCGACCCGGCGACCACCTGGCCGGCCGACGGCGCAGGGCTGGACGCCCTGGCGTGGACGGTGGTCGCACGCGACGACGGTCCAGAACTGCGCATCGACGTGTCGGGCGCAGCGGGCGGGTCCGGTCCATGACCGACCGGCTGTACCTACGCGACGCGGACCTCCGGTCGTTCGAAGCCGCAGTGGTCTCGGTCGACGACGACCGGGTCGAACTTGACCGGACCGCCTTCTATGCCACCAGCGGCGGACAGCCCCACGACACCGGCCACCTGGTGTGGGACACCGGTGCTGCCACCGTGGTCGACGTCCGCACAGTCGACGGGCGCCTCCTCCACACGCTGGCCGGCCCGGTCCCCGACCCGGGCACGACGGTCACCGGCGAGGTCGACGACGAGCGGCGACGCCACATGATGCGCACCCACACCGCCATGCACGTGCTCTGCGGGGTGATGTGGCGGGACTGGCGCCGGGTGGTGACCGGCGGGAACATGGACGCCCTGTCGGGCCGCATGGACTTCGAGGTGGACCAGCTCCCCGAGGGGTTCGCCGCCGACGTGGAGGCCCGCTGCAACGCGGAGATCGCCGCCGACCGGCCGGTCGAGGTTTCGTTCCTACCCCGTGCCGAGGCGGTGCTCGACCGGGAGCTGATCCGCACCAAGGTCAACCTGGTCCCCGAGTCGGTCACCGAGATCCGGGTGGTGGACATCGTGGGCCTCGACAAGCAGGCCGACGGGGGCACCCACGTGTCGTCCACCGGCCAGGTGGGTCGCCTCGAGGTAGTGAAGACCGAGTCGAAGGGGAAGGGCTTCAAGCGGGTCCGCTTCGTGCTACATGACGATGGGCACCACGACGAGGGGTTCCCTGACGCCTGAGCCGGGGAGCGGTCAGCCCACCGTGACCGCCGTCAGGTCACGGGCCACCACCACCTCGCCCTCATAGCCGCCAGAACGCACGTCGGCCACGAAGGCCGCCTCGTCCTCATCGGACGTCGGCGGTGGGATGAGGTGTGTCAGAACCAGGGTGGGCACCCGCAGGTCTGCCGCCTGTCGGCCGATCTCGACAGTGTCGGCGTGGTAGTCAGCGATGAACCGACGGTGGGCGGGCAGCGGCAGGATCTCCGAGAAGCGCATGGCCTCGTATACCAGCACGTCGGCGCGCACCGAGAGCTCCGCCATCTCGTCGCACACCAGGGTGTCGCCGGAGACGACTACCACCCCGTCGGGGGTCTCGACCCGGTAGCCGACCGCC
The DNA here is from genome assembly GCA_002727895.1 of Acidimicrobiaceae bacterium. Lineage (GTDB taxonomy): Bacteria > Actinomycetota > Acidimicrobiia > Acidimicrobiales > MedAcidi-G1 > UBA9410. The sequence goes on along the minus strand of PBUO01000115.1, from coordinate 6,620 downwards.
GGGTGGACCGGTTCGTGTCTGACCTGGCCGGCCAGGACCCGAACGTCGCCAGAGCGCCATACCTCGGTCGGCGAGGCCGGGTAGTCGAAGCCCACGACGACGACCCGAGGCCCACTGGCCCGACCGGCATGCTCGGCCCGCACCGCCAGGTCCTCGGACCACCGGTCGGTGAGCCCGTCCACGAACCGGACGCACGGGCCGGCGGGCACGACCACCGGGAACGGCGGGAGTTCCTGCTCGCGGTCCATCACCCAGCGGGTGAGGAGCAGGTCGTCGACGCCGACCAGGTGGTCGGAATGGTGGTGGGTGAGGAACAAGGCGTCCAGACCGCCCGGCGAGGTCCCGGCTCCGTGCAGCCGCATCACGGTGTTCCTCCCCGCGTCGAACTGCAGCCGGACCGTGCCCTCGAGACGCGTATCGACCTCGACCAGGACGCCCGGACCGGCCCGGTCGGGAGTCGGGATCGGCGTGCCGGTCCCGGTGATCGTCACCCGCGTGGTCATGCGTTCTCCTGTTCGCGTCGTTCGGGCATCCCGGGGCCGCCCGCCAGGCGTTCCACCTGGACGAGCGTGTCGTGGAAGGCCGCCGAGCCGATGGCGCGACCCACCGCCGGGTTGGTCAGGGCGTTCACCCCACGGCCCCACCAGCCGAACGGGACGGCCACCAGGCCCGGCTGGACCCGATCAACCACTGTGGCCGGCAACTCCAACGACCCGCGATCGTTGAACACGCGGACGAGGTCGCCGTCGGCGACGCCCCGGGCCGCCGCGTCCACGGGGTGCACGTCGAGCACCGGCCCGGACGCTGTCCGGTCCCCCCTGGATGACTCCCTCGGGTGATGATCGGCGAAGCCCCCGTAGTGGCTGTTCAGGAACCGGGCGTGCTGCTTGCGGGTCATCAGGCCCAGCGGGTACCGGGCGACCCGATCCGGGTCGGCCCGCCGAGCCCCGTCCGGCGTCTCGTCGCCCGGCGTCGGGTCCAGGGCGCCGAGGTGGAGACGCCCGTCTGGCGTCTCGACCAACCCGTCCAGCGGCGGGCGGTAACCGACGGGCACGTTGAGGCGCACCCACCCCTCGGCGTCAAGGCGCTCGAGGTCGATGCCGTCCAACCACGGGTGGTCGGAGTCCAACAGCTGGCGGACCATCGTCTCGTCGTCGTCGGCCAGTCCCGGCGCGTCGAGGCCCATGGCGACGGCTAGGCGACGGAACACCTCGGTGTTTGGCAGGGCGTCGCCCACCGGGGCGATGGCCGGCCGGTTCAGTGACAGGTAAAGGTGACCCCACGAGTTCATGAGGTCCAGGTGCTCCACCTGGGTGGTAGCCGGCAGCACCACGTCGGCGTACCGGGCCGTGTCAGTCATGAACTGCTCCAGCACCACGGTGAAAAGGTCGTCGCGGACCAGGCCGGCCAGCACGGCGTTCTGGTCGGGCGTAATGGTCGCCGGATTGCAGTTATGCACGACCATCGCGGTGATCGGCGGGTCCAGCGGCACGCCCCGGTGCGTACCGGCCAGCACCTCGCCGAGGGAAGCCATGTTCACCGCCCGGGGACGCTCGGCCCCCAGCCGTCGGGGCACCGGGTCGAGCAGGACCCGGTCGAAGTACTGCTGGGTGGACCGGCACAGGCCCCCGCCCACGTCGCGCCACGCGCCGGTGACCGCCGGCAGCATGGCCAGGGCACGGTGGGCCTCCTGGCCGTGCTGACGGTGCTCGAGGCCGACCAGGACCCGCACGGCGGCCGGGCGACGGGTGGCGAAGGTAGTGGCCAGCCACTCCACGGTGGCCGCCGGTACGCCGGTGGCCGCCTCGGTGGCTGCCGGGTCGAAGGGCTCGGCCGAGGCCAGCAGCTCGTCAGCCCCGGTCGCGTACCCGTCCAGGAAGTCCCGGTCGACATGGCCGTCGCGTTCCAGCACGTGGACCATCCCCAGCACTAGGGCCACGTCGGTGCCCGGTCGGGGCTGGACGTGGTGGTCGGCCCGCTCGGCGGTGGTGGTGCGGACGGGATCGACGACGACCACCGTCGCCCCGTCGGCCCGGGCCGCCTCGACGGTGGGCCACAAGTGCCGGTTAGTGACCAGCGTGTTGGTGCCCCAGAGGAGGATGGTCCGCGAGTGTCTGAGGTCCTCAGGGTCCATGCCGTCGGGCAGGCCGTGGACTTCGGCCGCCCCCAGCCAAGCGGTCACCCCGCAAAGGTGGCGATACAGGCGGGTGGCCCCGAGGGCGTCGAAGAACCGGTCGGCCATCATCCCCATCTGGACCAAACCCTGGGTCCCGGCGAAGGAGTAGGGCAGGACGGTCTCCGGGCCGTAGACGTCGACCGACTCGGCCAGGCGTCCGGCCACCAGCCCGATGGCCTCGCCCCACCCGATCGGCTCGAAGGCCGCCTCGCCCTTGGCGCTCCCCGGCACCCGCCGCAGCGGGGTGAGGAGGCGGTCGGGGTGGTACACCCGGTCGAGGTACCGGTTGACCTTGGGGCACAGCTCGCCGGCGGTCAGCGGATGGTCGGGGTCGCCCCGCAGGCGGATCGCCTGGCCATTCTCGACGGTGGCGATCCACGCGCACGTGTCCGGACAGTCGTGGTGGCAGGCGCCCCGCACCTGGTGCCGTCCCTGATGGGGTCCCTGCCGGAATCCCCGCCCCAACCGGAGCCCGTCGGTCACCGTCACGTCGCGAGCCTGCCAGACCCGCACCCACCGAGACGAGGGGAAGGCCGGTTGTGGGAGGCTCGCTTCATGGCTTCGGAAGAGACGGTCACGGGGACGACGGGCGCGGGGCGCCTGGCCGGGAAGGCGGCGTTCGTGACCGGCGCCGCGGCGGGCATCGGTCGGGAGACGGCGCTGCTGTTCGCCGCCGAGGGGGCCATGGTGGCAGCCGTCGACGTGGACGCCGACGGTGCGGCCGCGGTGGCCGACGAGGTGGTGGCGGCGGGCGGTCAGGCCGTGGCGCTGACCGCCGACGTGGCCGTGGAGGCCGACGTGGCCGCCGCAGTGGCCGCCGCCGAAGAGGCGCTCGGCCGCCTCGACGTGGTGTTTAACAACGCCGGGATCATGCTGGCCGACGACGGCGATGCCCAGTCCACCGAGGAGGACGTCTGGGACCGGACCATGGACGTCAACCTGAAGGGCGTCTGGTTCGGCTGCCGACACGGCATCCCAGCCCTACGGAGGTCCGGCGGCGGGTCGGTGGTCAACACGGCCAGCTTCGTGGCCCTGGTGGGGGCGGCCACCCCGCAGCTGGCCTACACGGCGTCCAAGGGCGGCGTGCTGGCCATGACCCGAGAATTGGCCGTCGTGCACGCCCGGGAGGGCATCCGGGTCAACGCCCTGTGCCCGGGGCCGCTGCGCACCGAGCTGCTGATGTCGTACCTGGACACCGAGGAGAAGCGGCAACGCCGCCTGGTACACGTGCCCATGGGCCGGTTCGGGGAGGCGTCGGAGATGGCGGCCGCCGCGCTGTTCCTGGCCTCCGACGAGTCGTCCTACGTGACCGGCACCGAGTTCACCGTCGACGGCGGCCTGACCGCCGCCTACGTGACTCCGGAGTAGAGGTCACTCCGGAAGAGCGGTCAGGCCGTCCGGCCGTAGAAGGTCCGGAGGGCCGAGTCGGAGAGGCCGACGCCCGGCTGGTCGTTGAAGGCGAAGACCACCAGCAGGCGAGTCACCGACCCCTCGGTGGGCGTCACCCGGTGCAGTGCGTCCCGCCCCCGAAAGAGCACCAATGCCCCTGGCTCGAAGTCAAGGGCCTCCACGGGGTGGATCCCGTCGAGGACTGCGTCCACCACGTTGTACCCCATGTCGCCGGCCGCCGAGTCCCGGACCGCTGGCACGTACTCGAACCGGCCGCCATCCTCGGGGGCCTGGAGAAGCATGGTGACGGCGAACGACGAGTTGTCGAAGTGCCAGCCCAGCTCCCGGCCTGCCGAGGCGAAGTGCACGTTGATCGACGACAGGTGGTCGGCGTACGGATGGATGGCCTCGATGCCCAGCACCGCGCACAGGAAGTCCCGGAAGGCGGGGTCGTCGTAGACGGTGCGCAGCGGCGAGTCGGCCGGCACCTGGTCGTCGGCCAGCAGTCCCTTGCTGGACGCCACCTGTCTGTTGAACGCGTGGTCTTCGGGCAGCCCCGGGTCCGGTGGGGTCAGGTACACGTTGTGGGTGGAGCCGGCGTAGAAGGCCTCGGCCTCGCGGGGAGCCGAATCGGCCACCACCCGGGCGATGGCCTCGGCGCTGAAGAAGCCGTCGAGCACCAGCGCCCCAGCGGCGTCCAGTACCTCGCGGCAGCGCCGCCGGTGGTCGGGATCGTCGATCGGATGTCGGACCCGGTCGATGGGGGTCATCGCAACTCCACTCTGTGACGCAGCCTGACGGACCCGGTCCGGGTCAGTCGCCGCCCGTCGGCAGGTCAAGGAGCAGGGCCTGGAGCAGCAGAGGCTCGTTGGGGTTGCGGACCAGTTCGCTGGTGGCTTCGGTGATCCGTGCCGTGGCGACCAGCAGCCGCTCGGGATCGTCGGGGAGGCCGTTGCCACCGGGGGTCGAATGGGCCCGGGCCAGGTAGGCCCGGCTGAGGGTGGCCAGACCGAAGCGGAGCTCGTCGTCCCGATGGCGACGCACCTCCCGGCGCTGGCGCTCCACCAGCTGGCGACGGCCGGACCCCCGGGTACCAACCACCTCCTCCCGCTCGGCCAACTCCTCGAGCTCCTGCTGGTGGCGGGCCTCCAACGGAGCCTGGGCGTCGTCGATCAGTCCCCGCAGCTCGGCGACCAGGACGGCCACCGCGGCGCCCGACCCGTCGAGCCGTTCGGGCACCGACCGCCAGGCATCCCTCCGGGCCACCACCGCCGGGTCGGTGGCCAGCAGGCGGGCCCTTTCCAGGCTGCCCCCGGCCGCCTCGGCCACGTCGGCCGCACGACCGGAGTCCACCCCGTCGGCCTCCAGCAGGGAGGCCAGCACCCCGGCCGCAATGGGCCCAGCGTCGACCCGGACGCACCGCGAGGCAATGGTCACGTGCTCCTCGGGGACCTCGTCGGCCAGGAGGACGAACACCGCGCTGGCCGGCGGCTCCTCGATGGTCTTGAGCAGGCTGGCCGCCGCGGCCGGCTCCGCAGTGTGGAACCGGTCGACCAGGATCACCTTGCACCGGGCCTCGATCGGCGACCTCCACCCCTCCCTCGTGATCCGCTCGGCGTCGACCACCAACAGGGACCGCCCCTCCGGCTCGATGGCCACCAGGTCCGGGTGTCGGCCGGAGGCGGCCAGAGCACGGTGCCGGCCGGCAGCCGCCGGATCGTCCACCCCCTCGGCGAACAGGCCGCCGGCGAACGCACGGGCCAGCTCCTCGCGTCCGGCCCCCGTCGGACCGACCACCAGGTAGGCGTGCACCGGCGCGGCCACCGCGGCCCGCAGCAGGGCCACGGCATCCGGTTGTCCGGGGACCCCGTCCCACATCAACGCATCGTCGAGGTCCAGGGCGACGGTCCCCACCCCCGGTCCCTCCACCATCAGGCATCCAGGCGGGCGTCGACGGCGGCGGTCACCCGGGCCGCCACCTCCTCGATGGTGCCCGACCCATCGACCACCACCCAGCGGTCCGGATCAGCGGTGGCCATCTCCCGGTAGGCCGCCACCACCACCGCCTGGAGGTCGTCACCGGCCCTTTCGATCCGGTCCCGGTCGCCGGCTCCGCCCAGGCGGTCGGCGGCCAGCGGGACGTCCAGCACGACCAGCACCACCAGGTCGGGTTCGAGGCCCACAGTGGCGAAGCGGTTGACTTCGGCCACAGCGTCGGCCCCCAGGCACCGGCCGTGGCCCTGGTAGGCGATGGACGAGGCTACGTACCGGTCCGACACCACGTCCCGGCCGGCAGCCAGCGCGGGGGCCACCACCCGTTCCACGTGCTGGGCCCTGGCGGCGGCCATGAGCAGGGCCTCGGCCCGGTCCGCCGGCCCGTCGCCGTCAGGGTCCAACACCAGGTCCCGGATCCGTTCACCCAGCGGCGTCCCCCCGGGTTCCCGGGTGAACACCGCGTCGAGGTGCTCGGCTAGCAGCCGGGCCTGGGTGGACTTGCCGGTCCCGTCGGCCCCCTCCACGGCGATGAAACGGCCGGTCACGAGCTCCCTTCCCTGCCGTCGACGCCCCGATCGGCACGGAGTCCGGCCCGCAGCGAGCCGGCGGCCACCGCCCCCGACGCGAGGATGATGAGTGCGGCTAGCCATAGGGTGAGCCGCACCCCGGGCACGTCCACGCCCATCCCAAACAGCTCCACGTGCCGGTCCCAGAGGATGCTGGACAGGCGGTCAAGCAGGTCCTCCATGAGCGGCCCCACCACCAGGGCTAGCAGTACGCAGCCCCGGACTAGCAGGTACAGGGTGGAGAAGATCCGACCTCGCAGGTCGTCGTCCACCGTCTCGTGCAGGAGCGTGAAGCCCAGCACGTACACGCCGCCGGCGCAGATCCCGATGCCGAACACCATCGACGTCGAGAGGTGCACCTGGCCGATCGACGCCGATGCCAATGGCACATCATCAAACTCAGAGAACAACTCTTCGATGGGCTGCCCCAGTTCAGTAGTCAACGTCTCGCGGACGACATCTGGCGGATCGGCAGGCACATTGGTTTGAAGTTG
>PBUO01000119.1 GCA_002727895.1 Acidimicrobiaceae bacterium | reverse complement strand
CCAGGTGGGCCCCGACCGGGTGCGGATCCACGGCACACAGGGCGAGCCACCCCCGCCGACGCTGAAGGTGTCGATGAACGAGATGGGTGGGCACCGTTGCGACTTGCGGATCGCCCTGACCGGCCTCGACGTGGAGTCCAAGGCTGCGCTGGCCGAGGAGGCCTTCTGGACGTCGTGCCCGCACGAGCCCGCCGACTTCGCCTCGGTCACCTCCCGGGTGGTGCGGACCGACAAGGTCGACCCGGCCTCCAACGAGGAGGCGGTCGCCCTGTGGTGCCTGACGCTGAAGGACGCCGACGAACGCAAGGTCGGCCGACCCATCTTCAACGCCATGACCGAGATGGCATTGGCCACCATCCCCGGCTTCTTCGGGATCAGCACCGGTGGAGCCAAGCCGTTCGGCGTCCACCGAGCCGGCCTGGTCCCCGCCGAGGTGGTCCCCCAGCACGTGGTGGTCCTCGACGGGCCGAACGGCCCGAGCCGCACCGTCGTCGACTCGGTGGCCCCTAGGGGCACGCCGGCGGTCGAGGCCCTGCCCGGCCCGGACGCTCCGGCGCCCGACGGGCCGACGATGGCCGCACCGTTGGGCCTGGTGGTCGGGGCCCGCTCCGGCGACAAGGGCGGGGACGCCAACCTCGGCGTGTTCGCACGCGACGACGACGCCTGGGCCTGGCTGGACGGATACCTGACTGAGGACCGCTTGCGGGAACTCCTACCCGAGGCGGCCGACCTGGAGATTGAGCGCCACCGGCTGCCCGCCGTCCGCTCGCTCAACTTCGTGCTGCGGGGCCTGCTCGGCGAAGGCGTGGCCGCCTCGACCCGGCAGGACGGCCAGGCCAAGAGCCTCGGTGAGTGGCTCCGGGCCCGGGTGGTGGAAGTGCCGATGACGCTGCTGCCCGAAGGTTTCGCCTCGACGGGGGGAGGCTCCCGATGATGACCACAGTCGAGGTCGACCTAGGGCGACGACTCCGGACTGTCCCCGCTCCCCGGCCGGTGATGGACCGGGGCCGGGAGGAACGCCTCACCGACCGGCAGCGCGAGGTGCTGGAACGACTCGGCGACCTGTTCGATGACGGCTTCGTCCACCTGACCATGGCCGACATCGCCGGCCGGGTGGGCTGTTCGCTGCGCACCCTGTACGACCTAGCCCCCAGCCGGGACGAGCTGGTGCTGACCGTGGTCGACCGCAACCTCCGACGGATCGGCCGATCGGCCGTCGGCGCGTTGGACGGCGACCCCGCCCCATTGGACGCCATACGGGCCTACCTCCGGGCCGCCAACGAGGCCGTGGCAGCCACCACGCCGGCCTTCGCCCGGGACCGGGCGGCCACGCCGGCCGCCGACCGACTGGTCACCGCCCACTCGGACTACCTGGTCGCCGTGACTCGCACCCTGCTGGACCTGGCCGTGCAACGGGGCGACCTTGCCCCAGTAGACACCGCGGCGGTGGCCCGGGTGGTGGCCGGCCTGGGCGACCTGTTCGCCCTCCCCGACCACCTGGCCGAGATCGACTCGACGCCCAAGGAGGCCGCCGACGCAATGGTCGACGTGATCCTGCGAGGCTTGGCACCATGAGCGGTATCCGCCTGAACGTGGCCGACGTGGCCGGCGACCTGGTCGCCGAACAGCGAGCTCTGGACGCCGTGGTGGCCGACCTCCCGACCGAGGCCTGGGACGAGTCGACGCCGAGTCCGGGCTGGACGGTGGGCGACCAGGTCGGACACCTCACCTACTTCGACGGCACGGCCACCCAGGCCATCGTCGACCCCGACGGGTTCCGGGCCGCCGTCGATGCGCTGGTGGGCGTGGCCCGGAGCGGCGACGACGCCGTGGACGACCTGACCCTCGGTGCGTTCCGTCGGATGTCGCCCGCCGAGCTCCTGGCCGCATGGCGCGACGGTCGGGACCGGTTGGCCTCGGCGGCTGGCGGACTGGCCGAAGACGCCCGCGTACCGTGGTACGGACCCTCGATGGGCGGGAAGTCCTTCCTGACGGCCCGGCTCATGGAGGCGTGGGCCCATGGCCAGGACGTGGTCGACGCCGTCGGTGGCCACCGACCGGCCACCAACCGACTGCGACACATTGCCCAGTTGGGGGTCATCACCCGGGGCTGGTCGTACGCCAACCGCCGGATGGAGGCCCCCGAAGCCGAAGTCGACGTGGTACTCGAGGCGCCCTCGGGCGACACGTGGACGTGGGGTCCGGGCGACGCCACCGATGTGATCCGGGGCACCGCCGAGGACTTCTGCCTGGTGGTCACCCAGCGGCGCCACGCCGACGACACCGCCCTCGAGGTGGCCGGGGACGCGGCCCGCGACTGGATGGTCCGGGCCCAGGCCTTCGCCGGTCCACCTACCGACGGACCCGCCGCGGGGACGTTCTGATGACTCTCGTCGAGGTCGACCGGAGTGGGGGCGTCACCACCGTCACGCTGGCCGACGAGGCCAACCGCAATGCCCTCAGTACGGCGCTGGTCGGCGAGTTGGTGGCCGCCCTCGACGAGGCCGATGCCGACCCGGACGTCCGCGTCGTGGTGCTAACCAACCGGGGACGAGTGTTCTGCGCCGGCGCCGACCTGTCAGAACGGTCCGGCGGTAAGCCCTCCCACGAGGGACCGGCACCAACACCCCGTGTCGACCCGGCGACGCTGTTCTCCCGGTTCCGGTCGTCGCCAAAGGTCTACGTGGGCCGGATCGCAGGACACTGCGTGGCCGGCGGCATGGGCCTGGCCGCGGCCATGGACCTCACGGTCGCCGTGGACGACGCCACGTTCGGGTTCACCCAGGTCCGCCGGGGCGTGGCACCCGCCATGATCTCGGTGCTCTGCCTCCCCAAGATGCGCCCCACCGAGGCCCCCGAGGCGATGCTCCTCGGCAACCGGATGACCGGCGCGGACGCGGTCCGCCTGGGTCTCGTCAACCGCGCCGTCCCTGCCGACGAGCTGGACGCCGTGGTCGACGGCTTCGTGGCCGACCTGCTGGCCGGCGGCCCCGGGGCGCTGGCCGCCACGAAGCAACTGCTGACCCGGGTGCCGACCCTGCCAGTGGAGGACGCCTTCGCCTGGACGGCCGAGCTGTCCGCCGAGCTCTTCAGGACCGACGAGGCCCGCGAGGGCATGCGGGCCTTCCTCGAGAAGCGCCCCCCGACCTGGGCCGGCTGACCCCCGACCGGCCCGGCCTCAGGGCATCACGCGGTCGGTGACGTCCACGTCGGCCACGTCGACCCAGCCGGCGACCACGAACTCGTCCACGATGGCCCGGGCATACCGCCACGAGCCGAGCGCCTCCAGATGGCCGTTCGGGAAAGGCGACCGCAGCTCGCCCACACCATCGACGCAGCCCGGTTCGACGTCCTCGCAGGGCGCCGACTGGAGGAACCGCCCGTCCGGCGACACGGCTGGCCACGTGGACAGGAAGCGGACGTGCCCACCCGGGTGACGTTCTGGCATGGACCGGAAGACGAAGTGGGTCCCCGACAGCAGGTCGCCCCGGCCCACCGGCTGGTCGACGAACAGGACCCGGCTATCGGTCCGGGCGGCGATCTCGAGGAGGCGCTCGCTGTCGGCGAGGTACTTCGCTTCGTAGGCTTCGCCGGCCAGCGCCACGCCGTCGGCGCCGGCCATACACGGAGTCAGGGCGTTGCCCCCATGGTCGACGACGTACACGTGGGGGGCCCAGGCCTCGAGGTTCTCAAAGCCGAGGTTGTCACCCCGGTCTGCGAACCAGTCACACAGCGCCGTGCCCCCGTGGTGGCGGCGCTCCACGTCGGCCACCCGGCCGAGGATCCACTTCAGGTAGGGCGAGACCTGGTCGGTGATCGAGTCGCCGGTGAGCACCACCCGTAGCCGCTCCCCCGGCGCCAGATGGATGGGCGTCGGCGGCGGTCCGGCCGCCACAGTGGTGGTCGTGGTGGTCGTGGTGGTCGTGGTGGTCGTGGTCGACGTGGTCGTGGCCGCTGTCATGGTGGAGGTGGACGTTCCCGCCGGAGCGGGGGTCGACGATGGCGTGGGGGAGGACGTCGGCTCGACCGTGGCGGACACGGTGCTGGTGGCCTGCTGACTGGCCGTCGGCGACGGTGGTTGCGTGGACTCCGGAGCGGCGGTCGATGGCAGGGCGGTCACCTCAACTTCGGACGAGCCGGCACAGGCCGTCAAGAGCAGGACGACCACCGCTCCCCGGATCCACACGACCCGATCCTCCCAGAGCCGCGCCCGCCGGGGAACTCGGGCCGAAAACGGGCGGAACCCCCTGCGAGGCAGGGGGTTCCGCGGGTTCCGTGTGGAGCGGACGACGAGATTCGAACCCGCGACCCTCACCTTGGCAAGGTGATGCTCTACCAGCTGAGCTACGTCCGCGTCAGTCGGGAACGATAGCGGGAGGCGGTCCGTTTCGGCGCCCCGGCGGGGGCCTGCGGGCGCGGCCGGTCAGGCGTCGGACGACGGTCGAAGGTCGATCCGCAGCGTCAGGACCCCGTCTTCGAGGGTCGCCTCGGCGTCACCCACGATGCCGAAGTCCAGCAGGTCGGCCTGGGCCTGGTCGATGAAGCGCTGGCGTTCCTCGCCGCCCACCGGGGGCAGCGTGCGGGTCCGTACGGCGGCGGCCCGTTCCCGGAACCGCTGCAACATGGCGTCCACGTCAAGCGTCGGCTCGCTCATCCCACGTCCTCCGTCGATCCGGCCCACTCATCCAGGACGGGCTCGGCAGCGGCAAGACGTTCCACGGTCGCCGGCCGGGTCCGCCACCAGTAGCCGGCGGTGCCCACCACGAGGACCGCGCCGAGGATCCGCAGCAGTACCACTACCTGGTCGATGCGTTCGTCGGCCGTCCGACCGTCGGCGTCCACCGCCGGGGGGAGCGTCTCCACCGTCGTCACCTGGGCGGCGGCTAAACCTGCCGGGGCGAAGGCCACCAGCGTGCCGACCATCAAAAACGCCGCCATTCGCGCGTGCGCGCGTGACATGGCCTGACCCCTGCTCCGCATGGAGCAGATCGTACCCGGGGCCGTCCCGGTGGCCAGGGCAGGCGCCGCTGCCTCCAGCGCCGACACCGGTCACACCTGGTGCTCGGGACACCACCACGAGGTCCGCCCACCGACCGTGTCCCGCCGCAATGGCGCCCCATCGCGTGGACACGTTCCCCCGGGCCTCCGGTGGTCGAACAGGTCGCCGGTGTGGCTCCCCCCCCGCCGGTCCATCT
>PBUO01000118.1 GCA_002727895.1 Acidimicrobiaceae bacterium | reverse complement strand
CGACCCGGATGGCGCCGCCGGCCATACCCACCGCAGCCAGGTAGGTGGCCGCCTCGATCCGATCGGGCACCACCCGGTGGTCGACCGGCTGGAGCCGCTCCACGCCCTCCACGGTGATGGTGGCGCTGCCCGCCCCGGACACCTCGGCGCCCATGCCACCCAGAAAGGCGGCTAGGTCGGCGATCTCGGGCTCCCGGGCCGCGTTGTCGATGACCGTGGTCCCCTTGGCAAGGACGGCCGCCATGAGCAGGTTCTCGGTGGCACCGACGCTCGGGTACTCAAGCAGCACCCGGGTGCCCAGCAAACGCTCGGCGCGACCCTGGATCACCCCGTGGCTGGTCGTGAAGGTGGCGCCCAGCTCCTCGAGGGCCCGCAGGTGCATGTCGATGGGTCGGTGCCCGAAGTCGTCTCCGCCGGGCACCGACACCCGGGCCTCGCCGAACCGGGCCAGCAGCGGACCGAGGACCACGATGGAGGCCCGCATCCGCTCGACCAGTTCGTAGGGCGCCTCGGGTTCCATAGCCTCGGGGACGTCGACCGACAGCACCCCGGCCGCCTCGCCATCCCACCCCGCCGTGGCCCCCATGCAGCCCAGGAGGTCAGCCATGGTGTCCACGTCTGCGATGCGGGGCACGTTGCGAAGCACGTGGCGTCCCGGGGCCAGCACGGTGGCCGCCATGAGCTTGAGCGCCGAGTTCTTGGCCCCGGCGACGGCGACCTTGCCCTCCAGAGGGCCAGAACGACCGACCCGGATCACCGCGTCGTCGCCGGCTCCCACCCCTGATCTTCCCACCCCTCAAGTATGCCCACCCCCTCACTAGGGTGGCCGTCACCCAGCCGGGACGCCGGTCGGGGCCCGGATCCTAGGAGGCCCGCCATCAGCACCAGCAGGGTGGTCGTGGTCCACGAGGTCGACGCCGCTGGCCTAGCCGAGTTGCGGACCCCGCGCGACGACCTGGTCCGGGAGCGCGCCGGCGAAGGACCCGACCACTTCGTCGGCGACCACGGGCCGTTTGCCGTGTGGGAACGCAGGCTGAGGGTCGAGCCCGCCGGCTACGACGACCGCCACCGGGTCGTGGAGGAGATCGGGCACCGCCTCGCCGTCGGACCGTGGCGACCCCTGTTCGCCCTGCCGTTGCGCTGGGCGCTGCGGCACCGGAAGGTCCCGTGGTGGGCACCACCGGACCGCCTCGACGTCCGGGCGTGCCGAATCCTGGCCCTGCTGGCCTGCGTGCAAGTGGTTGACGGCTATCTGGGCACGGTCATCACCCAGACCATCGCCTTCGCCAGCAGCGAGTTCGGCCGCAGCGACACCGCACAGGGGGTGACCCTGGCCGCAGTGCGCCTCGGCATAGTGGTGGCCCTCGCCGTGGTCTTCCTGGCCGACCGCCGGGGCCGTCGGGGCCTGCTGGTAGTCACCGCGGTGGCCGCGGTGGCCACCACGGCGGTCGGGGCCCTGTCGCCCGACCTGTGGTTTCTGGGCGGTTCGCAGCTGGTGGCCCGCGGCCTGACCACCGGCTTGGGGATCCTCATCGGGGTGTTCGCTGCCGAGGAGCTGCCCCGCGGCTCCCGGGCCTACGGGGTGAGCGTCCTGACCCTGGCCGCTGCCCTGGGCGCTGGGATGGCCGTGTGGGTCCTGCCGGTGGCCGACCTGGACCCCGCCGCGTGGCGGATCGTGTACCTGGTTCCGCTGCTCGCCGTGCCGGGGCTGGTCGCCGTGGGTCGCCACCTACCCGAGTCGCGCCGGTTCGCCGCCAATGTCGGTGCCGGGACGCCCCCGGCTGAGCAGGACGCCGGGCGACGGAGGGTCGAGCGGCAACGCCTGCTGCTTCTGGCGGCCGGGGCGTTCCTGCTGCTGGTGTTCGCCGCGCCGGCCAGCCAGTTCCAGAACGACTTCCTGAAGGACGACCGCGGATTCTCGGCCGCCGGGATCTCCCTGTTCACCGTTCTGACCACCACGCCGGCTGGCATCGGCGTCTTCGTGGCCGGACGCCTGGCCGACACTCGGGGCCGCCGCATGGTCGGCGCGATCGGCCTTCTGGCTGGCACGGCGTTGGTCGTCGTCGGCTACCACGCCTCCGGTCCGGCCATGTGGACCGCCACGCTATTCGGCGGACTGCTTGGGTCGCTGACCGTGGCCCTCGGCGTCTACGGGCCAGAACTTTTCTCCACGGCCAACCGGGCCCGTGCCAACGGCCTCATCGTCACCCTCGGGGTGGCGGGCAGCGCCACCGGGCTGTTGTTGGTGGGCACGCTCAGTGACCGGTTCGGGGCTTACGGGCCGGCCTTCCTCGTGGTGGCGGCCGGGCCGGTACTGGCCGCCGTGCTGGTGTTGCGCTGGTTCCCGGAGACGGCCCGCGTCGAACTGGAGACGCTCAACCCGGGCGACGCCTCACCGCCTGGGCCGCCTGCTTCCTGGGGTCAGCCTCCGGTGAGAGGCGCCACGAAGTAAACGTCGGCGTCCGGCTCGACGGCCAGGAACTCCGGCTCGGCGTGGATCAGCCCGTCCACGGCCGCCGACGAGCCCATGGTGAGCATCTCTCCGAGGCCCGGGAAGAGCCGGTCCAGCTCAACGATCATCTCGCCCACCGTGGCCCCCTCCACCTCGATGACCGACTCGCCGTCGGCGAACCGACGCAGTGGGGTCATGAGGTGGGCCCGAGGCACGTCGGTCGCCTCAGCGTTCGTCGAGGGCGGCTAGCACCTTGGGCGGCGACATGGGCAGCGATGACAGACGCACACCGGTGGCCCGGCTCACCGCGTTGGCGATGGTGGCCATCGGCGGAACGATCCCCGTCTCGCCGACCCCCCGCACTCCGTAGGGGTGGGCCGGGTTGGGCACCTCGACGATGATGGTCTCGATCATCGGCAGGTCCGAGGCCACGGGCACCCGGTAGTCCAGGAAGCTGGCGTTGAGCATGGTGCCGTCGTCGTCGTACACGTACTCCTCGTTCAGCGCCCAGCCGATGCCCTGGGCGGTGCCGCCCTGCATCTGGCCCTCCACGTAGCTGGGATGGATGGCCGTCCCGGCGTCCTGGGCGGTGGTGTACCGCAGCACCTCGACCCGGCCGGTCTCGTCGTCCACGACCACGTCGCAACAGTGGACGGCGAACGACGGTCCGGCTCCGCCGGCGTTCAGCGACGCGGTGACCGTCAGGGGCCCGCCGGTGCCCTTGGCCTTGGCCGTGATACCGGCCAGCGGCAACGGGTCCTTGTCGGCGGCCACCGCGGCACCGTCCACCCATTCCACGGCATCGGCCCCGACGCCCAGGATGGTGGCCGCCCGGGCCTTCAGTTCCTCGACGAGTTCCCGGCAGGCGTTGACCACGGCCATTCCAGTGGCGAAGGTGGCCCGGCTGCCCTCGGTGACGTCGGTGAAGCCCACCGACTCGGTGTCGGCCACCACCGGGGTGATCCGGTGAACGTCGATGCCCAGCTCCTCGGCGGCCATCAGGGCCATCGAGGCCCGGCTACCGCCGATGTCGGGGCTACCGGTGATGACCGTGGCCGTCCCGTCCTCGTTGAGGTTGACCGTGGCGCTTGACTGCTCGCCGATGTTGAACCAGAACCCGGTGCCAATGCCCCGGGCCGCCCCCTCGGGGACCGACGATCGGTAGTGCTCGGAGTCGCGGATGGCCTCTAGGCACTCCACGAAGCCGACCCGGGGATGGGGGCCGCCCATCGAGGTGAGGTCACCCTCCACCACGGCGTTCTTCAGCCGCAGCTCGATGGGGTCCATGTCGAGCGCCTGGGCGATCTCGTCAATCACCGACTCGATGGCAAAGGCCGCCTGGGGCGCCGAGGGTGCCCGATAGGCCGCCGATCGGGGGGTGTTGGTCAACGCCCCGACGAACTCCATCTTCAGGTTGGGGAACTTGTAGGAAGCCACCGACATGGCCCCCACGAAGCCCGCCATGTCGTTGGTGCAACCCACGGCGTACCCGATCCAGCCATCGATGGCGGTCAGCTCGCCGTCGTTGGTCGCCGCGATGCGGATCCGCGACTTCGACGCCGGCGCCGGACCGGTGGCCCGCAGTACCTCGTCGCGGGTCATGACGATCTTGACCGGTCGGCCGCTCTTCTCTGACAGGAGGGCCGCCACCGGCTCGAGGTAGATGGTGGTCTTTCCGCCGAAGCCGCCCCCGATCTCGGCGGGGGTCACCTTGATCCGGGCCGTGTCCCAGTCGAGGACTGCCGCGGTCTGCGACCGGACCCGGAAGTGCCCCTGGGAAGAGGCCCACACGTCGGCCCGTCCGTCCGGCCCCACGTCGACCACGCAGGCGTGCGGCTCGATGTAGCCCTGGTGCACCCAGGCGGTGTCGAATTCCCGCTCCACGACCACGTCCGCGGCCTCGAAGGCAGCGTCCACGTCGCCCCGCTCCAACGGGGTGACGGTGGCCAGGTTGGACGGGTCGTCGCTGCCGCTGAACGCCGTCCGGTTGTCGGGGTTGGCCAGCGGCGCTCCGTCGGCCATCGACTCGTCGATGGACAGGACGACGGGCAGCAGCTCGTACCTCACCTCGATGGCCGCCGCCGCGGCCTCGGCCTCGGCCCGGGTCGAGGCGGCCACCGCGGCCACCACGTGGCCCACGTACAGCGCCGCATCGCGGGCCATGAGGTTGATGCCGGTGTCCCGCTCGGGATTTCCGACCGGCAGGTCGGGGAAGTCGGCTCCGGTGACCACGGCCTTCACCCCGGGCATGACCTCAGCAGCCGCAGTGTCGATGGCGAGGATGCGGGCGTGGCCGTGGGGCGAACGCAGGAAGGCTCCGTGGAGCTGGCCGGGGAAGTTGCGGTCGGCGGCGAAGCGGGCCTTGCCCACCACCTTGTCGTAGCCGTCGTGACGGATGGGCCGGGTGCCAACCCACTTGTAGGCCGGGCGGTCCTCGGTGATGGTCATCGGGCTGCTCCCCTCAGCTGCACCGCAGCCTCCTGGACGGAACGGACGATCTTGTCGTAGCCCGTGCAGCGGCAGAGGTTGCCCGCCAGGGCGTAGCGGATCTCGGTCTCGGTCGGATCGGGGTTCTCGTCCAGCAGGGCCTTGGCCGAGACGAGGAACCCGGGGGTGCACACCCCGCACTGCAGCGCCGCGCCCTCCAGGAAGGTCTGCTGCAGGGGGTGGAGGTGGTCGCCCTCGGCGATGCCCTCAACGGTGACGATGTCGCACCCCTCGGCCTCGGGGGCGAACATCAGGCACGAGCAGTTGATGCGCCCGTCGACCAGCACGGTGCAGGCCCCGCAGTCGCCGGTGCCGCAGCCCTCCTTGGCCCCGGTCAGGTCCAGTTCGTCGCGCAGGGCGTCCAGCAGGGAGGTGCCATCGTCGGCCAAGAAGTCGACCTGGTCGCCGTTAACGGTGCAGGACACGTGCGTCCGGGACCGGCGGGTGGTGGTGTTCTCGCTCATGGCTCAGGCTCCGTTCCGTGCACGTTCGACCGCGATGGCGGCGGCCCTTCGGGCCAGGACGCCTGCCACCCGTCGCCGGTAGGCGATGGTGCCCCGCTTGTCGTCGATGGGGTCGCACGCCGCCTCGGCCGCCTCGGCCAGGGCGGCCGTGGCCGAGTCGTCGAGGGTGCCGCCGGCCACCGAGGCGCCAACCAGGGCCGCCGCGGCGTCGGGCACCACCACCGCGGTGGGGGCCACGGCTCCCAGGACCACGGTGGCGTCGCTGATCGTGTCGCCGTCCACCGTGACCCGCACCGCGGCGCCGACGATGGCGATGTCCATCTCGGTCCGGGGGATCATCCGCAGGTAGGCGTCGCCAGTGCCGGCCGGCGGATCGGCCAGAGTGAACTCGACGATGAACTCGCCGTCGGCCAGCGACGTGTGGCCCGGCCCGGTGGCCACCTCGGCGGCCGGGACGGTTCGGGTGCCGTCCGCTGTGGCAATGACAGCCTGGCCGTCGTTGGCGATCAGTGCCGGGACCGAGTCGGCGGCCGGTGAGGCGTTGGCCAGGTTGCCCCCCAGGCTGGACCGGTTCTGGATCTGGTCCGAGCCGATCAGGCCGGCGCCCTCCGACAGGCCGGGGAATGCCGCGGTGAACGCCTCGTTCCGGGTGAGGTCCGCGGTGGGCGTGGCCGCACCGATCGTCCATCGACCATCCTCGTGGGTCACCGAGGTCAGTCGGTCGATCCTCTTGAGGTCGACCAGCAACGACGGCGCCGGCCGGCCGGCCCGCATCTGGGGCACCAGGTCGGTGGCCCCCGCGAAAACCTGGGCGTCGGCGTCGTCGGCTAGCAGTGCCTGGGCCTCCTCGACCGTCGCCGGAGCGGCGTATCTCATCTGGCGTCTCCCTCTCCGCGGGTCCCCTTCGGGACCCCTGACGATCCCCGTTGTCTAGCCGCCTCCGGGGGCCCGACGAAAACCCGCGAACTCAAACGTGGAGGCCCGCCAGCCAGTCGGCAACCGCGTCGCACACCGCCTCGTCGGCGCCCCGCAGGTCGTGGCGCTTACCGGGCAGGCGGACCACAGTGACCGGGCCGGGGATGGCCCCCAGGTGGGCGTCGAACTCGTCGGGGGCACCGAACTCGTCGCGGTCGCCGGACACGAACAGGCAGGGCACGTGCAGGTCGCCGAAGTGGTCGACGCGGAGGTTCTCGGGCTTCTTCGGGGGATGAAGTGGGTAGCAGACGAGGACTAGGCCGGCGGCCGGGAGGCCCTCGGCCACGGCCATCGAGCACATCCGACCACCCATGCTCCGCCCGCCCACGACGAGTCGAGCGGGGTCGACGCCCCGCTCGTCGGCCATGCGGGCCACCCCGTCGCGCACCTCCCCGAGGAGCACGGGGGCCCGGTCGGGGAACCGTCGCCCGGCCGTCCGGTAGCCGAAGTCCATGCGTTCGACCGGGAGGGGAGACAGGCGCTCCTCGAGGGCCACCAGCCCCGGGTGGTCGCGGTCGCTGCCCGAACCGGGGGTCAGCAGCACGCCGGAGACTGGGCCGTCAGGAGGGCGGGAGGCGGGCACCGGCCGAGGGTAGGTCGCCGCGACCCGGCCCGGGAGACGCGCCGTCAGTACGATTGGTTCATGGAGGCGCCGGACCGGGCACAGTCAGCTGAGGCAGGCCATAGCGCCGCCGTGGCGTCGATGACCGGCGGCATGGCGCCAGCACCGCCACCCTTCGCCGGCAGCGACCGCCTCCACCCCGACGGCCGCCCGAAGGGCGCGTTCCGCGCCGAGCTCCGGAAGGTCGACGACGTCCGCAACGGCCTGGCCGCTCTGGTCTCGGTGGCCTCCCCGGCCGTCGTGGTGGGCGCCGCGGTGGTCCTGGCGCATCCCGTGGCCTGGGTGATGGCCTTTCTCGTGATGCCGGTGGTCCAGAACCGGCTGTTCATCCTCCACCACGAGGCCGCCCACCGGACCCTGTTCTCCAACCGTCGCCTCAACGACCTGGTGGGCATCAACCTGGTGGGCTGGCTGACCTTCGGCACCGGTGGCCACGGCTACCGCATCGGCCACATCCACCACCATCGCGACGAGTTCGGGCCGAAGGAACCGGACTTCCTGCTCTACTCGCAGTACCCGATCAGCGCGGCGTCGATGCGCCGCAAGCACCGCCGCGACCTGACCGGCGTGTCGGCGTACCGCATCGTGCGGCCCCGTTTCCGGCGCCTTGGCCAGGTCCGCCACCGGCGCCTCACCTACCGGTTCCTACTCGGCCAGGGCCTAGTGCTGGCCGCCTTCTGGCTGGCCGGCCAGCCCTGGCTGTACCTGTGGCTGTGGGCCCTGCCGTGGGCCACCCTGTACCAGGGACTCAACCGCCTCCGGGCCATCGCCGAGCACGGGGGGATGACCCGCTCCGACGACCGGCGGCGCACCACCCACCACGTGCGACAGGGACCGCTGGCTCGGGCCCTGATGGTGCCGTTCGGCGTCGGGTACCACCTGGCCCACCACGCCGACATGACCGTGCCATACCGGAACCTTCCGCGGCTGCACGCCGCGCTGGCCGAGGACGGGTACGTGGGCGATCTGGAGTGGCCCACCTACCGGTCGCTGTGGCGGGCCCTGAGCTCCGGCACGCCAGCCACCGAACCGGCCACCACCTGAGCCCGGGGCTCCAGCAGAGGGGCCCTGCTAGTCGCCGATCTCCACCACGCCGTGGACGTCGAGGTCCCGATACGTGGTGCCGTCAGGGGCCGCCTCGGAGGCCTCTTGGGTGATCTCGTGCTCGTCGTTCTGCTTGGCCGACTCCCACGAGGCGAACTCGGCAATGCTGACGACGACCCCGGGCCGGTTCCGGTCACTGCACACGGTGACCCGCTCGACCTTCACGGTGTCGTCGCCCCTCGCCATCTCGGCGTAGCCCTGGACGTCAGCCAGTTCCTGGGTCGCGTCGCCCTCGGACTCGATGATCTGGATGAACCGCATGGTCCCGCCCCTTCCCGCCTGCTCGGCAACTCGGATGGCAACCGGGACCGTCCCGCCCGCCGCAGCCGATCCTCCCCCGTGGGGGGGGTGTCCGCAAGCAGCGGCCCCGGTGTTAGCGGTCAGGAACGGGGCCGCAGGTTCTCCGGGTCGTAGACGGCGTGGGCGTGGCGTTCGGCCGGGCACGACGCCCCGAGCACGTCGACGGTGATCCCGTCCCACCGGTCGGCGACGCCACCCTGTCGGAGTGGACGGCGTGGTTCGACTGCGACCCGGAGTTGGCCGGGAAGATGGATCACGTGATCGGCAACGGCATCTTCACGGCCGGCATGCAGGGCCTGGCCGACTTCCTCTCTGGCTGACGAGGACTCTCAGGCTGACGGGAACTGCCAGGAAATAGGGAGCCCGATCGACCGCAGGGGTCGAAGCGGGCTATCAGGCACTCCGAGGCGACGGAGCCAAGGGCCCGTCCCATTTCGTCCAGTGGGCCGCCAACACCGGCCGGTAGGCCGACCACGCCCCGCACGCCCTGCTCGG
This sequence comes from Acidimicrobiaceae bacterium, assembly GCA_002727895.1. Lineage (GTDB taxonomy): Bacteria > Actinomycetota > Acidimicrobiia > Acidimicrobiales > MedAcidi-G1 > UBA9410. Next base: position 2,212 of record PBUO01000118.1, on the reverse strand, counting down.
TCACCATCCGCCCAGCGATGCACCCGTACTCGTCGACAGTCGGCAGGGCGTTCCGACAGGACAGTCCCTCCCAGCAGGCGAACACGAAGCGCCGCTGCCCGACCAGCAAGTCGGCCACCCAGTCGGCCACGACCTCACGGTCCAGGCAGGCCTCGTAGGCGGCGGACAGCGCCCGGTCAACGGCCTCGTCGGTCGCCGGATCGGCCCATCCCATCCACGCGTCGTACGCCGCCTCGGGCCCGGCCTCGCGCACCGCCACCCGGGCCGCGCAGCGGTGGTCGCTCGGACCCAGAAACTCCGCGCCGATCCGTCCCCGCGTCTCCTCCACCGCCGAGGCGACCCACAGGGCGACCACGACGCCAGTGGGCTCCGGTCGGCCGGCGGGGTCCGACGACCCGGCGCATGAGACCATCGACGCCCCGAGAAGGAAGAGGAGGACGACCGGCACGCTCCGATGGTCGCACGCCACACCCGCCCGAAGGCCGCGCCCCCGGCAGGTCGGCTGGGTGAGGTGGCCCTCCGTGAGGTGGCCCTAGGTCAGGTGACGGAGCACCTCGGCCAGCTGGCCGGCCTCGGCCGACACCTCCGACGGGTCGGCGTCGCCGGTGCCCAGCAGGGCGACCAGCGCCGCGACCTGCCCGCCCAGGGCGTCCCACAGGCGTCCGTCGATCCCGAACGGCGGTCGGTGGCCGGCCAGGACCGGGGCCAGGGCAACCAGCGATTCGATCCCGGTCAGGTCGCGGGCGTCGCGACGCAGCCGGTCGCAGGCCACGAACACGTCGGACAGCAGGCCGTTGGCGTCCAGGCCCTCCAGCTCCGGACGCTCGTCGGCGCCGGCCTGGAAGGCGTCCAGCGCCGACTCGACCGCCTCCTCGTCGGCGGCCCGCACCACCAGGTCGCCCTCGGCGTCGAACTCGTGGGGGATGCCCAGGCGGACCAGCAGGTCGCTGAACGCCGACTGCTCGTCGGCCGCCCAGCCGTCAACCTCGTAGGCCACCGTCTCGGCATCGGGGTCCAACGCCGGTCCGCCGGCCTCGGCGGCCGACTCCACGGCCCGGTCGACCGCCTCCTCGTCGGCGGCCCGCACCACCAGCGTCGCCCCCTGCCAGGCATGGGCGATCCCGGCCGACGCCAGGTCCTGGTCCAGGATGCGACGGGCCTCGCCGGCCCACTCGTGCAGTTCGTAGGCCAGTTGGTCCTCGTCGGCCGCACCCACCTCGGCGGCGTCGGTCGGCGCTTCGTCGACGAGGGCCACCCCACACTCGACGCAGTCCTCGACGCCGGGGGCGTAGCCGATCCCACACTGGAAGCACCAAGCCATGGCCGCAGTGTGCCACCGCTCTCGTCGGGTCCCGCGTCCCGAACCACGCGGGGGTAGGTTCCCGACCCATGACGGATGACGCTCAGGTTCCCGACCGCAACCTCGCCCTCGACCTCTGCCGGGTCACCGAGGCCGCCGCGCTGGCCGCTTCCAGGTGGATGGGCCGGGGCGACAAGGAGGGCGCCGACGGCGCCGCGGTGGACGCCATGCGCCATGTGCTGGACACCGTCACCATGGACGGCATCGTCGTCATCGGCGAGGGCGAGAAGGACGAGGCGCCGATGCTCTACAACGGCGAGAACATCGGCAACGGCCTGCCGCCGGCCGCCGACATCGCCGTGGATCCCATCGACGGCACCACCCTGACCTCGCTGGGGCGGGCCAACGCCATCGCGGTGATCGCGGTCAGCGACCGGGGCACCATGTACGACCCGGGCCCGTGCGTGTACATGGAGAAGATCGCCGTCGGCCCCGACTGCGCCGAGGTCATCGATATCTCGGTGTCACCCACCGAGAACCTGCAGCGCATCGCCAAGGCCAAGAACGAGGACGTCCGCGACCTCACCGCGGTGATCCTGGACCGGGACCGACACAACGACCTGATCGCCGAGGTCCGGGCCGCCGGTGCCCGCATCCGTCTCATCCCCGATGGTGACGTGGCGGGCGCCATCTCGACGGCCTGGCCGGACTCCGGTGCCGACGTGCTGTTCGGCATCGGCGGGACGCCGGAGGGGGTCATCTCGGCCGCCGCGCTCAAGTGCATGGGCGGCGTCATCCAGGGGCGGCTGTGGCCGCGCAACGAGGCGGAGCGAAGCGAGGCGGTGGCCGCCGGCTACGACCTGGACCGGGTGCTGACCACCGACGACCTGGTGGCCGGCGACAACTGCTTCT
>PBUO01000117.1 GCA_002727895.1 Acidimicrobiaceae bacterium | reverse complement strand
TGTGGTGCGGGGTGCTGTTCGGCCACGGTGATCACTTCACCGCCGGCCTCGACCTGCCCAAGTTCCATGGCGGCATGAAGGAGGGTCGCCGGTCCACCACCGGCGACCGGGTCGATCCCATGTCCCTGGGCCGACGGTGCCGGAAGCCCATCGTCACCGCCGTGCAGGGCGTGACCTTCACCCTCGGCATCGAGCTGATGCTGGCCGGCGACATCGTGGTGGCCGCCGACGACTGCCGGTTCTCACAGCTGGAGCCCATGCGGGGCATCCACGCCGCGGGTGGCGCCACCATGCGGTTCGTGGACCGGGGCGGCTGGGGCAATGCCATGTACCACCTCCTCACCTCGGACGAGTTCGACGCCGCCGAGGCGTACCGGATCGGCCTCGTCCAGGAGGTCGTGCCGGCCGGGACCCAGTTGGACCGGGCCATCGAGATCGCCGAGGTGATCTGCACCAACGCTCCACTGGCCGTTCAGGCCACCAAGGAATCCTCGGCTCGGTACGTCCGCGAGGGCGAGGAGGCCTGCGTGGCCGCCCTCGGTCCCACCCAGGCCCGGCTGGCATCGACCGCTGACGCCGCCGAGGGGGTTGCCGCCTTCCGGGAGCGGCGGACCGGGAACTTCACCGGGACCTGATCCGGGGCCGTGGACTACGGCCAGGGAATGGGCGCCAGCTCGTCCTTGAGCTCGTACTTGAGGATCTTCAGGGTGGCGTTGCGGGGCAGCGGCCCGTCGTAGGCCACCAGCTGCTCTGGGACCTTCTGGCGCATGAGTCCGGCCTCGGTGCAGGCGGCCACCATCTCGTCGAAGGCCAGCGGTTCGGCTCCCTCGGCGGTCTCGACCACTGCGCAGACCCGCTCGCCCCGATCAGCGTCGGGCAGGCCGATGACGGCCACGGCGCCGACTGACGGGTGGGCGTACAGCACGTCCTCGATCTCCTTGGCGGCGATGTTCTCGCCCTTGCGGATTATGACGTCCTTGAGGCGGCCGGTCAGCGTGACGTGTCCGTCGTCGCGCATGACGGCCAGGTCGCCACTGCGGAAGCGCCCCTGGTCGTCGAAGGCCTCAGCGTTCAACGACTCGTCCCGGTAGCCCTTGAAGAGCTGGGGCCCGGAGATCCGCACCTCCCCGTCCTCGCCACGGTCACACTCGGAGCCGTCGGGCCGGCAGATGGTGACCACCGCGGCGTCCACCGGATGGCCCTCGGTGTGGGCCAGTTGGTCGTCGGCGTCGTTCGGGGAGCCCTGGCAGATCATGGGGCTCTCGGTCATGCCGTAGCCGTGGGCCACCGGAATGCCCATCTCGGCTTTCACCTCGAAGAACACCTCTGGCGGCTTGGGCGCCCCACCACCGGACAGCAGGCGCAGGGTCGGAATGATCGGCTCGTCGGGCGTCTGGCGCTGGACGCCGAGGAACATGGTGTAGAAGACGGTGCTGCCACCGGCCATGGTCACTCCGTGGCGCCGGTAGGCCTCGATGGCCGCCATCAGGTCGAACTTCTCGACCAGCACGGCGGGGAAGCCGTTGGCCAGCAGGCACACCAGGTAGTCGGGCCCGCCGATGTGCGCGTAGGGGAAGGCGATGGAGCCGACGTCGCTGGGCTGCATGTCGAGCGCCCGGGCCAGGCCGACGCCGCCGGCCATGAGGCTGGCATCGGTGTGCATCACGCCCTTGGGGTCCGAGGTGGTGCCCGAGGTGTAATAGGTCCAGCGGATCGGCTCGGCGCCTGCGGGTCCGGGATCGGGCACCGGCGGGAGGTCGGCCGGGTCGCCCTCGGGCAGCGAGTCGTAGGCATCCAGGACGGTCGGTGGAGCGTCGAGGTCTGCTGTGACCCGGTCAACCATGTCCCGGTAGTCGAAGCCACTCCATTCCCCCGGCGTGAGCACAATCTCGGCTCCGGTTTGACGAATGCAAAAGCCGACTTCGCGATGGCGGTAGATGTGGATGATCGGGTTCTGGACGGCGCCGAGCCGGGACAGGGCGAGCGACGCCACGACCGTCTCGATGCGGGTGGGCAGCACCCAGGTGACCGGCGTGCCCTCGGTGACGCCAATCGCAGCGAAGCCCGCGGCTGCCTGCTCGGCCCATGCCCTGGCCTCGGCGAAGGTGACTGACCGCTCAGGTGATCCGTCCCCGTCGCCGGGATCGATGAGGAACGTGCGGTCCGGGCTGTCGGTCACTCGGCGTTCGACCAGTTCCCAGAAGGTGCGTGCGTCGTAGATCGGCTCGCTCATTGCGTGAGTACCTCCGTGCGGCAGCCGCGGCTACCAGAGGATCGCGCAAGGAGCGGGTAGCTGGCATCGCCGGGGCCACGAGGCCCTTGGGTCCTCTGTTGGAAACGGTATGACCGATCTGGCATGTGACATCGGCTGCATCGTCCACGCCTATCGCCAAGACGGTGCTTTCGTGGCTGTCCGTCGGGAACCCACTCGTACACTGGCCGCCGATCCGGGATGTGGCGCAGCCTGGCAGCGCACCTGCTTTGGGAGCAGGGGGTCGGCGGTTCAAATCCGCCCATCCCGACATAGGGCGGCTGTGGGTCGACTCACAGTCGCTCAAGTAAATGAACGCTCGGGATGGAACCCGCCCTAGAGCCTCCGACTGGCATCCGGCGTGATCCAGAAATCAAGATGTCCTCGTTGTTCGAAGACTCAACAAAGGTGGAAACCAATGCCCCGTCTCCAGATTTGCGGCAAGTACAGCCCAGAAGCATGGGAGGGAGTCAACGCTGAAGGTGCTGTCTCACGGGAGGGCCACATGCACGCGATGTTCGGATCCCTGGGTGCCGAAGTCGAGTGCTACTACATGCTCCCGCGTTCCAACTACGACTTCACGATGATTGTCAACAACGCCAACGCAAAGACCCTTGCCGCAATCAAGAAGATGGTGGGACCTTCAGGCGCAGTACTCGCGACCGAGGCCGATGTGTTGCTGACCGCCGAAGAATGGGACGAAGTAGAAGGCCAGAGTTATCGGCCTCCCGGCAACTAGCGCTCGCGGCAGATAGTCAACCGAGCACCGAGTCCATCTCGCCTAAACGTATCTACATCTAGGACTCCGAGCGTCGTCCCTACCCCCAAGGGGAGAGGGGCGACGAACTGAGGTATGGGGATGTCCCCAGGAGCAGTTGGCGGTGCTGGGCCTTGGCTAGGCGCCCGAGGGCTTCAACTTACTTCCACTCCCAGAGTTCCCAGGAAGCGTCGCCGTTGGCTTCCACATCCCACTCATAGGCAACTGCGACGCCATTGAGGGAAGAAAGCGAGGGGGCGGCCGTTTCGAAGTAGACGACGCCCCTGAACGAGAAGCCACCATCAGCGGTCGGGGACCCGATACCCGTCGCCCGAAATGTGGCTACCCCATCTGCTGCCATCACTACGCCAGCGTTAGGGCACTCGCCGTAGAACGAGCCGTCAGCCCTCAGCGTCGCAGAGTAGGTAGCAAAACTCGTTACGTCGGTTCCAGCGAGAGTCCCGGTCAACCCGGAAGCGGTCGTCTCGAACGTCGGACTCCCATTCACTGCCGCAATCGCCTTCATCGAGGTGGGGCCCGAAATAGAACCGACTTTGTCGCCCAACATGATCAATCTCCTTGGCTGAGTTAACTGTCAACAGTTCCTGCACGGACAGTATGGGCACAGGTCACGGCCAGTAGCCAGAAGATCTGGTCAACCGATCCGAAGAAATGACTACCGACGGCTTGTGGAAGGTGGAGGAGCCAGCTGCGCGCGTCTGCGCCCAGGGCTCGCTGAGTCGTCCCGACCCGCCTTGTCGCCCCGACCTGCCTTGGGGACGGCGTGGCAAACTGCGTCCATGAAGAAGCACCTAGTTACGTTGACGTTCCTGTTGGTCGTCTTGGGGTGCGGCGGTAGTTCAGATACCGCTGCGCCAGTTACGACCGCCGCAGCTTCGTCAACCCTGGATCCAACTACGACTGCTGCACCAGCCACCACGGCACCGACCACCACCACGGCACCGACCACCACCACGGCACCGACCACCACCACGGCACCGACCACCACCACGGAGCCCGGGACTACCACGACTGCTTCTGGATCCCGAGACGAGGGCAACCCGTTTGCTACAGCGAACGATGACCTTCGCTCCTGTTTCCCCCAGACGCTGGGCCCGGAGGTTCTTGAAGAGCTCGCAAACGGCCGCCAACCGACTCCGGAAGAGGGTCAGAAGTTCGGACCTTGCCTGGGGGCCCAGGGCTCGACAACTCCCGGAGGAGGCGACCCGGCGTCCCAGACTCCTGATCGGCCATCGAATCTGTTTGCCTCCGCCAGTCCTGAACTGAGGGACTGCATCATCGGAGCCGTCGGTCAGACGGTATTTGAGAGGCTGGCTCGGGGGGAACAGCCCTCACAGGAGGAAGGAGCAAAATTCGGACACTGCATGGGAGCCCAAGGCCCGACCACTCCTGGAGGCAGTGGTGAATCCTCAGATAGCGGCTCCTGCATGCCCGAAGACCCGAGTGGCTATGGAAGGCCGAGTCGAGACTTCCTCCTCGGCATAAAGGCCTTCCAGTTGATGCCTGGCAACCAGTCAGTATCAAACGCGACTGACATCAAGGCTCTCGGCATGAACGCTGTCAGCCTCTCCTTTCAGATTCCCTTCGATGAAGGTGGCCGCGTCCGCTACCCGTTCTCGAGTTTCGGAACCAGCCATCCAACGCTCGATTCCAGTCTCTGCCACATCGGCAACCTCGTGCACGAAATGAAGACCGCTGGACTCAGCGTCTACTTGTCGGGGGAGCCGATCTACTACGCCATCAAGCCTGGAGTACCGCCATTCGCCTTAAACGATGGCCTGGTTGGGACCTACACCCAGGAACTGCTTGGTGTCATGGAAGCACTTGCTTCGACGGCTGAGACCTACAAGGTCGATTGGCTCGCCCCAATCAGCGAACCAGACAAGTACTTCGGCTCTGATCCAGCAGACGAGTTCATGCAGGAGATCAGACCGTTGTTTGAGCAGTTCCAAGGAAAGTTGGTCTGGCAGGTAGCACACGTCGACGAGACGCCCGGTCTCCGCTTCAACCTCAGCGGCTACGACGTAGCCGGCATCGCAGCGCTCGGCTGCGACCTCGATGGGGAGGGAGGACTGTTCGATCAGGCCATCGCGAATGTCGTCAAGTGGGCCCGAGAGGATCAGGTGCCTGAGGTTGCGCATGCGGAGTTCGGCTGTATCGGCAAGGCTCAGGACATACCGACAGCCCTTACCAATCTCCAACGTTGGTACGACGCCACATCCGCGTTCGCTACTGGCCTGTTCATATTGGATGAACCAAGTTCTGCACCGAACGCTCAACAGGTGGTCGGGACATGGCTGGAGGACTGGGTCTTGGGAATCGCTGAGGAACGCGGCCTCAGGTAGTCCTCAATTAGTGCCTCAGCTAGTAATGCCTGCCATCCCGACGAGGCCTCTGGCGGGTTCGGGCCGTGCAGGCGACCGTCACCAAGATTCGCCGTCCGGCTCGGACCCTGCCGGCGGTCACCCTCTGTAACCCCATGACCCTCGTCTCGTAGGCCGGCCTCGTCCTCGCCCTACCCGACGGCATTCGGACCGACGATGGCCTCGTGCCCTTCTCGGCCGGGGTGGTCGTGGCCTCGGCCGTGTGGCACGCAGGCCTGACCCTGCTGGCCGGAACCATCGGGACCCACCTGTCGGCCACCGGAAACCGTCGCCTGGTCCGGGCGTCCTGCCTGGGCCTCGGCCTCATCGGAACGGTCCTGGTGGCCGGCTGACCGCCACCCGCCCGTAGGGTCCGGGCCCGTGGAACTGCTGATCGTCCGCCATGCCCTGCCCGAGAGCGAGCGCTCCGAGGACGGCCCCGCCGACCCGCCGCTGTCCGAGCTGGGCCGCCGTCAGGCCGAGGCCACGGCTGACTTCCTGGTCTGCGAGGCGGTCGACGCCATCGTCACCAGCTCGATGCGCCGGGCCATCGAGACG
>PBUO01000116.1 GCA_002727895.1 Acidimicrobiaceae bacterium | reverse complement strand
GGCGTCTTCGGGTTCGTCATCGGCATCGCCCGCGACGTCGCCGCTGGGGACAGCGGGCTCCTCGTCGGCGAGCGAAGCGGCCTCGTCGGCGGCGTCGTCGCCCTTGACCGGCACGTCGCCGGCCGGCTTCAGCGAGATCTTGCCGTTCGGGTCGACGTCCTCGACGACCACCGAGATGGGCTGGCCCAGTTCGAGCACGTCCTCGACCTTGTCGATGCGCTTGCCACCGCCCAGCTTCGAGATGTGCACGAGGCCGTCCCGACCGGGGAGGATGCTGACGAAGGCACCGAACTTTGTGATGTTCACCACGCGGCCCTCATAGACGGCTCCGACCTCGGCGGTCGGTGGGTCCACGATCAGCATGATCTGGCGCTTGGCCTCGGCGACCTTGTCGCGGTCCGGCGAGGCGATCGACACGATGCCGACCATGCCGTCGTCGTCGACGCTGATGTCGGCGCCCGTCTCGGCCTGGATGGTGTTGATCATCTTGCCCTTCGGGCCGATGACCTCGCCGATCTTCTCGACCGGAATCTCGAAGGCCTCGATCTTCGGGGCGTTCTCGCCGACGTCCTCACGGGGGGCGGGGATGGCGTCGGTCATGACATCCAGGATGGCCAGGCGGGCCTCCTTGGCCTGCTGCAGGGCGGCGGCCAGGACGTCGGCCGGGATGCCGTCGATCTTGGTGTCGAGCTGCAGTGCGGTCACGAACTCGGACGTGCCGGCCACCTTGAAGTCCATGTCGCCAAAGGCGTCCTCGGCACCGAGGATGTCGGTCAGCGTCACGTACTGGCCATCCTTGTAGACGAGACCCATGGCGATGCCGGCCACCGGGGCCTTGATCGGCACGCCGGCGTCCATCATCGAGAGGCTCGACGAGCACACCGAGCCCATCGAGGTCGAGCCGTTGGACGACAGGACCTCGGAGACGAGCCGCAGCGTGTACGGGAACTCCTCGAAGCTCGGGACGACCGGGAATAGGGCCCGCTCGGCTAGTGCACCGTGGCCGATCTCGCGGCGCTTCGGGCCCCGCATGAAGCCGGTCTCGCCGGTCGAGAAGGGCGGGAAGTTGTAGTGGTGCATGTACCGCTTGCGGTCGACTGGGTCGATGCCGTCGATCATCTGGTCCATGCGACCGGTGCCCAGGGTGGTGAAGTTCAGCACCTGTGTCTCGCCACGCTGGAAGAGGCCCGAGCAATGGGCGGTCGGGATGACCCCCACGTCAGACGACAGCGGCCGGATGTCGGCCGTGCCCCGGCCGTCGATGCGGACGCCCTCGGCGACGATGCGGGTCCGCACCGCCTCCTTGGTGACCGACCGGACGGCCGCCGAGATCTGGCGGTCGGCGTTGTCGACGTCGGCGAACTGCGGGAGCAGCTCCTCGAGAAGCGAGGCCTTGACCGCCGCCTCGGCGTCGCCGCGCTCCGACTTGTCGGCGATGGTCTGGGTCTCGGCGATGCGATCGCCGCCGACCGACTGCACGGCGGCCAGGATCTCCGGGCTGTAGTCGACCGACACCTCATAGGTCATGGTCTCGGGAGCCCCGACGGCGTCGACCAACTCCTGCTGCAGCTCGATGACCTCGCGGATGTACTGCTTGGAGAACTCCAGGCCGCCGGCCAGGACCTCCTCGTCGACCAGCGGGGCGCCGGCCTCGTACACGTCGCAGGTGGCCTCGGTACCGCCGGCCTCGACCATCATCACGGCCACGTCGCCGTCGTCGAGCAGGCGACCAGCCACAACCATCTCGAAGGCCGACTCGGCGCCTTCCTCGTAGGTCGGGTGCGGGATCCACTCGCCGGCCGCCGACCAGGCGATGCGCACGGCGCCGACGGGGCCGTCGAACGGGATGCCCGACAGCATGAGGGCCGCCGAGGCGCCGTTGAGGGCCAGGACATCGTGGGGGTTCTCCATGTCGGCGCCCATCACGGTGCCCACGATGTGGACCTCGTTGCGAAAGCCGTCCGGGAACATCGGCCGCAGCGGGCGGTCGATGAGGCGGCAGGTCAGGATCGCCGACTCCGGCGCCCGACCCTCGCGGCGGAAGAACGAGCCGGGGATCTTGCCCGCGGCGTACATCCGCTCCTCGATATCGACGGTGAGGGGGAAGAAGTCCGCCCCAGGGCGGGGGGACTTCGCTCCGGTGGCGGTCACCAGCACCGTCGAACGACCGATCTGAGCCAGAACGGCCCCACCGGCCAGACCGGCCAGGCGGCCGGTCTCGAACGACATGGTCTTGTCGGTCCCGCTGAACGTGCAGGTGACGTTGGTTGCTTCAGTCATGCTTCTCTCTTCTCGTTGCCCGCCCGGAACGACTCCGGGCGGTTCGATGGCCGCGTCACCGCGGCTGGGTGGGCTCCGGGCGTGTGGCGCGGATCCCGTTCATCGATCTAGTTGTCGGTCCCGTGGTTCCGGTCCCCGACGCAAACCGGGCGGCTCGTGAGCCGCCCGATGTTTGATTCCGACCTAGCGACGCAGGCCCAACTTGGCGATGATCGCCCGGTAACGCTCGACGTCGTTCTTCTGGACGTAGTCAAGCATCCGCCGGCGACGACCCACCAGCATCAACAGGCCCCGCCGGCTGTGATGGTCCTTCTTGTGGACCTTCAGGTGCTCGGTCAGGTGGTTGATGCGGTCGCTGAGCAGCGCGATCTGCACCTCGGGAGAACCGGTATCTGTCTCGTGCAGTCGGTTGGACTCGATGGTGTCGCCTTTGGGCGGCAGGTTGGTCGGCATCGGAACCTCGGGTGTCGGACCCAGCCTCGTGGTGCGCTGTGCGCTACCGGAAGCCATGCGGAGGGCCGGAGGTGTTCGATTCCGACCCTGGACGACCCGGTCGGACCGTCCTCAGTGGTACAGGGTACCGGTGCCCGGGCGTAATCTCACCCAGTGGCACCTCCCGCGACGCCGTCGGTGGCCGGATCCGCCCGGTTCACCCACGTGGCGCTCCCCTGCCACGACCTGGACGCCACCATCGCCTGGTACGAGCATCACACGCCGTTGCGGGCCTTCCACCGCCGGGTCGACGTAGACGCCGAGGTGGCCTGGCTCGCTGGAGGAATCGGGCTGGCCGAGGCGCCCGATCCCGATGGCCCGGAGAACCCAGTGGGGATCGTGGTGGTGCAGTCCTTCGCCGACCGGGAAGCCGGCGTACCGATCCCGGTGCTGGCGCCGTTCGCCCACCTGGGCTTCGACGTGGACGACCCGGCCGAGGTGGACGCCATCGCCGAACGAGGCCGGGCCGACGGCTGCCTGCACTGGGAACCGACCGACCACCCGCCCCCAGTTGGCTACCTCTGCGCCCTCGTCGACCCGGATGGCAACGTGGTCGAGTTCAGCCACGGCCAGAGCCTCGACGCCGACGCCTGAGCGATTCGCCAGCGGGCACCCCCTACTGGCCTACGGTCAGGCGATGGCAAAGGTCTTCACCCACATCGGACTGCCCGTCGACGACCTGGACCGGTCGATCGCCTGGTACGAAGAGCACACCCCGCTCACCCTGCGGGACCGCGACACCTTCCCCGGCCTAGGCGAGGTGGCGGCCATGTCCGAGGACAACGATTCGGCCTACATCGGCCTTGTGAAGTCGGACCAGGACAAGGCGGCGACGCCCATGCTGATCGGCAACCCGATCGCCCATATCGGTATCGAACTCGAGGACCGGGCAGCGGTGGACGCCGCCGCCGAACGCGGTCGTCAGGCCGGCTGCCTCCGCTTCGGTCCGATCGAAATGCCCCGGGTCGGGTACTTCTGCTTCCTGGACGACCCGGACGGCAACCAGGTCGAGATCGGGGTCGGCCAGAGCCAGTCGGCCAGTCGGGCACTCCGCGGCATCACCTGAACCGCGGAACGCCTACCCCTAGGAACGCGGTGCGCCTCTAGGAACGAAGGGCGGCGAGCAGGCGGGCCATCTCGACGGCTGCATCCGCGCAGTCAGCGCCCTTGTCGCCGCGGTCCACGTCGGCCCGCTCCATGGCCTGCTCGATGGTGTCGGTGGTCAACACCCCGAACACCACCGGCACGCCGGTGTCATGGCCAGCGCGCATGATCCCCGAGGCGGCCTCGCCGGCCACGTAGTCGAAGTGCGGCGTCTCCCCCCGGATCACCGCTCCAAGGCACACCACGGCGTCGTAGCGGCCCGACTCGGCCATGGCCCGCGCGGCCAGCGGCACCTCGAAGGCGCCAGCCACCCACGCCAGGTCGACGTCGTCGTCGGCCACGCCCATGGCCACCAGTCGGGCCCGCGTGCCATCCACCAGGTTGTTCGAAACAAAGTCGTTGAAGCGGCCGGCCACGATCCCGACCCGCAGGCCAGTCCCGTCCAACGGGGTGTCGATGGTTTTCACCCTGCCTCCCCGGACTCCGCGGCACCACCCTCGTGAGCCCCGCCATCCCGGGAGATGGAGTGGCCGAGCCGGTCGCGCTTGGTCTCCAAATACCGGACGTTCTCCGGGTTCGCCGCCGTGTCTAGGGGGACCCGATTGGTGATCTCCAAGCCGTAGCCCTCCAGACCGCCGTACTTGGCGGGGTTGTTGGTCATGAGCCGCATATGGGTGACGCCCAGGTCGGACAACATCTGGGCGCCCACGCCGTATTCCCGCGAGTCCACCGGCAGGCCCTGCTGCAGGTTGGCATCCACGGTGTCGAGCCCCTCGTCCTGGAGCCCGTAGGCCCGCAACTTGTGCCCGATGCCGATGCCGCGGCCCTCGTGGCCTCGGAGGTAGACAATCACCCCGACGCCCTCCTCGCCGATCCGTGCCAGAGCGGCGTCCAGCTGCGAACCGCAGTCGCAGCGCAGCGAGCCCAGTAAGTCGCCTGTTAGGCACTCCGAGTGAACCCGGACCAACGGGGCGTCCACCGACGAGATGTCGCCGAGCACGTAGGCCACGTGCTCCTCGTCGTCAAGCAGCGACACGTAGGCGTGGGCCGTGAACTCGCCGTAGCGGGTCGGGATGCGGGCCGACCCGAAGTGCTCGACCAGCTTCTCGTGACGGCGACGGTGCCGGATCAGGTTGGCGATGGAGATGAAATGGAGGTCGTGCTCGACGGCGAACACCTCGAGGTCCGGCACACGTGCCATCGTCCCGTCGTCGTTCACGATCTCGCACAGGACACCGACCGGCTGACGATCGGCCAGCGCGCACAGGTCGACGGCGGCCTCGGTGTGGCCGGCCCGCTTCAACACACCGCCGGCACGGGCCCGCAACGGAAAGATGTGACCCGGGCGAGCGAACTCCGAACGGAGCCGGCTCCGGTCGGCAAGGGCCACCACGGTGGCCGAGCGATCCGATGCCGAGATGCCCGTCGAGGTGCCCTCCACCAGGTCGACCGACACGGTGAACGCGGTGCGCATCGACTCGGTGTTGTCGAGCACCATGAGCGGAAGGTCGAGTTCGTCGGCCCGTTCGTCGGACATCGGTGCACAGATCACGCCCGAGGTGTGGCGGATCATGAACGCCATCTTCTCCGGCGTCATGGCGTCAGCGGCGATGACGAGGTCGCCCTCGTTTTCGCGGTCCTCGTCGTCGACGACGATCAGGAACTCACCTCGGGCGTACGCCTCGATGGCCTCTTCGATGGTGGATAACGGCATCAGCCGGCCCCTTTCTGCTGCGAGGGTTCCCCACCGGGAACCGGAATGCGCCCGGCGGCCAGGAGGCCGAACACGTAGCGGGCAATGACGTCGGCCTCGACGTTGATCCGGTCGCCGGGGCTCCGGCGACCGAACGTCGTGACCTCGAGGGTGTGAGGAATGAGGGCTACGTCGAACGTGCCCGTGCCCGGCGTGGGGTCCACCGACGCCACGGTGAGGCTGGTGCCGTCGAGGGTCACCGAGCCCTTCTCCACCACCTGGCCGGCCAGTTCGTCGGGCAGGCGGAATGTGAGGCGGCGGGAGCCGTCGG
>PBUO01000122.1 GCA_002727895.1 Acidimicrobiaceae bacterium | reverse complement strand
TTGACGGAGTCGGAGGGTTCGACGGTGATGTCGGAGTCGGGTTCCTCGGATTCGTTCATGTTTGCCCTGGGGTCTGAGCCGTCGGGTGACGTGGTTGTTTCGGTGGTGTCGTCGGATGTGTCCGAGGCGACGGTGTCGGCGTCGACGTTGACGTTCACTCCGTCGAACTGGGATACGCCTCAGACGGTGACCGTGACCGGTGTGAACGACGGCCTGTCTGATGGCGACCAGGTTGTGGATGTGACCCTTTCGGCCGCTGGGTTCGAACCGGTTGTCGTCGGCGTGGTCAATGCCGACAACGACTGAAGACGCTCACTCGGGTAACGGAAAAATTGCCGATGAACTCTAGGGATGCGAAATCTGCGTAGGCATGTTGCATGAGTATGCGACTAACCGTATAATTTGGAGATGATGAAGATCGCCGTCATCGGGGCCTCTGGCTTTACTGGAGCCGAACTGCTCCGGCTGTGTGCCAATCATCCCGACTTCAGTGTGGTCGTGGCCACCGGTGAGACCCAGGTTGGTGCGGCTGTAGCAGATCTCTATCCGAGCCTGGCCGCCTACTACCCGAACCTGTCGTACGCACCGACAGACCCGGCTGCGGCTGACGGGTGCGATGTGGCCTTCCTCGGCCTTCCGCACGGCGCCTCCCAGACCCTGGTACCCGACCTCTTGAACCGGGTAGGCCACGTGGTGGACCTAGCCGCCGACTTCCGGCTCCGGGACGAGGGCCTGTACCCGACCTGGTACGGCGAGCCGCACGCCGCACCCGACCTCCTGGCCGAGGCGGCCTACGGTCTCCCCGAACTTTTCCGGCCCGGCCTAGCCGGCGCCCGGCTGGTCGCCTCGCCCGGTTGCTACCCGACGGCCGCCTCCCTAGCGCTGGCCCCGTTCCTGCGGGCCGGCCTGGTCGAACCGGCCGGCCTCGTGGTCGACGCGGCCAGCGGCGTGTCGGGCGCCGGGCGGCCCCCCAAGCCCAACACCACCTTCTGCACCGTCGACGAGGACTTCACGGCCTACGGCCTGGCCGGTAGTCCCGGTGATGGCCTCGGCCACCGGCACACCCCGGAGATGGAACAGGTGCTGGGGACCGCCGTGGACGGCTCGGCCCTGTCCGCCGCCGGCGACGTGTCGGTCCTGTTCACCCCACACCTTGCGCCCATGAACCGGGGCATCCTGGCCACCTGCTACGCCCGGCCCACCGACGACGCCCTCGACACCGCCGGCGCCCTGGCCGCCCTGGCCGAGGCCTACGCCGACGAACCGTTCGTCGTCGTCTCCGACCGTTCGCCGTCCACCAAGTCCACCTACGGCTCCAACGCCGCCCACCTCAGCGCCCGCGTCGACCCCCGGACCGGCCTACTGGTCGTGCTGTCGGCCGTCGACAACCTCGTGAAGGGCGCCTCGGGCCAGGCCGTCCAGTGCGCCAACGCACTGCTCGGCCTCGACGAGGCCACCGGCCTGTCCACGGTGGGGGTGTACCCGTGAGCGTCACCTCGGTCCCGGGCTTCGTAGCCGCCGGGACGACCTGTGGGATCAAGGCCTCCGGGGCCCCCGACCTGGCCATGGTGGCCACCGCGGACGGCGCCCCGGTCACCGCGGCCGGCGTCTTCACCTCCAACCTCATGACCGCCCCGCCTGTCCTGGCCTGTCGGGACCACCTGGCGGCCACCGGCGGCCGGGCCGCTGCGGTGGTCCTCAACAGCGGTAACGCCAACGCGGCCACCGGTGCGACCGGACGGGCCGACGCCGAGGAGATGTGCCGGCTCACCGCCGAGGCCGTGGGCTGCACCCCCGACGAGGTGCTGGTCTGCTCCACGGGTTGGATCGGCTTTCCGCTGCCCATGGAACTCATCGCCCCGGCCATCGGCCCACTGGGCGACGAACTGGCCGACGACGGCGGGCCCGCAGCGGCCCGGGCCATGATGACCACCGACACGGTTCCCAAGTCGACGGTGGCCACCGGTGACGCCCTCGACGGCGGCACCTTCACCGTGGGCGGCGTGGCCAAGGGGGCGGCCATGCTGGAGCCAAACATGGCCACCATGCTGGCGGTGCTGACGACTGACGCCGCCGTCGACGCCGAGGTGGCCACCCGGCTGCTGCGGGACGCGGTGGGGGTGTCGTTCAACTGCCTGACCGTCGACGGTGCTGAGTCCACCAACGACACGGTGCTCCTGCTGGCCTCGGGCAGCGCCGGCCCGGTCGACGAGGTGACCCTGGGCGGCGCGTTGGCCGACGCCTGCCGGGACCTGGCCGTCCAGATGGCCGACGACGCCGAGGGCTCCACCAAGACCGTCTTCCTGACCGTCACCGGTGCGGCCAGCGATGCCGAGGCGGCCAAAGGGGCCCGCGATACGGCCAACTGCCAACTGGTCAAGTGCTCCTGGTACGGCGCCGACCCCTACTGGGGCAGGATCGCCGCCGAGATGGGGGCGGCCGGCATCGCGTTCGACCCCGAGACCATCACCATCTCCTACGGCGGCCAGGTCGTCTACTCCGACGGCATCACCCAGCCGGTAGATGAGGAGGCCTTGGCTATCCATATGGCCGGCCGGCGACTGGACCTGGACGTCGACCTCGGTCAGGGCGACGGCTCGGCGTGGATCGTCACCACCGACCTCAGCCACGCGTATATCGACGAGAACATGCGGACATCATGAGCACCGACCCGACCCCGGGCGCCTCCGGCGCCGAGACCGTCTACTTCTCGCCCGAGCGGCGGGCCGCCGTGCTGGTCGAGACCCTGCCCTACATCCAGCGGTTCGCTGGCTCGATCATCGTCGTCAAGTTCGGCGGTAACGCTATGGTCGACGACGAGCTGGCCGCCCGGTTCGCCGAGGACGTGGTCCTCATGCACTCGGTGGGCATCCGACCCGTCGTGGTGCACGGCGGCGGGCCCCAGATCGGGGCCCTCATGGACCGGCTCGGCATCGAGTCGGAGTTCCGGGACGGCCTGCGGGTCACCGATGCCGAGACCCTCGATGTGGCCCGGATGGTCCTCGTGGGCAAGGTCAACCGGGACATCGTGTCGGGCATCAACCGGCACGGGCCCCTGGCCGTGGGCCTGTCAGGCGAGGACGCCGGGCTGATCCGCGCCTCGGCCCGCAACCCCGAATTGGGGTTCGTGGGCGACGTGGAATCGGTCAACCCGGCCATCATCGAACGGCTCCTGGCCGAGGACCTGATCCCCGTGGTGTCGACCATCGGCGTCGACCTGTCCGGACAGGCCTACAACATCAACGCCGACACGGTGGCTGCCGCGGTGGCCGGCGCCCTGGGCGCCGAGCGGATCCTCTACCTCACCGACGTAGAGGGCCTGCTGGCCGACGTGGACGATCCGTCGACCAGGATCTCCCGCATCGACCTGTCGGGGCTCGACGCCCTCTTCGCCGATGGCACGATCAGCGGCGGGATGATCCCCAAGGTACGGGCCTGCGTGGACGCCGTGGAGGCCGGCGTGGGCTCGGCCCACATGGTCGACGGCCGGATCCCCCACGTGGTCCTGCTGGAACTGTTCACCGACGTGGGCATCGGCACCATGGTCTTGCCCGATGGCGGTGTGGCCGCCGACGGCCGGGGCGTCGAGGGCCCCGACGGGACTGCCCCCGGGGAGGTCGCGCCATGAGTAGCACCTCCGTCGCCACGACGGGCACCGGGAGCGGCCGGGAACGGTGGGACCGGATCATGGTCGGCAACTACGGCACCCCACCGGTCACCTTCGTCCGGGGCTCGGGGACCGAGCTGTTCGACGAGGACGGCCGACGGTACCTCGACTTCCTGTGCGGCCTAGCCGTCACCGGCCTCGGCCACGCCCACCCGCGGGTGGCCGCCGCGCTGGCCGACCAGGCCGGGACCCTGCTCCACGTCTCCAACCTGTTCGTGACCGAACCACAACTGGAGGTGGCCGAGCGCCTCGACCGGCTCGTCCGATCGGGTGCCGGCGGTGGGGGCGACACCGAAACGGGTCGGGTGTTGTTCCAGAACTCGGGCGCCGAAGCCAACGAGGCCGCCATCAAGATGGCCCGGAAGTACCACGGTCGGGGTCGGCACGGGGTGGTGGCTGCCTTCCGGTCGTTCCACGGCCGGACCATGGCCACTCTGGCCGCCACCGGCCAACCGGAGAAACACGAGCCCTTCCAGCCATTGCCCGAGGGCTTCCGGCACGCCGCCTGGAACGACCTCGACGCCCTCGAGCATGCGTTGGACCCCGAGGTGGGGGCCGTCCTGCTAGAGCCGCTGCAGGGCGAGGGCGGGGTGAACCCGGCCGACGTGGCCTACCTGCAGGGCGTGCGGCGGATCTGCGACGAACGGGGCCTGGTGCTCATCATGGACGAGGTCCAGACCGGCCTGGGTCGGACCGGGGCCTGGTTCGGCTTCCACCACGCCGGCATCCGGCCCGACGTGGTCACCATGGCCAAGGGGCTGGGCAACGGCGTGCCCATCGGCGCCGTGTGGGCCACCGCCGAGGTGGCGTCGGCCTTCGGGCCCGGCGACCACGGGTCCACCTTCGCCGGCCAGCCCCTGGCCGCCTCGGCGGCCCGCGAGGTCCTCCGGGTCCTTGAGGAACTCGACGCCCCGAACCTGGCCACCGAGCGGGGAGACGAACTGACGGGCCTGCTGGAAGCGCTCGATGGCGTCACTTCGGTGCGGGGCCTGGGACTGCTGCTCGCCGCCGAACTGGACCTCGACGTCCTCGGTGGCCGGACCGGCCCCGAGTTGGCCCGGGCCTGCCTGGACGCCGGCCTGGTGGTCAACGGCGTGACGCCCACCGCCCTGCGGCTGGCCCCGCCACTGACCGTGTCGTCCGGCGAGCTGGCCGAGGGCGTGTCCATCCTCTCGAGTGTCCTGGCCGCCGGCGGCCAGGAGCAAGGAGGAGCAGCCTGATGCGGCACCTGCTAGAGGTCGACGACCTCACCACCGACGAACTTTGGCGGGTCCTGCACCTGGCCGCCGACCCGGCGCCGCCACGGGTCCTCGAGGGGAAGGGCATGGCGCTGGTCTTCGAGAAGCCCTCTACCCGGACCCGCAACTCCATGGAAATGGCGGTCTTCCAGCTGGGCGGCCACCCTGTCTACATCCAGGCCGCCGAGGTGGGCCTCGATGCCCGGGAGTCCGTGGAAGACGTGACCCGGACGCTGGCCTCGTACCACGCCTGCGTCGGGGCCCGGACGTTCGCCCACGCCACCGTGGAGCGGATGGCCGCCGAGGACCTCGTCCCGGGGGTCAACATGCTCTCCGACGCCGCCCACCCCCTTCAGGCGCTGGCCGACGTCCTCACCCTGCTCCAGGAGTTCTCCGGGCCCGACGCCGCCGAGTGGCCGACCACCGCTTCCGAGGGCCTGGCCGGTCGGTCCATGGCCTACGTGGGAGACGGCAACAACGTCTTCCGGTCCCTGGCCCTGGCCGCCGGGATGCTGGGCGCCGAGGTCCGGTTCGCCGGGCCCAACGGCTACCGGCTGCCCGATGCCGACCGGGACCGCCTGGCTGCGGCCGGCGTGTCGATCACCGAGACCGACTTGGCCGCCGAGGCGGTGGCCGGCGTCGATGCCGTCTACACCGACGTGTGGACGTCCATGGGTCAGGAGGAGGAGTCGGCCCGACGGCTCGTCGACTTCGAGGCCTTCCGGGTCGACGAGGCCCTGATGGCGGCCGCCGGCCCGCAGGCCGTGTTCCTGCACTGTCTGCCTGCCCACCGGGGCGAGGAGGTCACGGACGGCGTGGTGGACGGCCCGGCCAGCCGGGTCTGGCCTCAGGCCGCCAACCGGATGCACGCCGCCCGGGGTCTGCTCGCCTGGCTCCTTGGAGAAGGCTTCCCGGAAGGGGGAGAGGCGCCATGAGCAAGCACCAGCGACAGCACCGGATCACCCGGCTGCTCGCCGACCATGTGGTGGCCAGCCAGGAACAACTGGTGGGGCTCCTGGCCGACGAGGGCATCTCCTCGACCCAGGCCACGGTGTCGCGCGACCTCGACGACCTAGGGGCGGTCAAGGTCCGGGTTCCGGGCGGCGAAAGCGTGTACGCCATCCCGGAACATCCGGCTGACCGGAACGTGCCCACCGACCAACTGCGGCGGGTCCTGGCTGAGTGGGTGGTGGACGTGGCTTCGTCGTGCAACCTCGTAGTGCTGCGGACCCCACCTGGTTCGGCCCACGTGGTGGCCTCGGCGCTGGACCGGACGGGCTTGGAGGGCTCGATCGGCACGGTGGCCGGCGACGACACCCTGATGGTGGTGGCCGCCGAGGAGGTCAGCGGTGCCGAGTTGGCCGATCGGGTCCGGGACCTGGCCGGCCTCTTAGGCACGGGATCTCCGAGCAGCCCAGAGAACGAGAACGAGACGTAAGCAGGAACGGAACGGACATGGGCAACGTCGACAAGGTGGTGCTGGCCTACTCGGGTGGGCTGGACACCTCGATCATCCTCCGGTGGCTGGAGGAGCAGTACGGCTGCGAGGTGGTGACCTTCACCGCCGACCTGGGCCAGGGCGAGGAGTTGGAGCCGGCCCGGGCCAAGGCCGAGTCCATGGGGGTGGAGGAGGTCTACATCGAGGACCTCCGCGAGGAGTTTGTCCGGGACTACGTGTACCCCATGTTCCGGGCCAACGCCCTCTACGAGGGGGAGTACCTGCTGGGCACCTCCATTGCCCGGCCCCTCATCGCCAAGCGGCTCGTCGAGATCGCCGACGAGACTGGCGCCGATGCCATCAGCCACGGCGCCACCGGCAAGGGCAACGACCAGGTCCGGTTCGAGCTCGGCGCCTACGCCCTGCGGCCCGACATCAAAGTCATCGCCCCTTGGCGAGAGTGGGACCTCGGCTCGCGGCAGAGCCTGCTGGACTACGCCGAGCAGCACGGCATCCCGGTGGAGATGAAGCGGGGCACCAAGTCGCCGTTCTCCATGGACGCCAACCTGTTGCACATCTCGTACGAGGGCGGTCCGCTGGAGGACCCGTGGAATGAGCCCACGTCGGAGATGTGGCGGTGGACGGTAAGCCCCGAGATGGCACCCAACGAGGCCACCTACCTTGACCTGACGTACGAGAAGGGTGACGTGGTGGCCCTCGACGGGAAGCCCATGACGCCTGCCGAGGTGCTCACCGAGTTGAATCGGATCGGTGGGGCCAACGGCATCGGTCGGACCGACATCGTCGAGAACCGGTTCGTGGGCATGAAGTCTCGGGGCGCCTATGAGACCCCGGGGGGCACCATCCTGCTCAAGGCTCACCGGGCCATCGAGTCGATCACCCTTGACGGTGGCACGGCGCACCTCAAGGACGACCTGATGCCACGGTACGCCGAGCTGGTCTACAACGGCTTCTGGTTCAGCCCGGAGCGGGAGATGCTCCAGGTGGCCATCGACCACAGCCAGGCGTGGGTCAACGGCCGGGTCCGGCTGCGGCTCTACAAGGGCAACGTGGAGGTCGTGGGCCGGGAATCCGACCACACCCTGTTCGACGAGGCCATCGCCACCTTCGAGGAGGACGAGGGCGCCTATGACCAGGCTGACGCCGAGGGCTTCATCAAGCTGAACGCCCTGCGGCTGAGGACGGTGGCCCGGCGGGCCGCCCGGAGCGGAGGCTGACCCGATGGCGACCCTGTGGCACGGACGGTTCGAGGGCGGCCCCAGCGAGGCCCTGCAGGCCCTGAACGACAGCCTGCCCTTCGATCGACGGATGTTCCGGGAGGACGTGGCCGGCTCGCGGGCCCACGTGCGGATGCTGGCCCGGGTCGGCCTGATGTCCGACGCCGACGCCGAGGCGGTGCTGGCCGCCCTCGACGCCACCGAGACCGAGTTGGCCGATGGCACCTTCGCCTTCGCCGAGGCCGACGAGGACGTTCACACGGCCGTGGAGCGGCGGGTCACCGAGCTGGCCGGGGACGCAGGGGCCCGGCTGCACACTGGTCGGAGTCGCAATGACCAGGTGGCCACCGACCTGCGCCTGTGGACCAAGCGGGAGTTGGCCGAGCTGGCCGACCTGGTGACCCGGTTCCAGGCCACGCTGGCCGACGTGGCCGAGCGGGCCGGCGACGCTTACCTGCCCGGCTACACGCACCTCCAGCAGGCCCAGCCGGTGTTGCTGGCGCACCACCTGCTGGCCCACGGCTGGGCCTTAGCTCGCGACGTGGACCGGCTCCTGGCCGCCCGCGAGCGGACCGACGTGTCGCCGCTGGGCGCTGGGGCCCTGGCCGGCTCGTCGCTGCCCCTGGACCCCGACGGGACGGCGGCCGACCTGGGCTTCGCTGCCCGGTTCGAGAACTCGCTGGACGCCGTGTCGGACCGGGACTTCGTGGCCGAGGCGTTGTTCGCCTTGGCGCTGCTCGGCGTCCACCTGTCGCGGGTCGGCGAGGAACTGATCCTGTGGTCGACCGACGAGTTCGGGTTCGTGAGCCTCGACGACGCCTTCTCCACCGGATCCTCGATGCTGCCCCAGAAGAAGAACCCCGACATCGCCGAGTTGGCTCGGGGCAAGGCCGGACGCCTGGTCGGCCATCTGACGGGTCTGCTGACCACTCTGAAGGGCCTGCCGCTGGCCTACGACAAGGACCTCCAGGAGGACAAGGAGCCGCTGTTCGACGCCTGTGACACGGTGCGGCTCACCCTGCTGGCCCTCGACGGCATGGTGGCCACGCTGGTCCTGAACGTCGACCGGATGGCCGAGGTGGCCGACAGTCCGTATTCCGCGGCCACCGACCTGGCCGAGTTCCTGGTGGCCGAGGGAATGCCGTTCCGGGAGGCCCACGCAGTGGTCGGTGCCCTCGTGCGGGCGGCTCTGGCCGGAGAGGGGGCCCTGGCCGACCTAGTGGCCGCCGACGACCGGCTGGGCCTCGACGCCGCGGCTCTGCTGGCGCCCGGCGTGCCGGTCAGCCGGCGGACCACACCGGGCGGAGCCGGCCCGGAGCCGGTTGCCGTCCAGAAGGCCCGGTTCGCCGAACGCCTCGAGGCTCAGCGGGCCCGGCTCGACGCCTGAGCAGGCTGGACCACCGGGAACCCGCCATGGGCTACACACAGGACATCCGGATCCGCTACGGCGAGGTCGACGCCCAGGGGGTGGTGTTCAACGCGCACTACCTCGCCTACCTCGACGACGTCTCCGACACGTGGCTGCGGACCCTCGATGGCGACTTCGAGGAGACGGGCTGGGAGATCATGCTGCGGCGGGCCGACCTGACGTGGCACGGCTCGGCCGGCATCGGCGACGTCCTGACGGTGACCGCCGAGGTGATCCGGTGGGGCACCACCTCCTTCGACGTGGCCTTCGAGGCCCGGGTGGGCGACCGACTCGTGTTGGAGGCCACTGTGTACTACGTGGGGGTGAGCGTGGGCGACCACGTCCCCATCCCACCCCCAGCGGCCATCCGGGCCCACCTAGGTGGCTGATCCGGAGTTGGCGGCTTACCTGGAGCGGGCAGAGCGGCCTGCGGTCGATCCCCGTCCGTTCGTGGAGGCCGGGCCACCGGGCCCCGAACGCGACCGGATCCTGGCCCTGCTCGATGCCTGCGATGGTCGGGAGCCCGGGCCGCTGGATCGGACCTGTCGCCCCGGCCACCTGACCGGTTCGGCGCTGGTCGTCGACCCCTCCGACCGGCGGATCCTCGTCCTGTTCCACGCCAAGCTCCGACGGTGGCTGCAGCCCGGCGGCCACGCCGACGGCGACGGCGACCTGGCCCGGGTGGCCCTGCGTGAGGCCACCGAGGAGACGGGGATCGAGGACCTGCGGGTGGTGTCACCGGCCGTCGACCTGGACGTCCACGTGGTCGATCCGCCGGCCGAGGACGCCCACGAGCACCACGACGTGCGCTTCCTGGTCGTCGCACCGCCCGGAGCGGTGCCGGTCGGCAACCACGAGTCGGAGTCCCTCCGCTGGGTGGCCGTGGACGAGTTGGCCAGCCTGGGTGCCGACGCCGGGCTCCTGCGACTCGCGGAGCGAGGCCTCCGCAGGCTGGACGAGGGATCCTGAACCCGGCTACATGTCCCCTGGATCCAGGCACGACTCCATGTCATTGACCCGGGCGAAGCCGTTCATCCGCTCCAGCACGCTGCCCGCCCCGCTGGCCAGCGCGGTGAGCAGGGGCTTCACGTCGCCCTCGGTGCGGAGCCGCTCCGCGTGGGACAGGCGGTCGGCCACGTAGACCTCCCAGTCGGCCAGCCAGTGGGCCACCAGGTCCCGGTCGTCTTCGCTACCCCCGCTGAGGGCGGCCAGGTCGTCGACCATGGCGCGGACCACCGCTGTGGCCTCGTCGAGATCGTCGGCCCGGGTGGCGGGGTCGGGGGCCGACGCAGCGGTGGGAAGCAGGGCGATTTCGGACAACGCCTGCGCACACCGGGCCTCCGCTGCGGTGGCCCATGCCCGGTCCTCAACGCGGTCCGGGTTGCCCGACGGGGCAAGGAAGAAGGCGTACACCCACAGCACCCCCATGGCCCCCACAAGCACGGCCAGAAAGGCCCGCAGGACGAGGGTCCGGTGGTTCGCGGTCACGGCGTCACCCACAGTTCGACAACGGTCCCGGGTGCCACCACGGCGTTCGGGAGGGGGTCCTGCTTCCAAATGAGGTTGGGCTCCCAATCGGGCTGGTCGGGGTCGGCCACGATGGTCACCGCGAAGCCCAGCCCGAGCGACTCCAGCACCGGCCGGGCCTCTAGGAGAAGGCTCCAGGTAACGTCGGGCACGTCCACCGGCTCGGCCTCGGGCGGCTCCACAGCCACGTCGACGATCAGGGTGCCGCCCTCGGCCATGGCCGTGCCCGACGTCGGCTCCTGGCGGAGGATGGTCCCCGGCTCCGTGCCAGACGCCTCGATCTCCCGCACCTCGGCGATCCAGACGCCGTGGTCGGCTCCCGCCAACTGGTTCTGGGCGTTAGCCAGGGTCAGGCCGACCACCTCGGGGGTGGCCACCATCCCCGAGGGCAGCGAGGTCGTGGTGGCATCGGAGCCGGGCTCGGGGTCGACCCCGGCGTCCGCCTCGGCGACCGCGGGCCCCACCGGACCGGCCGTTGCCGGCGCGACGACCGTCGGGAAGTCGGTGGGCAGGCCAGGGAAGTCCTCCACGGGCATCCCGAAGTGGGCGGCATCCATAACGTCCTTCCAGATCATGGCCGGCCAGGTGCCGCCGTACACCTTTCGCTCTGTGGTGGGCGGGATCATCGGGATCTGGGCCTCGGGGAAGCCGACCCAGACCGCGGCGGTGGCCTGCGGCGTGTACCCGGCGAACACGGCGTCGGCGTAGTTCTGGGTGGTGCCGGTCTTGCCGGCGGCCGGCCGACCCTCCAGCTGGGCCCGCCAGCCCGTGCCCTGCTCGACGGTGCCCTCCAGGATCCACGTCATGCGGTCGGCCAGGCGGGCGTCGATGGCCCGGGACTGCGTCCGGGTCCACGACCACAGGGTGGTGCCGTCGGCCCGGGTCACCCTGGAGACGTAGCTGGGTGCGATGGCCACGCCCCGGTTGGCGATGGTGTGGTAGGCGGTGGCCATGTCGAGCATGGTGGCGTTCGAGGTGCCCAGCACGTTGGAGTTGACGGGTTGGATGGGGGATCGGATCCCCAGCCGTCGGGCCATGCTGCTCGTCCGGTATGCGCCGAGCTCCATGCTGAGCTGGGCGTAGACGGTGTTCAGCGAACTTCGGGTGGCCCGGATGAGGGTCACCTCCTCGGCGTCCGGCGGGGGGACGAGCTCGCCTCCGTCGGGGGGGTCCCACGACCAGGTGGGGATGGCCTCCAGTTGCTCCACCCGGTCGGCGAAGAGCTGCTCTCGGTCGTGGTCCCATCGGCGATTGGCCACCCACTGTGACAGGTCCACCTCCTGGTAGGTCACCTCGGTCTCGCCGTCGCGCTCCTTCTCGATGCGGATGGTCTCGGCATGGCCGTCGGGGACGTCGGTGTGCTCCTCACGGAGCCAGTACTGCAGAAGGGCCTGGAGGCCGTGCTCGAAGCGGGCCTCGGTGGCGTCGTGGCCGTTGACGCCGCCGGTGACCCGCCACACCTTGTTGTCCTCGTCGGCGCCGGGGATCTCGAACTCCAGCACGTTGGGTGCCGGGTAGGTGGCGGTCATCCGCCAGCCGGCCTCGAGGGCCGCGGCGAGGGCCACTGGCTTCATCGAGGAGCCGACCTGTCGTCCGGAGCCGACGGCCAGGTTCACCTTGGCGTCCTCGTCGTCGGCGAAGAAGTCCCGCCCACCCACCATGGCCAGGACCTTGCCGGTGCCCGTCTCCAGCAGGACCACCGCGGCGTCGGGATGGCCCCGGCCGGCCGGCATGTGGGTCTCGACGGCCTGTTCGGCCGCCGCCTGGAGGTCCAGGTCCACCGTGGTCTCGATGCGGAGCCCGCCCTCGAACAGCAGGCGTTCCCGAACGCCCCGGCTGGCCCCGAAGGCCGGGTTGTCGAGGAACCACCGGCGGACCTCCTCGACGAAGTGGCCGGCCGGATACCGGGTCTCGAGGCGGTTGGTGTACTCCTCGAGGCGGGGCGGGCTGGCCAGCGCGGCGTCGCGCTGCTCGACGGTGATGTAGTCGTTGGCCAGCATCCGGTCGAGCACCTGGTGGCTGCGCTTCAGGCTCTTGGAGTAGTTGACGAACGGGTTGTACCGGCCAGGGAGTTGGATGATCCCGGCCAGCAGGGCGGCCTCTGAAAGGTTCACCTGGGAGATGTCCTTGTTGAAGTACGTCTGGGCGGCCGCCTTGACCCCGTAGGCGCCGTGGCCGAAGTACACCGTGTTGAGGTACTGGAGGAGGATGAACTCCTTGCTGTACCGGTCCTCCAGGCGGGTGGAGTACCAGATCTCCTCCAGCTTGCGGCTGGCCGTCTGCTCCGAGTTCTGGATGATGGCCAACTTCACGTACTGCTGGGTGATGGTGGAGCCGCCCTGACTGATGCCGCCGGCCTCCAGGTTGGAGCGGGCGGCCCGGACGATGGCCTTGAGGTCCATGCCGTCGTGGACGTAGAAGCGCTCGTCCTCGATGGCGATGACCGCCTGTCGGACGAGTTCGGGGATCTCGTCGAGCGTGCGGGCGCTGGTGCGGTTCTCGGGGGCGACCAGCGTCGTGATGGGACGGCCGCGCCTGTCCACGACAACCGACGACTCGGCCTGCTCGGGGATGGTGATCTCGAACTCGCGGGCCTCGTAGCGGTAGCAGGAGGTGGCCGTGGCGGCCAGGGCCAGTAGGACGCCCACCCAACCGGCCGGCCGTCGGACGGGGGGTGCATGCGGGCGGAACCGGGGCGCGGCCCAGAGGAGGGGGCGTCGGGGGGTCGCCGGCATCGGACCAGTCTGGCCCGGCTTGGTCCCGGTGGGGCGTCAGCCGGGGGGTCCGAGGCTCCATACTGGGGGGCGTGAGCGCAGCGATCCTCGATGACTTGGCGGCCCGCGGCCTGGTCCAGGACAGCACCGACGCCGATGCCTTGAGGGCCCGTCTGGATGCCGCCGACGACCTGGGCCCGGTCACCGTCTACTGCGGCTTCGATCCGACGGCCGACAGCCTCCACATCGGCCACCTCGTCCCCTTGCTCCTGCTGCGCCGCTTCCAGGACGCCGGTCACCGGGCCATCGCCCTGGCCGGTGGGGCCACCGGCATGGTGGGCGATCCCAGTGGACGGTCCGACGAGCGCAACCTGCTGGACGGAGAGACCTTGACCCACAACGTCGCGGCGGTGGCCGCGCAACTGCGGTCGTTCCTCCGCTTCGAGGGTGGGCTTCGTCCCGGCGACGAGCCTGCCCTGCTCCTCGACAACCGGGAGTGGACCGAGGGGGTGGGGGTCCTCGACTTCCTCCGGGACGTGGGCAAGCACGTCACCGTCGGCACGATGTTGGGCAAGGAGTCCATCCGAGCCCGGCTGGCCGGCGACCAGGGCATCTCGTTCACCGAGTTCAGCTACATGCTCCTCCAGGCCAACGACTTCTACGAACTGCACGCCCGCCACGGCTGCGAGATCCAGGTCGGGGGGTCGGACCAGTGGGGGAACATCACGGCCGGCATCGACCTGATCCGGCGCCGGTCGGCGGCCACGGCCCACGGCCTGACCGTTCCGCTGGTGACCCGGGCCGACGGAGCCAAGTTCGGGAAGACGGCCGACGGGACGCTGTGGCTATCGCCGGGCCGGACCCTGCCCTACGAACTCCACCAGTACTTCGTGAACGTCGACGATCGGGACGTCGAGCGGTTCCTGTTGCAGCTGACCCTGGTGCCGGTGGAAGAGGTGGCCGACGTGGTGGCGGAACACGGTGCCGCGCCGGAGCGTCGCCTAGCCCAGCAGCGCCTGGCCGACGAGGTCTGCACCCTGGTCCACGGCGAGGACGCGACCCATCGGGCACGCCTGGCGGCCCGGGGCCTGTTTGGGTCCGAGGCGCCGACTGCTGAGGTGCTCGACGCGCTGCGGGGCGTGGTCCCCGAGACCGAGGTGGCCGCGGCAGATCTGGCCGGCGACGAGTCCCTCATCGATGCCCTCAGCGTGTCCGGCCTCTGCTCGTCGCGTGGCGACGCCCGCAGGACGGTGGCCGGAGGCGGCGTTCGGGTCAACGGCAGCCGGGTGGCCGAGGACGCCACGGCGCTGCCCGGCGACGCCGTGGTCGACGGCCGCTTGGTCCTGCTCCAGAAGGGCAAGCGCAACCGGCACCTCCTGGTCGTCACCTGAGGCCTCCCGGCTTCTGAATGCGGACTCCGGTCGCCGAGGTGCCCGAGGTGCAGCGCGTCACCTTGTCTCCGCGAAATTCGGGGTGACACGGGTTGGGGGCCGTCGGCGCGATGGGTAGCGTTGCTCCACCCACGGGAACGGGGTCGGTCTTGACCGGCGCAACCCGCTCCCATAGCGTGGGAACCCGCCCAGCGGCAGGTCCGTTCGGATCGAATCGTTGGAGCGGGTTGAGGGCACCACCGCCGTCATCCGGGTTCGTCTCGGGCGTCTGCGTGTGCCGGGAGGCCATCGGTCTCCGGGTGCTCCTTGAAAACGGGATAGAGGACGAAAAAGCCAGTGCGGGCTGTCCACCTGACGATCGCGAGTCGTCGCTGGACAGACCCTGAACAATTTCAAT
>PBUO01000060.1 GCA_002727895.1 Acidimicrobiaceae bacterium | reverse complement strand
CTGATGGGGGGATTCCTGATGACGGATGGGTCGGCATGATCGCGGGAGACTCCGGACGATGAGCGGCCCGATCCTGACCGTCGACATGTCACGACGGATTCACACCATGGAGACCGGCTGGCCCACCGGCACCGCAGTGGCATCGGCCCAGCAGCCCGACGTACCCGTATGGGGAGCAGTGTTTCTGGGAACCCCGCACCCCGTCGGAGGCTGACCGGCCGCCGACCGGTCCGATCGTCATGGGCGACCCGCTCCTGGAACCATTCGACCTGGCGGGGCTGCGGCTGCGCAACCGGGTCTTTTCCAGCAGCCACTCGCCGGGCTACAACGTCGACGGCACGCCCAGCGACCGGTATGTCCGCTACCACAAGGAGAAGGCCCTCGGCGGGATCGGCCTGACCATGATCGGCGGGTCGTCCAACGTGTCGGTCGACTCGGCGTCGCTCTGGGGCCAACTGTCGTTCGCCACCGACGCCGTCGTGGACCCGCTGGCCGACATGGTGGACCGGATCCACGGACACGGGGCGGCCATCATGTGCCAGCTCACCCATATGGGCCGACGCAACGTCTCCAACGACGGCGACTGGCTGCCCACCATCGCACCGTCGCCGGCACGCGAGCCCATGCACCGGTTCTGGCCCAAGCAGGCCGAGCCGGCCGACCTGGCCAGGGTGGTCGACGACTTCGCTGCGGCCACCCGGAGGGCCACCGACGCCGGCCTGGACGGCATCGAGTTGCTGGCCACCAGCCACCTCCTCGACCAGTTCTGGTCGCCGCTGGTCAACCGCCGCACCGACGGGTACGGCGGTTCGTTGGACAACCGCCTGCGGCTCACCGTCGAGGTGCTCGAGGCGGTCCGGGCCGCGGCCGACGGGCGCCTCCTGGTGGGGCTGCGGATGCTGGGCACCGAGGATCGACCGGGCGGCCTCACCGAGGAGGACTGCTGCGGGATCGCCGTGCGCCTGGCCGCATCGGGGCTGCTCGACTTCCTGAACGTGGCCGGTCCGGCGCTGGCCACCGACGACGGCCTGTCGAAGGCCATCCCGCCGGCCGGCACACCGCTGGCGCCCTACCTGCCGGTGGCCGCCGCCGTGCGGTCAGCCACCGACGTGCCAATCCTCCACGCCACCCGGGTGACCGACGTGGCCACGGCCCGCCATGCCGTCGAATCGGGGGCCGTCGACCTGGTGGGGATGACCCGGGCGCATCTGGCCGACCCCCACCTGGTGGCCAAGCTGGAGCGGGGCGAGGCCGACCGGATCCGGACCTGCGTAGGGGCCTCGCTGTGCATCAACCGCCTGCACCTGGGCCTGGACTCGGTGTGCATCCAGAACCCGGCCACCGGCCGGGAGGCCACCGTGCCCCAGCTGGTGGTGCGTGCGGCGGGGCCGGCCCGGCGGGTCGTGGTGGTGGGCGGCGGACCGGCCGGCCTGGAGGCGGCGCGGGTGTCGGCCGAGCGGGGCCATGACGTGGTGCTGTTCGAGGCCGGGGACCGGCTCGGGGGCCAGCTGGTACTGATGGCCCGGGTCGCGGAGCGGCAGAAGGAGGTGGCCGGCCTGGTCGACTGGCTGGTCGACGAGGTGCACCGGGCCGGCGTCGACGTCCGCCTGTCAAGCCCGGTCGGCGCCGAGGAGGTGTGGCTGGAGTCTCCGGAGGTCGTCGTGGTGGCTACCGGCGGCCAGCCGGACCCCGCCTGGGTGCTCGACGCCGGGGCGGACCTCGTCCATTCGTCGTGGGACGTGCTTGGCGGCCACGTACGACCGACCGGCCAGGTCCTGGTGGCCGACGACCACGGGGCCGAGCGCGGCCTGGCCGTGGTCGAGCACCTGCTGGAGGCCGGCGGATGCGAGGTGGAGGTGGCCACGCCGGACCGGCACGTGGGCTTCGACCTGGCCACGCCACTGGGTCCGGCGTACCTGCGGATGCTCTACGACGGTGGGGTGGCCATGACCCCCGACCACCGCCTGGTCCGCGTCGAGGCGGCCGACGGTGGCAGGCTGCGGGCCGTGCTGGTCAACGAGTACACCCGGGCCCAGCTGGAGCGCCTCGTCGACCACGTGGTCGTCGAGCACGGCGTGGTTCCCGACGAGGACCTGTTCACCGCCCTGCGGCCCGACTCGACCAACGATGGCGTTACCGAGCTCGAGGCCCTGGCCGCCGGCCGGCCCCAGCCGGCCTACGCGGACCTCGGCGGGGGCGGCGGCCCGCTCGTCTTCCGGGTGGGGGACTGCGTGGCCAGCCGCGACGTGGCCTCGGCCCTCCTCGACGCTCGCCGACTCCTCCAGTACCTGTGATCCCGGCACCTGTGAACCGGCCGTCGGAGACCTCCGGGTTTATTGGCCGCCCCGGAGGAGCCCTGCCGTTCCCTGAGGCCAGGCCACCCGGCTACGAGTGGTTCGACGACGAGCCGGCCTTTGACCCCGACCGCCACCTCGACGTCCAGCCGCCCGGCGAGGTGGTGATGCTGGCCGAGCTGGGCTACGACGAGGCCGACTTCGCCCCCACGGCCACGCCGGTGGCCTTTTCGTCGCCCTTCCGGATCCTGTCCGACGAGGGCGCGGCGGTGCTGCTCGACGTGGCTCGACGGCTCCGGCCGTTCAAGGCCCGGGCCCGGGAGCGGATCGAGAACATGGTGCGCGGCGGCTGCCACCGGTCCCGGTGGTTGCGCGACCTGTGCCTGGCCCCGGAGGTCACCGACGTGATGTCGGCCGTCTACGGGGTCGACGTGGCGCCCCACACCATGCCGGTCCACCTCGGCCACCTGAACTACGAGCCGACCACCGTGGGCGAGGCGGTCGACAAGTGGCACCACGACACGCTGGCTCTGGACTACGTCATGCCGGTCAGCGACCCCCGGACCCTGCCCGGTGGACGATTCGAGGTGTTCCTGGGGACGAAGGCCGAGGCGGCCGAGCTGGCCACGGCGGGGGAGCGGCCGCCGACCGACCGGGTCCAGGCCCCCGAGTTCGGCGGCCCCGGCTGGGCCATCGCCCTGCACGGCAACATGGTCGTCCACCGGGGCGGACCGCTGGACGAGCCGGCAGAGCGGATCACCATGGTCAACGGCTACGTGGCCCTCGACCGCAGCGGGGACGACCAGTCCCGCTCGCAGGACCTGGTCGGCGTGGATGATCCGGCCGTGCTGGCCGCGGAATGGGCCCGCCACGCCGCCTGGCGGGGGGTGGGCCGACTCCAGGACCTGCTCGACACCCTTCCCTACGGCATCGACGAGGCCACGGCGGCGGACCTCCTGGAGGCCGCGGTGGTCGACGTCCGGCGGGCCGTGGACGAGATGCGGTCCGAACCGCCACCGATCGAGCACTACGAGCGCCACCTGGATGCCGAATCGGATCCCGCATCAGGCCTCGAATCGGGCGACGCCTGAACGGGTTTCGGGCAGACTTCCGCGTATGGGACCGCTGAGCGACGAACAGGTCGAGGCCTTCTGGCGCGACGGCTACGTGGTGATGGACGACGCCGTGTCGCCCGAGGACCTGGCGGACCTCAGGGCAGCCGTCGCCGGCTGGGTGGAGGAGAGCCGGAGCCACGACGGGCCGTGGGGCGAGACCATGGACCACCGCCCCCGGTTCGACGTCCAGCCCGGCCACTCGGCCGACGCCCCGGCGCTGCGACGGGTCGCCTCGCCACAGGAGGTGTGCGACGTGCACCTGCGGGTCATGCGGGATAGTCCGCTGGTCGACGCCGCGGCGCAGCTCGTCGGTCCCAACGTCGAGGTCAACAACGTCAAGACCAACTGCAAGCAGCCCGGCACGGCCACCGAGATCAAGTTCCACCAGGACTTCGCCTACGAGGCCCACACCAACGACGACATGCTGGCTGTGCTGCTGTTCGTGGACGACGTGACCCCGGAGAACGGGCCGCTGGAGGTGGTGCCCGGCACCCACCGGGGGCCGATCTTCGACCACTGGCAGTACGGCGTGTTCACCGGCACCATCGTCGACGACGACCTGGCCGGCCTCGACGAGCCGGTGGCCTGCCACGGCCCGGCCGGGANGGCCTGCCTGATGCACACCCGCCTGGTGCACGGCTCGGCCCCCAACCTGACCGACGTGCCCCGCACCCTGTCGATCTTCAGCTACCGGTCGGAGGACAGCCGGATCCTCCACCCGAACCACCTTCCCAGCGTGCACGAGGGCGAGGTGGTGCGGGGCGAGGCGACGGGCCGGATTCGCTGTGTGGCCTACGAGATGCCCATCGCCGAAGTGCCGGAGACGGCGTCGTTCTTCGACCAGCAGGCCCGGGGCGTGCCGTCGTGACAACCGCGCCCGAGCGCCAGTTGGTGGCCCTGGACGTGGCCACTGACGCCGGGTTCGGCGCACGGGCCCGGGTTGGCCTGGTGGTGCTGGAGAACGACCAGACCGTGGAGGCCGAGCTGGCCTCGCTGTGGCCCGACGGGGTGGCCGCCTTCGCCACCCGCATCCCCATGGAGGACCGGGTCACCCCGGAGACCCTGCGGGCCATGGAGGCCCGCATCCCCGACGCCGCCGGCCTGCTGCCCGCCGCCCTGGGCATCGACGTGCTCGGCTACGGGTGCACGTCGGCCTCCACGCTGATCGGCGAGCAGCGGGTGGCGGACGCCCTGCGGGTCGCCCATCCCGACGTGCCCAACACCAACCCCATCTCAGCCGTCCTGGCCGCCCTGTCGGCACTCGACGCCCGGAGCGTGGCCGTGGTGACGCCGTACAGCGCCGAGGTNACGGCGGGCATCGTCGGGCTGCTGGCCGACCGGGGCCTCGACGTGGTGGCCGCCGGGTCGTTCCTCNAGGAGAGCGACGCCACGGTGGCTCGCATCACCGAGGCGTCGGTGGCCGACGCCGTGCGCCGCATGGTGGCCNACGCCGAGGCGGCGGGGGGAGGCCGCCCNGACGCCGTGTTCGTGTCGTGCACCAGCCTTCGGGCCTTCGGCGTCGCCGGCGCCCTGGAGGACGAGCTGGGCGTGCCCGTGGTGTCCAGCAACCTGGCCTTCGGGTGGCACCTGCTGCGCCTGGCCGGCATCGACGACGCCGTCGACGGTCTGGGGCGCCTCTACGGCCTCGGCCTGGACGGACGACCGGTGGGGTCCGGCTCGTGACGGCGCCCGAGCGTGGCTTCCCGGTCGCCGAGTTCGAGGACCGGGCGGCGCGGGCGCAGGCCCGCATGGCCGAACGGGACCTGGCCGCCCTGCTGGTCTGCACAGAGCCGGAGGTCCGCTACCTGACCGGCTTCCACACCCCGTTCTGGCAGAGCCCGACCCGGCCGTGGTTCGTGGTCCTGCCCGCCGAAGGGAAGCCCGTGGCGGTCATCCCCGGGATCGGCGCCTCGGCCATGGGCACCACGTGGGTCGACGACGTCCGCACCTGGCCGGCGCCCCGACCGGCCGACGACGGNCTGGCCCTGCTGGCCGACACCCTCGACGAGCTGGCCGGCGGGCTCGCGGGTTCCGACGGCGACGGGGTCCGGATCGGCCTCCCCATGGGCCACGAGACCCACGTCCGGATGCCGCTGGCCGACCTCGACGCCCTGCGGGCCCGAATCGCCCCGGCGGCCTTCGTCGACGCCACTGACATCGTGCGCGGCCTGCGGATGGTCAAGTCCGAGCGCGAGGTGGCCAAGGTGGCCCACGTCTGCGACGTGGTGTCCGGGGCCTTCGAGGGCATCGGGGACCTGCTGTCGGTGGGCATGACCGAACGGGAGGCCTTCACGGCGTTCAAGGTCGACCTGCTCCACCGGGGCGCCGACGANGTCCCGTACCTNGTGGGGGCGACCGGACCGGGCTTCGACGACATCATCAAGCAGCCGTCGGATCGGGTGATCGAACCCGGCGACCTGCTCATGTTCGACACCGGGTCCATGTACGACGGCTATTCCAGCGACTTCGACCGGTACGTGGCGTTCGACCACGCCGACGACGGCGCCCGTCGGGCCTACGAGACGGTGTGGAACGCCACGGAGGCCGGGCTGGCCGCCTGCCGTCCCGGNGCGACGACCAGGGACCTGTGGCGGGCCATGGCCGACGTGCTGGACGCCGGCGGGTCGCTGGGCAACTCGGTGGGGCGCCTCGGCCACGGCCTGGGCATGCAGGTCACCGAGTGGCCGTCGCACACCGCGGACGACGGNACGGTCATCGAGGAGGGCATGGTCCTCACCCTGGAGCCGGGCCTCACGTGGGCGCCCGGCCGGATGATGGTCCACGAGGAGAACCTGGTGGTCCGGGCCGACGGCCCCGAGATGCTCTCCCGCCGGGCTCCGGCCGAACTGCCGATCATCTGACCGGTTGGAGGAGGGACCGGTGCGGACGACCGGTGTCCCGGTCGTCGACCTGGAGGACGCCCACGGTCTGGTCGAGGGACTCTCCGCCGTCGGCTTCGTGGCGGTCCGTGGCCACGGCGTGCCCGACGCCGACCTCGGGGCGATGCGGGGCCTGCTCGTCGACCTGTTCGCCGTCAACGAGGACGCCAAGCGCCGTCAGGCCGTGGAGCGGACGAACTACCGGGGGTTCATCCCGCTCCGGTTCTTCACCCCGAACCGGAGCGATGCCGACGGGACGGCGCCCGACGCCTTCGAGGGCTACAAGCTGCACTGGGAGTGCCCGCCCGGCCATCCGGCCCGCGCCGAGTGCGACCTGTACGGGACGAACCGGTGGCCCGACCACGTGCCGGACATGCCGGCGGTGGTGGCGTCGTGGTGGGCGGCCATGGACGGCTTCGTGGACCGACTGCTGGACGGCGTGGCCCCCGTCCTCTGCCTGGACCGCAGCGTCCTGGGCGCCGCCCTAGAGGCGCCGCTCACCAACAGCACCCTGCTGCACTACCCGCCGCGCCGGCCCGATGACCCNTCGCCTGGATTCCACCCCCACAAGGACATCACCGTGGTCACCGTGCTCGACCCGGACCCGGTCGGGGGCCTGGAGGTCCGGACCAGGGAGGGGGAATGGGTGGAGGCGGCGTGTCCGGCCGATGCCCTGCTGGTCAACGTGGGCGACGTCCTGGAGGTGTGGACGGGTGGGCGCCTCGTCTCGACGCCCCACCGGGTGGCCAATCCCGAGGGGGCCGAGCGCTACGCGGCACCGTTCTTCGTGGTGCCAAACTACGCCGTGGTGGCCGAACCGCTCGTCGTACCGGTCGACGGCTTCGTGGCCCGGTCGATCCCCATGGGGTACGTCCAGGCCGAGGTGTGGCGCACCAACTGGCCCGACGAGGAGCCGGCGGACCCGAACTCCCACCTCGGCGGGGTCGACGGGGGAGAGACCGCCTAGAGGCTGCGTCCGTAGTGGGTGACGAGGCGCTCGAAGGTCGTGGCCCCATCGCCGACCTCGGTGGCCGGGCTGACCCGGCCTGCAGGCCGGGAGACCTCGACCACGTAGTCGTAGGACAGGTCCAGCCCCGCCTGGGCCAGGTCGTCGGGCACGGCGAGGTCTTGGCCGGTGGCGGTGGCCAGGTCCCAGCAGTGGACGAGGAAGTCGTTGGCCCACATGCGGAGCACCCAGTCGAGGCTGCCCTCTGCCCAGAAGGTGGAGGCCGGAGCATCGAGGTCGTCGACGGCACCGCCGGCATCGCGCAGGTGGGCGAAGGCGCCCCGGACCGCCGCCCGGTGGTTCTCGCCGACCAGCGACCCGAGCCGGTCCAGGTCGGGAGGGGTACTGCCCGGGACCATCTCGTTTGTGCCCTGCATGACGTTGGCGTAGACGTATGCGGCGCCGATGGCGTGGCCCAACAGGTGGCGGACCTTCCACTCGTCGCACGGCGTCGGGTCGTCGAGTCGGTCCTCGGCCGTGCCGTCGGTCAGGTCGCCGAACAGGGTCATAACCTGGTCGAGGAAGTCGAAGGTCTCCATGGGTTCTCCCGCCTGGTCCCGGTGGCCGGCGACACCCTCGGTCGCCCGACCCGAGCATGGCTCCATGCCCCCCCCGGAGGGCAAGGCCGGAGCAGTCAGGGGTTCGTCCGGATGAACTCCTGGACATGAGCGACCAGGGCGTCGGGGGCATCCTCCTGGCAGTAGTGGCCGACGCCCGGCAGTTCGACCACCTGGCCGCCCGGCCAGAGGGCCCGGAAGTCGGCGATGGCCCGGTCCGGTGGGATGGCGGCGTCCTCCATGCCCTCCAGCAGGATGGCCGGCTTGGCCACCAGGTCGGGCACGCCGCCCGCCCCGGCGATCACGTACTCGGCGATCCGTCCGAGGTACGCGTCGAGCGGGAACTCCAGCCCGCCGATGGCCGACGCCCGGTCGGGGAACGGGTCCGAGTAGGCCCGGATCCACGTGTCGTCCACGGCGGCCGAGTTGGTGAATCCGGTGATCTTCATCACCGACAACACGGTCGAGCCGAGGTTCAACAGCACGTCGGCAGTGCGCCCCGACTCGAGGCCTCCGC
The DNA here is from genome assembly GCA_002727895.1 of Acidimicrobiaceae bacterium. GTDB lineage: Bacteria > Actinomycetota > Acidimicrobiia > Acidimicrobiales > MedAcidi-G1 > UBA9410. The sequence goes on along the minus strand of PBUO01000060.1, from coordinate 865 downwards.
CGATCCACGAGAACCACCGGGACTCCGACATCGGCGTGGCGTCGTCGTTGGAGATCCGTCCGTAGCCGGCCAGCGAGTTGGCGTAGACGAGGCGCTCGACCCGCTCCGGGTGCCGCACGGTGACCGCCGTGGCGATCGGCCCACCCCAGTCCTGGCCGAAGAACGTGATGTCGGTCAGGTCGAGGTCCTGGATGAGGGCAACCAGGTTCTCGGTGTGGGCCTGCAGCGTGTACTCGCGGTCCTGCGGGGTCTCCGACTTTCCGAAGCCCATGTGGTCGGGGACGACCACCCGGTGGTGCTCCGACAGAGGCCCGATCATGTTCCGGTATAGGTAGCCCCATGTGGGCTCGCCGTGCAGCAGCACGATCGGTTCGGCGTCCCGGGGCCCCTCGTCCACGTAGTGCTGGACGAAGCCGTGCCCATCGAAGGTGTGGGGGGTGAACGGGAATGTCCCGTCGTACGTCTCGTCGAGGGGGACCACGGCTGCCTCCAGGGTCTCGGTCGCGGATGCTGGACCGGCCATGTTGGCAGCGCTCCGGGGTCGCCATGACACTCGGTCGGATGCAGACCCTCCGCACCCCGGACGAGCGCTTCGTTGACCTGCCCGACTTCGACTTCGCCCCGCACTACGCCGAGGTGCCCGACGGCCAGAGGGGAACGCTGCGGATGCACTACCTCGACGAGGGACCGCCCGATGCCGACCCGGTGCTGCTGCTGCACGGAGAGCCGTCCTGGGCGTACCTGTACCGCCACATGGTCCCGGTGCTGGTCGACGCCGGCCACCGGGTCGTCGTGCCCGACCTGGTGGGCTTCGGACGCAGTGACAAGCCGATCGAGCAGTCCGACTACACCTACGCCGGGCACG
>PBUO01000059.1 GCA_002727895.1 Acidimicrobiaceae bacterium | reverse complement strand
CGAAGGTCATGAGGAAGGCCACGAAGACCAGCGACTCAGTGTCGCCGGACAGGCCCTTGAGGCCGATGGCGTCGAGGTTGCCGATCCAGTCCCCGCCCAGGAACCCGTCGCCGTCGGGCGAGTTGCCCAGCGAGTACGCGACGAGTACCCAGACGATGGGCACGATGCCGATGCAGTACACGTTCATCATCAGCATGTTGAGGACGTTCTTGGATCGGACCATTCCCCCGTAGAAGAGGGCGAGTCCCGGAACCATGAACACCACGAGGGCGGTGCTGGTCAGCATCCAGGCGAGGTCACCGGATTCCATTCGAGCTTCCTTTCGACGGCCCGCGCCGGGCGCGGGTGGGTTCGTACCGTCGAAGAATCGCCGGACCGGATCACACGGTCGTCACACCCGTGTTTCGGATCTGTGAACTGATCCGGTCAGGGCTGGTGCCCGATCGGAACCCGGTCAGGTGGCAGGGCCGTGGCCCAGGACGGCGTTGAGGTTTCCGGAACGCAGGCCCTCGAGGTCGAGGGTGGCGTAGCGGTAGCCGGCGCCCCGCAGGGCGGCGACCACATCGTCCCGGAAGTCGACCACGTCGGCCAATCGGTCCAGCGGCACCTCGATGCGGGCCGTGTCGCCGTGGTGACGGACCCGGAGGTCGTCGAAGCCGAGGCGTCGCAGGGCGGCCTCCGCCCGTTCCACGGTGGACAGCAGGTCAACGGTGACCGTCGTGCCATAGGGGATGCGCGAGGCCAAGCAGGCGGCGGCCGGCTTGTCGGCGGTGCGGAGGCCGAGGTGGCGCGAGGCGGCCCGCACGTCGTCCTTGGTGAGGCCGGCGTCGACCATGGGGAACCTGGCGCCCCGGGCGGCCGCCGCTGTCTGGCCGGGCCGGTGGTCGCCGAGGTCGTCGACGTTGACGCCGAGGACCACCGTGGCCGCCTCAGCCTCGGCGAGGGGGGCCAGCACGTCCATGAGGGCGTCCTTGCAGTGGGCGCAGCGGTCCGCGTCGTTGGCCCGGTAGGCGGCGTCCTCCACCTCGGAGGTCTCGACGGCCGACCAGCGCAGGCCCCACTCGTCGGCCAGGGCAGCTGCGTCGTCGCGTTCGTCGGCGGCCAGCGACGGCGACACCGCGGTGACCACGTGGACCCGCTCGGCGCCCAGCTCGTCGTGGGCGACGCGGGCCAAGAGGGCCGAGTCGGCGCCACCGGAGAAGGCCACCACCAGACGGTCGTGGGCGGCCACCTCGGAGCGGAGCCGCTCCAGGGCGGCGGCGGCGTCGTCGGGGTGCGGTGAGGTCATGGTCGCCGGTCAGGTCGTGGCAGTCCGTGTCAGGTGCAGCCCACCCGGGCCAGGACGACGTCGAGGTCGTCGACCATGCCGGTGTAGAAGGTGCCGAAATCGCCGTAGCGGGCCGACGCCCGGTCGTACCGCATGGTGTAGACGACGTCCTTGAGGTCATCGGGGTGCCGGCCGAACAGCGTGACGCCCCACTCGAAGTCGTCGACGCCCGTCGAGCCGGTGACCACCTGGAGGATGCGACCGGCGAAGGTCCGGCCCGAGGCGCCGTGCTCCATCATCAGCTCGTGCCGATCGTCGTACTCCAGCTCGAACCAGTTGGCGCCCACGTCGCGACGCTTGGACATCGGGTAGAAGCACCAGGCCGGCTTGTCCTCGGGCGGGAGCACCGGGTGGAGGCGGGCCCGCTTCATCTCGTCGGGGACGCCTTGGGCGTACTCGGATACCTCGGTGAGGCTGAGGTAGCTGTCGAGCAGCTCGAGGCCGGCACCGACCAGGGCGGTCTGGAGGTCGCGCAGTCGCCACAGGTCGTCGCCGAGGGCCATGAAAGCCACGTCGGCCTTGTGGCCCAGGACGGCTACCGGGACCACCTGGTCACCCGCCTCCATCGCGGTGGCCACGGCGGCCCGCACCGCGGCGGCGTCGGAGCCCGGGCCGACCTTCAGGAAGAGGTGCAGGACACCCAGGCCGTCCGAGGGGGAAACGGGAGTACTCATCGCCGGCGAGTCTAGGAACCCGACCCTGAGGGCGGCTCAGTCGCCCGTGTAGACGTTGATGCGGTCGCCACGGGCGAAGCCGGCCAGTTGCAGGCCGGCCACCCGGGCCGTGTCGACGGCCAGGGCGGACGGTCCGCTGACCGCCACCAGGCAGGCGAAGCCGGCCGCCCACGCCTTCTGGGCCATCTCGAACGAGGCCCGTCCGCTGACCCACAGGCCGAGGTCGCCGGCCGGGAGTCGGCCATCGAGGTGGAGGCGGCCCACCACCTTGTCGACGGCATTGTGGCGCCCGATGTCCTCGCGCAGGAGCAGCGGCTCGCCGGAGCGGTCGAAGGCCACCGCGGCGTGGACGGCACCGGTGGTCGAGAAGAGGGCCTGCCCGTCGATGCGGTCGGCCATGCCGGCCAGCATGTCCACGTCGAACGGCTCGACGTCGAGGGGGCGGAGGCGTTCCCGGAGCTCGTCGATGGCCACGGTGCCACACACGCCGCACGACGAGGAGGCGGGGCCGAGGCGGGGGGTGGGTGCCGGCGCCCGGCCACCGGTCTCGACGGTGACGTCGTTGTACTCGGCAGCCGCCGCCGAGCCCTGCCCGCAGTAGCGGACGGTCCGGACGGGGGCGTCGTGCAGGACGCCCTCGGTGACGCAGAAGCCGACGGCCAGTTCGAAGTCGTCGCCCGGGGTGCGCATGGTGGTGGCCACCAGCTCGCCGTCGAGGCGGATCGACATGGGTTCCTCGACGATGAGCTCGTCGGGGACGCGGCGGTTGCCGTCGCCGTCGATACGGCGGGTCAGGACCCGCGATGTCCGACCGCGGCTCACGCTGCGGCCCTCCCAGAGAGGCCGATGCGACGTTCCATGGCCACCAGTGAACCCGCTCCGGGCCGAAAACGCGGAACGGGCGCCCCGAAGGGCGCCCGCATCCGTTCGATCTCCGTGGAGATCAGAAATCCATGTCCGGCATGCCGCCGCCCGCAGCGTCCTCCTTCGGGGCGTCGGCAACGACGGCCTCCGTGGTGAGGAAAAGCGCGGCGATGGAGCCGGCATTCTGCAGGGCCGAACGGGTCACCTTGGCAGCGTCGATGATTCCGGCGGCGACCAGGTCCTCGTACTCGCCGGTGGCGGCGTTGAGACCGACCGGGCCCTCGAGGCTGCGCACCTTCTCGACGATGACGCCGCCCTCGAGGCCGGCGTTCACGGCGATCTGGGTCAGCGGACCCTCGAGCGCCTTGGCCACGATGCGGGCACCGGTGGCCTCGTCGGCCGCCAGGTCGTCGGCGGCACCGGCCGCCGCGGCCTGGGCACGAAGCAGGGTCACGCCACCGCCGGCGACGACGCCCTCCTCGATGGCCGCCTTGGTGGTGCTCACGGCATCCTCGATGCGGTGCTTCTTCTCCTTGAGCTCGACCTCGGTGGCCGCGCCGACCTTCAGGACGGCGACGCCGCCGGACAGCTTGGCCAGGCGCTCCTGGAGCTTCTCGCGGTCGTAGTCCGAGTCGGTGTTGTCGATCTCGCCCTTGATCTGGGAGATGCGGCCGGCGATGTCGGCCTCGTCACCGCCACCCTCGACGATGGTGGTCTCGTCCTTGCTGACCACGACCTTGCGGGCCTGGCCGAGCATGTCGAGCGACACGGCGTCGACCTTGAGGCCGACCTCCTCGGAGATGACCTGGCCGCCGGTGAGGATGGCCATGTCCTGCAGCATCGCCTTGCGGCGATCGCCGAAGCCGGGGGCCTTCACGGCCGCCGCGTTGAAGGTGCCGCGGATCTTGTTGACGACCAGCGTGGCCAGGGCCTCACCCTCGACGTCCTCGGCGACGATGAGTAGCGGGCGGTTGGTCTGCATGACCTTCTCGAGCGCCGGGACCATTTCGCGGACGGCCGAGATCTTGGAGCCGACGAACAGGAGGTACGGATCCTCCATGACGGCCTCCATGCGGTCGGGGTCGGTCACGAAGTAGGGCGAGATGTAGCCCTTGTCGAAGCGCATGCCCTCGACGAGGTCCATCTCCATGCCGAAGGTCTGGCCCTCCTCGACGGTGATGACGCCGTCCTTGCCGACCTTGTCGATGGCCTCGGAGATCATGGCGCCGATCTCATCGTCGGCGGCCGAGATGGCGGCCACGTTGGCGATCTGGGCCTTGTCGCTGGACACGTCCTGGGCCGACTCGCGGATGGCGTCGACGGCGGCGGCCACGGCGGCCTCGATGCCCTTCTTGACCGACATCGGGTTGGCGCCGGCGGCCACGTTACGCAGGCCCTCGCGGACCATTGACCAGGCCAGCACGGTGGCCGTGGTGGTGCCGTCACCGGCGACGTCGTCGGTCTTCTTGGCGACCTCCTTGACCAGCTCGGCGCCGATGCGCTCGTAAGGGTCCTCGAGGTCGATCTCCTTGGCGATGGAGACGCCGTCGTTGGTGATGGTGGGGGCGCCCCACTTCTTCTCCAGGACCACGTTGCGGCCCTTGGGGCCCAGCGTGACGCGCACAGCGTCGGCCAGCTGGTTCATGCCCCGCTCGAGGGAGCGGCGGGCCGTCTCGTCGAAGGTGATGATCTTGGCCATCAGCGAAACCTCTCAGTCGGAAGTCGTCGGAACTCGTGGAGGGGCCGACGGCACGACGGGCGCGACCGTTGGCACTCTCTTGATGCGAGTGCCAATCCAATCAGCGGATCGACGTTTTTCCAACGTCCGGCCCGCCCGCGGCGGGCCCGGAGGCGTGCGTCAGACGCCCCAGTCGCTGGCTCTCAGCAGCCACCTGCCACGGCGGGCACGATGGAGACGGTGGCACCGTCGGCCAGCGGGGTGCCGAGGCCGTCCAGGAAGCGCACGTCCTCGTCGTCGACGAACACGTTGACGAAGCGGCGCAGGGCGCCCTCGTCGTCGGTGATCCGCTCGGAGAAGCCGGGATGGACGGCGTCGAGCGCCCCGAGGGCCTCGCCGACCGTGCCGGCCTCGACGTCGACCTCGGCCTGACCGGCGGTCAGGGGGCGGAGGGTGGTGGGGATGCGCATGGTGACGGCCATGGCCGGCAGGCTATCGACGGGCCAGTTCTGCGGCGACGGCCTCCTCCACCAGGGGCAGGGCCTCGGATAGGGCCCGGTCGCGTCCGTAGCGGTCGACCAGCGACACCACATCGCCCCTGGCGGCCACGTCCGGGTCGGCCCCGCCGACCACCACCAGCATCGGGACGCCGGCCGCCGCGGCGTAGGCCTCCACGCCCCCGACGACCTTGCCCTCGTACGAGGTGGCGTCCAGCCAGCCCTCGCCGGTGACCACCAGGTCGGCGTCGCGCAGGTGCCTGTCGAGACCCACCTCCTCGGCCACCAGGTCGAAGCCGTCGACCAGGTCGGCGCCCACAGCGGCCAGCCCGCCAGCAAGCCCGCCGGCCGCGCCGGCCCGGGGCAGGGCCGACACGTCGACGTCGTACCGCTCGGCGTACACCTGGGCGAGCCGCTCCAGGCGTCCGGCCAGCATCCTGACCTGGGCGGGGGTTGCCCCCTTCTGCGGGCCGAACACCTCGGCGGCGTCGACGAACCGGGTCCGCACGTCGCAGGCCACCAGCAGTTCCACACCCCGGTACCGGCTCAGCGGCCCCATGGCGTCGAGCGCCCCGAGGCCCCCGTCGGTGGTGGCCGAGCCGCCGACGCCCACGATGATCCGTCGGGCCCCAGCCTCCACGGCGTGGCGGAGCAACTCACCCACCCCGGCGGTGGTGGCGTCCAACGGCAGGTTCCCGTCGGCGCCGCCAGCCAGGGCCAGCCCGGCAGCGCGGGCCATCTCGACCACCGCCGTGCCGCCCGACAGCCGCCAGCCGACCTCCACGGGGTCGCCGAGGGGGCCGGTCACCGTGCTGGTCCGGTCGGGTCCGCCGAGGACGTCGAGGAGACCTTCTCCCCCGTCGGCCATGGGAAGTTCGACGGCGGTGCCGCCTTGGACGGCCACGGCACGGGCGACCGCCGCAGCGACCTCGGCGGCCGACGCGGTGCCGCGGAACTTGTCGGGGGCGGCCACCACCTTCACCGGTAGCACTCCCTCACCGGGACCCTCCGGGTCGAGCCGGCGTCCGCCAGGTCCGGTCAGCCGCCCTGGATGGCCAGGTCGGAGCCGAGGATGATGATGATGTCGGCGTTGGCCACCCGCTCCTCGGCGTTGGCCGGCACGGCGAGGCCGCTGGTCGGGATCTGCTGGAGGATGTTCGGGTCTTCGCCGAAGTGCTCCTGGACGACCCGGGCGTCGCGGGCGTAGCCAGCCTTGTAGTAGATGCCGCTGATCGACGTCTTGTCGGCGTTGGCCGGCGACTCCATGGCCCATCCGAGCGGGCTGAGCATGTCGGTGACCTTGCCGGCGGCGCCCGACACGCCCGACCCGTTGGCCACCAGCACCTTCACCTCGTTGGGGGCGTGGGTGGGCTCGGGCATCGGGGGCGCCGTCGTGGTGGGTACCACGGTGGTCGGTGTGGTGGCCGCGGTGGTCGGCGTGGTGTCGGTCGATCCGCTGGAGGAGCCGGCCCCCGTGCCGGCATCGCCGGGGTCCGGGGCCTCGGTGGTCGGGGCGGAGGCGGACGGGGCGGGGGCCTGGCCGGACGGAGAGGTATCGAGACCCTTCCAGAGCAGGACAAGGCCGATGACGATGGCAACACCGATCAGCAGGAAGGCCCGAGGGGCGGCCGCGACGTTGGTCGGTCCGAGGCCGCCACGGCTGCGGGCGGCGCTCATCGGGTGCCGTCTTCTTCAACCACCCGAGGTTCGAGGCGGGCCCTGCGACGGCGATCGCGCTGGCGCTGGAGGCGGCGCACGACTAGCGGGTCATAGGCCATGGCCTCGGCGTCGTCGAGCAGCTCGCCGAGCAGCTGGTAGTAGCGGGTGGCCGACAACTCGAACCGCTCGCGGATCTGGACGTCCTTCGGGGCGGTGACAGTCCACCACGACCGCTCGAAGTCCAGGATGTCTCGGTCTCGCTGCGTCAGGGCCACGACCTGATGATCCTCCACCCCGGGGGGTGGTTCAAGTACCCCCCCGCCCCGGGGCAGCGGCCCATGTAGCGTCAGCGCCCGTGGAGCACGCCGTGACCCGGGTGCTGGACCCGGAGCAGGTCGAGCGGTACCGGCGCGACGGCTATCTGCTGGTCGAGAACGCCCTGTCGCCCGAGCGCCTGGCCGGGCTGCGGGCCGTGTTCGACGGCTGGGTCGAGGAGAGCCGCTCGTACGACGGCCCTTACGGCGAGACGTTCGACCACCGGCCCCGGTTCGACGTCGAGCCGGGACACTCGGCCGCTGTGCCGGCCCTGCGTCGGGTGGCGTCGCCGATCGAGGTGTCGGACCTCTTTCTGGAGGTCATGCGGGACAACCCGGCGCTGGACGCCGTGGCCCAGCTGATCGGACCGAACCTGCGGTTCCGGGAGTCGAAGGTCAACTCGAAGCTGCCGGGGACGGCCACCCACCTGAAGTTCCACCAGGACCTGCCGTTCGGGCCGTTGTCCAACGAGGATCTGGTGACGGTGCTGTTCCACCTCGACGACGTGGGTCCCGAGAACGGGCCGCTGGAGGTGGTGCCGGGCAGCCACCTCGGGCCTCTGCACGAGCACTGGCACGACGGGGTGTTCACCGGAGCGGTCGGCGCCGAGGTGGCCGAGTGGGCCCGGGAACGGGCGGTGACGTGCTGCGCGGCGGCCGGCTCGGCGTGGCTGATGGACGGTCGGGTGCTGCACGGCTCGGCGCCCAACCTGTCGGACCGACCGAGGTCGCTGTTCATCGTCCAGTACTACGCCGAGGACGCGGTGCGCCTGGCGCCCAACCACTTGCCCAATCGGTTCGACGGCGACGTGGTGGCCGGGGTGGCGACGGGGAGGGTGCGGTGCTCGGACTACGAGGTTGCCGAGCCGGAGATGCCGACCGTGGCATCATTCTTCGCCGTACAGGCTGTCGGCGACGAGGACTGAGCCGGCCCGTCGACGCTCACCCCGGTCCGAGCAGTTGCCGGATGGCGGGCGCCCAGTCGGAGTCGAGAAACTCGAAGCCCGACTCCTCCAATCTGACCGGACGCACACGGGCACTCCCGAGCAGGAGCCCATCGGCCATCTCGCCGAGAACGAGGCGCAGTGCCAAGGCGGGCGCTGGCAGCACGGCCGGGCGCCGAACCGCCGACGCCAGCAGGCGCACGAACTCGGCATTGCGACAACACCCCGGAGCAACCAAGTTGAAGGCTCCCGACAGGGGGACATCCAGCAGATGGAGGATGGCCCGGACCTGGTCCCGCAGTGTGATCCATGGCCACCACTGGTGCCCACTCCCGAGTCGTCCCCCCAGGCCCAAGCGGGTCACCGTGAGCATCCGCCGGAGGGCTCCGTCATCGGCGGTGCAGACAATGCCGGTACGAACCAGCGCCAGGCGCGTCTCCGCAGACGCCATCGGGGCGGCGGCCGCCTCCCAGCCCTTACAGACGTCGACCAGGAAGCCGGTGCCCGGCGGAGACGCCTCAGTGAGCTCCTCCTCGCCGCGGTCGCCGTAGATGCCGACGGCGGACGCCGAGACCACCACCTCGGGAGGGCGGTCGAGGGAGGCCAGCGCCCCGGCCAGCAACTCGGTGCCCGCCACGCGGCTCTCCATGATCCTCGCCTTCTTGGCAGCGGTCCACCGGCCGTCGATGCTCTCGCCCGCCAGATGGACGACGGCATCCACACCGCTGAGGCGCGACTCGTCGAGTTGGCCCGCGGACGGGTCCCAATAAACCCCGCCGTCGACCGGCCGCCTCCCGACCAGGACGACTCGGTCCCCACGTTGCTCGAGGGCGCTGGTGAGCGCCCTTCCGATCAGGCCCGAGGCCCCGGTCACGGCGACGGTGCGCATGTGGCTCCCACTTGCTGGTTGGACATTCCGAGTCCTCGTGCCCATTGGGCATTAGGACGGGGCGAACTTATTGCGGATGCTTCCGACTGGCCACCACCGGCGCAACCACGGAAGATTTGGGAACGAGGCCCTCGTCCATGCAGGATCGCAGGAATCCTCGCGTCCCCGTCACCTTCGAACACAGNCCACGAGGTCCCAGCATGTCCACCAANACCGCCTTCGCGTCCACGCTCGNTGCGATCCTCCTGGGGTTNGGGATTGCCTTCGCCGGTGGAGACGGCAGNGTCGAGGCCTCCGGACTACCGGTGTTCGCCTGGGCGGCGATCGCCATCTTCGCCGTCCAATGGGTCGCGTTTTTGGTGGCCTGGTCNCTCCACAGCGAACGCTTCTTCGATCTNGTCGGCTCGCTCACCTACTTGGGAGCCGTGGGGTTCTGCCTAGCCCTAGCCGAGTCACCGGGGTTCCATTCGTTCCTCATTGCAGCGATGGTGTCCATCTGGGCACTCCGACTCGGGACCTTCCTCGCGAGGCGCGTCCACGCCANCGGGTCGGACTCCCGCTTTGACACGATGAAGTACCGATTTNCATGGTTCTTCTTCACCTGGACCACGCAGGGNTTGTGGGTACTGGCGACNGCCGGGGCGGCGCTCGCCGCCATCACGCAGATGGGACGAACTGCCGTCGGACCACTGACCTTCCCGGGCATCTCCCTCTGGGTCGTGGGTTTCGGACTTGAAGTCGTTGCCGACGAACAGAAGCGGCGCTTCCGGGCACAGCCCGACAACCGGGGGCACTTCATCACCATCGGGCTCTGGAGTCGGTCACGGCACCCCAACTATGTCGGCGAGATTCTCCTGTGGTCCGGCATCGCGGTGCTGGCGGCCCCGGCGCTGACGGGTTGGAGCCACCTCACCCTGCTTTCACCCGTCTTCGTCTGGCTGCTACTGACCCGGGTAAGCGGCATTCCACTCCTTGAGGCGGCAGCAGACCGGAGATGGGGAGACCACGCCGACTACCTCGCCTACAAGGCCCGCACGCCCGTCCTGTGGCCCCGTCTGGTCAAGGGGAGACGCACCGGCTAAACCGAATTGGCGACGACCCAAGCGTCGAACTCCAGCCACCGGTCGTCGAGCCAGCGGACCAGCGCTGCCTGCTCCCCATTGGGGGGAACCTGCCCGCGATCGAACCGCTCAGCGGTGAACCTGAGCGGAGAGGCGAACGGCACGTTGCGCCAAAGGTCCCGCAACGAGCGGAAGTCCGAAACCCCAACGTGGTTGAGGAACACCAGGTCGGGGGTCGGAGCGCTACCCAATATCTCCAGTATCCCGGCGGTTCGGATCGGCAAGACCCGACGCAGTCCCCGAACCTGCGGGACCCGCCCGGGGTCGGTGTCCCCGAGGATGCCGACCGCACGCTCCAACTTGGCCGGAGAGAAGCGGGTCCCCTCCGGGAACACCACAACTGCCTCATCCGGACCAAGGCCCTCGCCCAGGCGGCCCACGTTGCGGACCTCCTCCCGGTTGTCCACCGTGTCCCGATCCACGAAGTAGTTGGGGATTCGGTGGCCCACCAAGTCCAGACAAGGATCCCAGAGCAGTTGCCGCTTGAGGATGAAGCGCGGACGCAGGCCCGATGAGGCCAGCATCGCGGCCACCAGCAGGGCGTCGCCCTGACTCCCGTGCCGGGCCAGCACGACCAGCGGCCCTCCCCGCTGCAGGGGGGATGCGTCTTCGAGTCGGAAGCGCAAACCGAGAAGGCGGCGGGCACCCCGCACCAGGTTGGTCGCCCACCAGCGCTGCAATCCGCTGTGGGCCCGGAATGAAGCTTCGCTGTGAAGTCGCCCGCCGGGCGCGAACCGCAACCAGAGGGCACCCGCCACGATTACACCCATCGACTCAAGACCCGCCCACCAGACGGCGTAGAGCGCCACGCGCACCGTGGCCCAGCGGCGCCGCCCCGAGAGATCGACCAGCGCACCAACCACCAGCGCCGGCACTAGGAGAGCCAGGAACAGCACGAACCCCAGCAGGACAGCGGGCAGGGTGACGGCCCGACGACGCAGGCGGGCGCGACCAGTGGAATCCCTCGATGACCAGACCCACCGGGGTGCCGGTTGGTGGGAGGCAGCGACCGCCTCAGGACCCATCCAGGAGCCCTGTGCTGCCGAGGAGTCTCGCGGCCGTCACCGTGATGACCCGCCGATCGGGCCCCCGGTCCTTGGGGGGCCGGTACCGGACCGCATAGGCCTCCACGGCCGACCTGCACGCCGCCGGGTCGCCGCTGACCTCGGCGTTCCCCTCGATGGTCAACCAGCGGCCGCCATCCACCTGACAGATGGCCGCCTCCAAAGGGCCGGCGGCGAGCATCCGGGCCTTGACGCTGCCCGACCAGGTGATGACGCGAGCGCATTCCTCATCGTCCGACCAAGTGAAGCCCACCGGGGTGACGTGCGGGCGGCCATCACTCCGCACCAGGGTCAGGGTCGCCAGGTGGCGCTCCGCCAGAAACCCGTGGAAGGAGGGGCCGCGCTGGACATCAGAGAGTCCCGGCATCTCAGGCCAACCCAACGCGGACCCACAGTGGCGCCGCGCCACCGGGGATCCGTCTGTAAAGGGACGGCAGATGTCCGACCACCCACGTCCCCGCTCGTCGTCCTTCGCTCACCTGACGTCGCCCCCCTGCGTCGCGAGACTCTCAGGCAGCCACTCCGCTCAACAAGTCGGCGCGTGGGTCCGGGCGAGCGACCTTTGCAGGCAGATAGCGTCTCATCCCGCACGCGGCACCAAAACCCCCAAGGTGGACTGGGCCACCATCGCCCTGCACGGCACAGGATTGGGAATCCGGCAGTCCGCAACCTCCCGGGGTACGGCGAGCCCCCGACCCTCCAAGGAAAGGCGGCGGTAGTGATGGCGGAACGAGCGGTGGTCGTGAGCATCGAAATCCAGCGGACACCCAGCGAGGTCTGGGCCGAGGTCCGCGACATCGCCTCACACGTGACGTGGATGCAGGATGCGGTCGCAATCGACTTCCTAGGCGAAGAACGCGAGGGCGTCGGCGTGCAATTCCGATGCAGGACCAGAGTGGGTCCGTTCTCGCTGACCGACCTCATGGAAGTCACGAGTTGGGAGGAGGCCCGCCAGATGGGCGTCCGCCACGTGGGCCTCGTGGTCGGGACCGGTGAGTTCACCCTTCGCGACCTGCACGGCGGCCGTACCGAGTTCCGCTGGCAGGAGGACCTCTCGTTCCCCTGGTTCCTCGGCGGTGCGATCGGCGGGTTCTTGGCCCGGCCGGTCCTGCGCAGGATCTGGCGCGGCAATCTCCGTCGCCTCAAGGCCCGGCTGGAAGACCCCTCAGCGGCCGGGGGCTTGGGCCAGTAGGCGCTGCCACCAATCCCAATCGTCGGCCGGGTCGGCTCTGTAGCATCCATGGCAAGGGAACCCGTCGACGGCTCCCGTGGCCGCCACGAACCGCTCCATCCCGCCCGGGTAGCTCAGTTGGTCAGAGCAGGCGCCTTGTAAGCGTCAGGTCGTCGGTTCGAATCCGACCCCGGGCTCAAGGAACGCCGACTGGCCACCTGATTCCCCGCGCAGATCGCCGGAACCGCGCGATGCTGGGGGCTCGGGCGGGGAGAGGGTCTCTGCCACCAGCGGGAGGAGTCCCCCCTTGCAACGCTTCATCGAGCGCTTCGGCGCCCTGTTCGGGGCCGTTTCGATCATCTGCCTGATCGTCGTAATGGCCATCGAGGGCGATCCACCGGATGTATCGGAAAAGACCGCCGAGCAGGTCGTCGCCCACTGGGTGGACATGGGCGACGGGGCCTGGTTCTCCTTGTGGTTGGGCATCCTCGTGGGGATTCTCATGCTGCTCTGGGGGCTCTGGACCAGCAACGCCCTCCGGGAACGAGGGGTGACCCTCCTGGCCCCCACTGCAGCCTTGGGAGCCGTCTGCATAGCCGCCGGCATGGCCATGGACGCCGCGTCCCGGCTCGCCCTCCTCGACGCCGCCGAACACATGCCCACCGCTGCAGTGGTAGCGGTCAGCGCCATACTCCAGTACCTGTGGGTGCCCTTCCTCTTCGGCATGGTCCTCATCACGGTCGGTGTGAGCGCCTCGGCGAAGCAGACGGACCTCATTCCCTCGTGGCTGGCCTGGATCGGCTACGCGGCGGCTCTCATCCTCGTGATCCCCCACCCGATCTCCTTCATCGGATTCCTGGTGTTCGCCATCTGGCTGCTGATCTCCAGCATCACGATGTTCCGCAGGGCGGGCGCAGCAGCCTGACCCCGGCCGCAGGCGGCGGACCCGCGGGCACCACCCGCGGGTCCGCGCCGCTCGGCGGGATTCTTCGATCAACTCGGCCCTTCGAGCTGGGATCAGGCGCGGTGGCGAGCGACCTCGAAGAGGGCGATAGCGGCGGCCGCGGAGACGTTCAGCGAGCCGAGCACCCCGGCCAACGGAATGTGGGCCATAGCGTCGCACCGCTCGCGCACCAGACGCGACAGGCCCGCCCCCTCGGCGCCCATAACCAGCGCCACCGGCTGGTCGGACACCGCCAGGCGATGGATCGGCGTGTCGCCCCCGGCGTCCAGGCCGACCGACCACACTCCGGCCGACGACAGTCGCCCGAGCGCCTTGGGCAGGCCAGCCACCCGGGTCATCCGCAGGTGCTCGATGGCCCCGGCCGCCGACTTGGCCACCGTGGCCGTCACCCCGGCCGCCCGGTGCCGGGGCAGGACCACCCCGGTCACCCCGGCGCACTCCGCGGATCGCAGGATGGCCCCCAGGTTGCCGGGGTCGGTCACCCCGTCGAGCAGCAGCAGGAACGGATCGCGGCCCGTGGCGTCGGGGGCCAGCAGGTCCTCGAACTCGTACTCCCGAAGCGGCTGGGCCATGGCCAGCACGCCCTGCGGAGCATCGGTGCGCGACAGGTTCTCGAACCGGTTGCGAGATACCTCCCGCAGCGTCACCTTGGCCTCGTCGGCCAGGTCGATGATGTCGTCGAGGATGGGCGCCGGGTCCAGGTCACCGGCCAGCACCACCTCGCGGACCTTCCTCGTCCCGGCCAGCAGCAGCTCGCGGACGGCCTGACGGCCCTCCACCTGGTCGCCGCCCAGGCCCTTCTGCTGGCCCTTCTGAGCACCCGACGGACCGGAACGGTTACCACGCGGCGTGGTGCCCCGCTGTCCCTCGCGGTTGCCGGGCCGACCGCCGGGGCCGCGACGGGCCGGGCCGCCCCGACCGCCCTTGCCGACCCCCTGTCTGGCCGAGCCGGGAGGCCCAGGGGTGCCCGGCTTCGATCCCCTTCCCTTCCCGGACCCACGACCACCGCCCTGGCCGCGCGGTCCCTTCGGGGGGCTCACGACCCGGCCGCCGAGGTCCTCACGAGGAGGGCCACGGCGAAGCATGCGACGCCTTCCCGTCGGCCCAGCGCCCCGAGGCCCTCGGCCCGCTTGCCCTTCACGGTGACCGGACCTCCCACCACCGCGGTCAGGCCAGCCTGCATGGCGTCGCGCTCTGGAGCCAGCTTCGGCGCCTCGAGCACCACGGTGCAGTCCACGTTGGCCACCGCCCAGCCCTCGGCGTTCACGGCAGCCGCCACGTCGGCTAGCAGCGCCATCGAGTCGGCGCCGGCGTGGGTCGGGTCGGTGTCGGGGTAGCGCTGGCCGATATCGCCCAGGCCGGCGGCGCCCAGCAGGGCATCGGTCACGGCGTGGGCCACAGTGTCCGCGTCGCTGTGCCCGACCAGACCCGGCCCGTCGAAGGCCACGCCGCCCAGCACCAACGTCCGGTCGGGGTCGTCGCTAAACGGGTGGACGTCGAACCCCTGCCCAACGCGGAGCTCCGGCAACTCAGCCACCGGCCCCTCCCCCTGCTGCCGCATTGTCTCCGGCATCCAGGGCCGCAGCGGCCAGGGCCAGGTCGACCGGCCGGGTGACCTTCAGGTTCGCCGCCTCGCCATCCACGACTACCACTGTGCCACCGGCGGCCTCGACCAGCGTGGCGTCATCGCTGGCGTCGTCCCCGGAGGCGTGGGCCGACCTCAACAGGTTGGCCGGGAAGCCCTGCGGGGTCTGGACGGCGATCACGCCGTCTCGGTCGAGCACCGAGCCGTCGGTGGCCCGAAGCGAGTCGGCCACCGGTACCCCGGGGACCACCGCGTCGGCGCCGGCCCGCACGGCAGCCACCACCCGGGCGAACAGGTCGGCGGAGGCCAACGGTCGCGCCCCGTCGTGGACGAGGACCACCTCGGCGTCGTCGGGCACCGCGGCCAGGCCGGCCCGGACCGACGCAGAGCGGGTGACACCACCGTCGACCACGGCCGACACGCCGTCGATCCCGGCCAATAGCGCCCCGGCCTCGGCCTTGCGCTCGGCGGCCACCACGACCACCACGCCGTCCGACGCGCCGGCGGCAGTTGCCACGCTGCGGGCCACCACCGGGCGGCCCCCTAGTTCGGCGGCCTGCTTGTCGCCGCCGAACCGCTCGCCCCGACCGGCGGCCACCACCACCGTCCAGACGGTCACGTCACCACCCCGAACTCCCCGACGGCCCGACGGTGGGGCGCTGGAGCGGATGCCGGTGGGGTGTGTCGCATCTCACTAGCATGGCCACTCGACATGCCGGACTCCACGCTCTTNCGCGAAACCACCCTNTTCGCCNGCCTCGGTGACGACGCNCTGGAGGCCATCGTCTCGGCCGGCCAGGACCTNGACCTGCGCCGTGGCGACGTGCTNTTCCGCGAGGGCGACGCCCCCGACGAGNTGTTCGTGGTGGTGTCGGGCCGNATNGCCATCGCCAACAAGTCGNTCGACGGCCGCGAGTCGATGGTGGCCCTCATGGAGGAGGGCGACCTGTTCGGCGAGATGGGCCTGTTCGACGGCCGGGGCCGCTCGGCCGAGGCCCGGGCGCTGGAGTCCTCGGTGGTCACCGCAGTGCCCTACGGGCCGGTCCGCGGCGTCTACGAGGCCGACCCCACGCTGCTGTGGAAGGTCGTGGACATGCTNGCCGGACGGCTGCGCACCATGGACGCCGCCCTNGCCGACTCGGTGTTCCTGGACGTGACCGGACGGACCGCCAAGCGCCTGNTGGAACTGGCCGGCGAGGACGACGAGTTCTCGCTGCCCATCACCCAGGAGGAGCTGGCCGGCATGGTCGGGGCATCNCGAGAGCGGGTCAACAAGGCCATCGCCTCGTTCATCCGGTTGGGGTGGATCGAACAGATCGACCGCACCTACCGGATCACCAACCGCGAACAGTTGACCATTCGCTCNCGGTAGGCCGGTCCCGGTNGGCCGCTCNCCCGCCCGGGGAGCCCGTCTCAGGGTGCGAGCCAGGCCAGCACCCTCGACCAGGCNTCGGCCNCGTCGTCNGCCCGGTGCGCCGGACGTGACGCATCGTGCACGAANCCGTGGTCGGCGCCCTCGTAGCGGACCACCGTGGCCCCCGCTGCCTCCAAGGCNTCNACGTCGTCGGGTGGCGTCCANGCGTCGTCGCAGCCGATGACGGCCAGCACCGTGGCGGCGTCGCCGGTGGCCAGCGCGTCCAGCGGTTCGCCCTGGCCCGGGCCGCGCCACGGCTCGGGCACGCGGACCATGCCGTAGAAGGGGCAGTGCCGGTCGAAGCGCCCGGTGCCCACGGCCTTGAGGGTGTACATGCCGCCCATGCAGAATCCGAGAAGCCCCACCGAGGCCCCACCGGTCAGGTCGGCGGCGGCCATGGCGTCACCCAGCACCCGGTCGTCGGCCAGCGTCGATGCGGCGGCCAGCCGCTCGGCCACCTCGAGGTCCTCGCTGCCCGGGTAGAGCTCGAAGCAGGCCACCGACCAGCCGGTCTCGGCGGCCAGTCGGGCCACCAAGTCGTCGAACAGGGGCCGCATCCCCATCACGTCGGGAATGACGACCAGGCCCCGGTCGGCCGGACCCGACGGCGGGTGGACGATCTCGGCAGCGGTCCCGGAAGGCAGTTCGGTGCGCATGGACGCGTTCCTATCAGGTGGTCCCGTCCCACCCCGACCCGAGGTCGGCCGCCGGCCAGCCCGATCAGGCCGACGGCAGCAGGCCCAGGGAAGCCGCCGCCTCGGCCAGCGTGGCGACCCGCACCAGCTCGATCCCGTGTCCCAGGTCGTCGGTCCCAGCCGGGACCACGGCCCGGCAGAACCCGAGGCGGGCGGCTTCCCGCAGCCGTCGCTCGGTGCCGACCACCTGGCGCATCTCGCCGCCCAGGCCGACCTCGCCGAGGGCCACCGTGGCACCATCCAACGGGCGGCCGGTCACCCCGGACACGACGGCCAGTGCCAGGGGCAGGTCGGCGGCCGGTTCGGTGGCGGCCGCCCCGCCGACCACGGTGGCGTAGACGTCCAGCGCGCCGAGGTCGATACCGACCCGGCGGTCCAGTACGGCCAGCAACAGGGCCAGGCGCCGCCCGTCGAGGCCCTGCGGGGAGCGCCGGGGATGCGGCGTGGTGGCCTTCACCACCAGCGCCTGCACCTCGACCAGCAAAGGCCGGTGCCCCTCGAGGGTGGGCAGAACCACCGATCCGGCCACTCCAGCCGCCCGGTCGGCCAGGAAGAGGCGGCTGGGGTCGCCGACGGACCGCAGCCCATCGGCGGCCATCTCGAACAGGCCGATCTCGTCGGTGGGTCCGAACCGATGCTTGGCCACCCGCAGGACCCGCAAGGCGTGGTGCCGTTCGCCCGTCAGCTCGACCACCGTGTCGACCACGTGCTCCAGCACTTTCGGCCCGGCCAGGGAGCCGTCCTTGGTGAGGTGGCCGACCAGCACGGTGGCCAGCGACCGGGCCTTGGCCTCGGCCACCAACCGCTGGGCCGCGGCCCGGACCTGGCCGATGGAGCCGGGCGCCCCACCCTCGTCGGCCACGTGCACCGTCTGGACCGAGTCCACGACCAGCAGGTCGGGGCGGACGTCGTCGAGCCAGTCGAGCACGGAGTCGACAGATCCGCCGTCGACCAGCCACAGGTCGTCGTGGACGGCTCCGAGGCGCCCCGCCCGCAGGCGCACCTGGGCGGCGGACTCCTCGGCGCTGACCAGGAGGACCCGTCCACCCGACCGGACCCGCTCGGCGGCCAACTGCAAGATCAGGGTCGACTTGCCGATCCCCGGCTCGCCGCCCAACAGGGTCACCGACCCTGGAACCAGCCCGCCGCCGAGGGCCCGGTCGGCTTCGGCCAGGCCGGTCGGCACGGCGGCCGAGTCGGTCGAGCCGACCTCGGACAGGGGGCGGGCCTCGACGGGCGCCATCGCGAGGCCGCCGCCCGAACCTCCCCCACCGGACGGACCACCACGCACGACGGGCACCTCGACGAGCGAGTTCCACTCGCCGCAGGTACCGCACCGTCCGGCCCACGCCGGATGAGGCGTGCCGCACGAGGCGCACTCGAAGGTAGTCCTGGGGCGGGCCCGGGAGAGGGACGAGGTGCTGCTGGTCATGCGGCGAAACCTAGGCACCGCCTGTGACACCCTGGCCCATGACTGGGTGGCCTGTGACTGGCTGGCTACGCCTCGTTCTCGCCGGGGCGGCGGGGCCGGAACAGCCCGGCGAACCCGTCGATCACCGGATGCGAGAAGCCCTCGGGCACCAGCGCCTTGCCCCGCAACAGCACCGTCGACATGCCCAGGCCGCGGGCCGCCTCCAGGGTGGCCGGCTCCGAGTCGATGAGCAGCATGTCGGAGAACTCGACGGCCGACATCCGCCGCAGCGCCTCGAACATGGCCTGGCTGGGCTTGCGTGCCCCGATCTCACCGGAGGCCACCCACGGGTCTACCCGGTCGTCCAGGCCGAACCGGTTCCGCAGCTGCAGCGACCACGGCAGCACGGCGTTGGTCAGGCAGGCCACCGGTAGGCCCCGCTCGTCCATGCGGTCCAGGAAGGGCAGCACGTCGGCCCGCATCCGCACACGCGAAAGGTACTCGGCGTCGAGGGCNACCGGATCGCCCGGCACCCCCANCGACGCCCAGAACTCGGCNCTCGTCAACTGGCCGAGGCTGGCCGCCCGGTAGCGGTCGGCNACCTCGCTGGCGTCGACCACCCCACCCTGCCCTCGCACGAACGGCACCAGCAGNCCCTCCGGGTCGTTGCCCGNGTCCCACACCACGCCGATCCCGCCCAGGACCACGAGGCGNAGCTGNCGCCCCGACGNGGTGGTNACCGGCTTCGGCGCCTCCCNGATGGNCTCCGGCCCCCGACGCCTCGGACCCGACGNGCGCTCCGGCCGCTTCGCCCGACGACGNACCACNGCCAANCGCAGGCCCTGGAAGGCCAGCACNACGAGCAGCAGGCCCCCGGCGATCACCGACACGGTCCGCCACGTCTTGGGCGCCGAGTCCTCCAGCACCGACTCGGCGGCGAACCGCACAGGCAGGACGTCGCCGAGCACCACCGTCCAGCGCTGCTCGGCCGGCGGGGCCTCCGGGTCGACCGAGGCCGTCGCCATGGCGTCGGTGGGCATGGCCACCACCACGGTCAGCGAGAACGAACGGGCCGGATCNCAAGACCCGTCGGGACAGCCGGCCAGCTCGGCCAGTTCGGCGTCGGACCGGGCGAAGGGCAGCCCGTCGAGGGCCACGGCCAGGTCGTCGTCAGCCAGCAGCGCCAGGCCATCGGTCAGGTCGACCCGGCCCGACAGGCGCCAGGTGGTCTTCGCGAACTCCCGCTGGCGGTCGAGCCGGACGTCGGAGATGGCCGTCGGCCCCAGCACCTCGGCAAGCACCACGGGCAACCGATCGGGATGGTCGAAGGCCTTGGTGGCGGTAACCCGGCCCACGCCAGCTTCGTCGGTGGTGGGTCCGTCGATCCGCCAGCCAGCGGCCACCAGGTCGTCGGTCTGGACCCGTCCGTCGAGCGACCCGAGAGCCCTGACGGCCGCCTCGTCGACCACCAGGTCGACGGCGACCGTGCCGGTGCCGTCGTCGGCCACGTCAATGGTGACCGAGGCGTCGACCCGACAGGCGGCCAACAGGCCGGCCAGCANCCCGACCAACACCACGGCCCGCANGCCGCGCAAGAACGGGCGCACCGGATCCGGGAGGTGGGACNTCACGCCGGCGGGGTCGCCGGGGACGGGGCTACTCGGCGCCCTCGACCGCCATCTCGACGGTCGGCGGCTCGAAGCCGGCGGTGGCCCGGAACACGACGTGCTTGCCGCCAGGGGCGTCCGGATCGTCCGGGGCGTCCTCGACGTCGACCACCACGATCTCACCGGCCGAGAACTCCTTGTGGAGCAGGCGCTCCGACAGCGGGTCCTCNACGAGGCGCTGCAGGGCCCGACGCAANGGACGGGCACCCANCGACGGGTCGTAGCCCTGGTCGGCCATGTGGTGCTTGGCCGCCTCGGTCAGTTCCAGNCCCATGCCCTGGCCGGCCAGCTGGGCGGCCANCCGGGTGACCATCAGGTCGACGATCCGGGTCACCTCTGNCTTGGACAGCTCGTGGAAGACGATGGTGTCGTCGATTCGGTTCAGGAACTCGGGCCGGAAGTGCGCCTTGAGGGCATCCTGGACCTTGGCCTTCATCCGCTCGTAGGTGACGGCCTCATCGGCCTTGGCGAAGCCCAAGTTGGCCTTGCGCAGATCGGCCGTGCCGAGGTTCGAGGTCATGATCAGGACGGTGTTACGGAAGTCGACGCTGCGGCCCTGCGAGTCGGTCAGGCGACCCTCCTCCAGGATCTGCAGCAGCGTGTTGAAGACGTCCGGGTGGGCCTTCTCAACCTCGTCGAACAGCACCACGGAGAATGGTCGACGACGCACCGCCTCGGTGAGCTGACCGCCCTCCTCGTACCCGACGTAGCCGGGGGGCGAGCCGACGAGCCGGCTGACCGTGTGCTTCTCCATGTACTCGGACATGTCGAGCGCGATGAGGGCCTGCTCGTCGCCGAACAGGAACTCGGCCAGCGTCTTGGCCAGCTCGGTCTTCCCGACACCGGACGGGCCCAGGAAGACGAACGAACCGGACGGGCGCTTCGGGTCCTTGAGGCCCGCCCGGGTACGACGGATGGCCTGGCTGACGGCGTGGATGGCGTCCTCCTGGCCGATGACCCGCTTNTGGAGCTCGTCCTCCATGGTGAGGAGCTTCTGGGTCTCCTCCTCGGTGAGCTTGTAGACCGGGATGCCGGTCCACACCGAGAGCACCTCGGCGATGGCCTCCTCGTCGACCTCGTCGAACAGGTCCTTGCCCTCCGACTTCAGCTCGGCCTCGCGCTCGTCCTTGCGGGCCTGCAGCTCCTTTTCAGAGTCGCGCAGGCGGCCAGCCTCCTCGAAGTCCTGGGCCTCGACGGCGGCCTTCTTGCGCTGGACGACCTCGGCCAGGTCGGTTTCGATCTCGCGCAGGTCGTCCGGGGTGTGCATCCGCTTGATGCGNAGCCGCGAGCCGGCCTCGTCGATCAGGTCGATGGCCTTGTCGGGCAGATGCCGGTCGGAGATGTAGCGATCGGCCAGGTTGGCCGCGGCGACCAGCGCTTGGTCGGTGATGGTGACCCGGTGGTGGCTCTCGTAGCGCTCACGGAGGCCCTTGAGGATCTCGATGGTGTGGGGCACCGTCGGCTCGTCGACCGTGATGGGCTGGAAGCGACGCTCCAGAGCAGCGTCCTTCTCGAGGTGCTTGCGGTACTCGTCGAGCGTGGTGGCGCCGATGGTCTGCAGCTCGCCACGGGCCAGCATCGGCTTGAGGATCGAGGCGGCGTCGATGGCGCCCTCAGCGGCGCCGGCCCCCACCAGGGTGTGGATCTCGTCGATGAACAGAACGATGTCGCCCCGGGTACGAATCTCCTTGAGGACCTTCTTGAGGCGCTCCTCGAAGTCCCCGCGGTAGCGCGACCCGGCCACCAGGGCGCCGAGGTCCAGCGTGTACAGCTGCTTGTCCTGGATGGTCTCCGGCACGTCGTCGTTGGCGATCATCTGGGCCAGGCCTTCGACGATTGCCGTCTTGCCGACGCCCGGCTCGCCGATCAGCACCGGGTTGTTCTTGGTGCGCCGCGACAGGACCTGCATGACCCGCTCCGACTCGCGGAAGCGGCCGATGACCGGATCGAGCTTCTTCTCGCGGGCGGCCTGCGTGAGGTTGCGGCCGAACTGGTCGAGCACCAGCGACCCGGAGGCCTGGTCGCCGCCGCTCCCCCCGGAGGTGGCGCCCGCCTTCTCCCGGGCCTCGGACGGGCCCTGGCCGGAACCGGAGTAACCCGACAGCAGCTGGATGACCTGCTGGCGGACCCGGGACAGGTCGGCGCCCAACTTCACGAGGACCTGGGCGGCCACGCCCTCGCCCTCTCGGATCAGGCCCAGCAGGATGTGCTCGGTGCCGATGTAGTTGTGGCCCAGCTGCAGCGCCTCGCGCAGCGACAGCTCGAGGACCTTCTTGGCCCGGGGCGTGAAGGGAATGTGCCCACTCGGCGAGTTGGCGCCGTGGCCGATGAGCTCCTCGACCTGGCTACGCACCGCCTCCAGCGAGATGCCGAGCGACTCGAGGCCCTTGGCGGCCACGCCCTCGCCCTCGTGGATCAGCCCAAGCAGGATGTGCTCGGTCCCGATGTAGTTGTGGTTCAGGAGGCGCGCCTCTTCCTGGGCGAGCACCACGACCCTCCGGGCCCTGTCGGTGAACCGCTCGAACAAAGGGATGCCTCCTGGAACTGGACGAGGATCTGGACTTCTCCCCCGCTCTTTGAGTGTATCCACGACCCGTGACGCTGCTTCCCGCGGTTTTCCGGGCGCCCTCGGTCCCGGGCGGCCGTTTCGGCCCGCTCCCGACACCCCGTATCCTCGGCCCGTGGCCGAGCCCGCCCCCAACGCGTCCACCTGGGACGACATGGCCCCTCGGGCCACCAGCCTGCTGGACCTCCCCGGCATGGCCGAAGGCCTGGCCCGGACGGAGGACGAACTCCGCAAGGTCGTCGAGTCGGACGACCCGTTCCTGACCGAGGTGGCCCGCCACCTGATCGACGCCGGCGGCAAGCGAGTCCGCCCCGCCCTGTGCATCACCGCCGCTCAGGCGCTCGACGCCGACCCCGGGCCGGCCGACTACGACGTGGTCCGGGGCGGCGTGGCCGTCGAGCTGGTCCACCAGGGCTCGCTGTACCACGACGACGTCATGGACGGCGCCGAGACCCGCCGTACCGTCCAGAGCGTGAACGCCCGTTGGGGCAACCTCGAGGCCATCCTGGCCGGCGACTACCTGCTGGCCCGGGCCTCNGAGATCGCCGCTGGGCTCGGCACCGAGGTGGCCGGCCTCCTGGCCNCCACCATCGCCGAGCTCTGCGAGGGCCAGGTCCGNGAGCTACGCCACGCTTTCGACGTGGACCGCACCGAGGAGGCCTACCTGACCTCCATCGCCGGCAAGACCGCCTCCCTGCTGGCCACCTCGGCCCGGATCGGCGCGCTGGTAGCCGACCACCCCCGCGACGTGGTCGAGGCGGTCACCGCCTTCGGCCACCACTACGGCATGGCCTTCCAGGTGGTCGACGACCTGCTGGACGTGGTGGCCACCGACGAGCAACTGGGCAAGCCGGCCGGCAACGACCTGGTGGAGGGCACCTACACGCTGCCCGTGATCCGGGCTCTGGCCGGACCGTCAGGCGAGGAGCTACGGGACCTGCTGGGCGGGCCGATCGACGCCGCCACCCGCGATCGGGTGCGCGACGTGGTTCGGGACGACGAGTCCATCGCAGCGACGCGGGCCACGGCGACCGACTCCCTGGACCGGGCGGGCGAGGCGGTGGACGCTCTCGGCGACGGCCCGGCGGCCGGCACCCTGCGAGCCACTTGCGACCTGCTCCTGGCCCGCTTGGATTCCGCGGGATAGGGATTCTGCGGGCAGAACCCCTAATGCTCAGGGCCTACTGCTCAGGCCTGAGCGTCGGGAAGAGGATCACGTCGCGGATGGTCGTGGTGGCCGTCAGGAGCATGACCAGACGGTCCATGCCGATCCCCAGTCCACCGGTGGGCGGCAGCCCGTACTCCAGCGCCCGCAGGTAGTCCTCGTCGACGACCATGGCCTCGTCGTCGCCGGCCTCCCTNGCCTCGGCCTGGGCCTCGAACCGCANCCGCTGCTCGTCGGGGTCGACCAGCTCGGTGAAGGCGTTGCACAACTCCCGGCCGGCCACGATCCCCTCGAAGCGCTCCACCCAGCCCGGNTGGTCGCGGTGGTCCCGCGACAGCGGCGAGACCTCCTTCGGGTAGTCCATGACGAACACCGGNCCCCACAACTCCGGTTCGGCAGTCTTCTCGTACAGCTCGAGGATGAGCTTCCCCGGGCCGTCGCCGTCCTTGACGGGGATGTCCCGCTCCACACAGAGCCGCACCAGTTCGTCGCGGGGCGTGTCGAGGTCGACCTCGATTCCGCCGTGCTCGGCCAGCAGCTCCAACAGGGTGGCACGACGCCACGGGGCCGACAGGTCCAGCTCCCGGCCGTCGTAGGTGAGCGACGTGGTGCCGCACACCTCGAGGGCCAGGTGCTCGACCAACTGCTCGACCAACTCCATGACGTCGTGGTAGTCGGCATACGCCTGGTAAAGCTCGAGCATCGTGAACTCGGGGTTGTGGCGGGTCGACAGGCCCTCGTTGCGAAACACCCGGGCGATCTCGAACACCCGCTCCATGCCGCCCACGGTGAGCCGCTTCAGGTACAGCTCGGGGGCGATGCGCAGGTACAGGTCGAGGTCCAGGGCGTTGTGATGGGTGGTGAACGGCCGGGCCAGCGCACCGCCGGGAATGGGGTGGAAAACCGGCGTCTCCACCTCGAGGAAGCCCCGGTCCNCGAGCCAGCGGCGGGTAACCGACATGATCCGACTACGAGCCGTGAAGGCGGCCCGGGCCTCGTCGGTGACCCANAGGTCGACGTAGCGCTGGCGGAACCGCATGTCGACGTCGGAGATGCCGTGCCACTTGTCGGGAAAGCTCCGACGGGACTCGGCCAGGCGGACCCAGGAGTCAACCCGGATGCTCAGCTCGCCGCGGCGGGTACGCAGCACCTCACCTGTCACCCCGATCCAGTCGCCGAGGTGCAGGCCGGTGAAGCCCGCGAAGTCCGGCGTGGACCGGGCCAGGGCGAACAGCTGAACCCGCCCGGTGGCGTCCTGCAGGTCACCGAAGGCCAGCTTCCCCTGGTCACGGCGCAGCATGAGCCGACCGGCCACGGTGACAACCTGGCCGGACTCCTCGCCGTCGGCCAGGCCCGACCAGGCCTCCTCGACCGCAGCNGCCGTCGAAGTCGGCTCGAACCGGTACGGGACGTCGGCGGGGCCGGTCAGCACCGGGGCCTCGGGGGTCTCGTCGGTCACTGGTTCCTCTCGTGCACGAGGCGCAGGCCGTGCAGGGTCAGGAAGGGCTCGACGTGCTCGATGGTCGACGTCGACGGGACGATCANGTGGGCCAGACCACCGGTGGCCACCACGGTGCAGCCCCCCAGCTCGGCCCGGAACCGCTCGACCATGCCGTCGATCTGGGCGGCGAAGCCGTACACGGCGCCCGACTGGAGCGACTCGACGGTGCTCTTGCCGATCACGCTCCGGGGCTCGACCANATCCACGGCCCCCAGCGCCGAGGCCCGGCCGAATAGGGCCTCGAGGCTGACCTCCACGCCGGGAGCGATGGCCCCGCCGAGAAACTCGCCGTCGGCGGAGATCACGTCGAAGTTGTTGCCGGTGCCGAAGTCGACGACCACCGTCGGGCCTCCATAGAGGTCGTAGACGCCGATGGCGTTGGCGATCCGGTCGGCACCCACCTCCTTCGGGTTGTCGTAAAGGATGGGCATTCCGGTCTTGACGCCCGGCTCGATGACCACCGGCTCGAAGTCGACGTACCGGTCGACCATGTCACGCATGCTGGCCAGCACACGGGGCACACCGGCGCACAACGCCACCCCGGTGACCGCACCCTCCAGGTCCCGGCCCGACTGGCGGAGCAGATTACGGATGAGGACCGCGTGCTCGTCGGAAGTGCGGTCGTGATCGGTGCGGATCCGCCAGTGGTCGACCAGGCCGGCATCAGCGGCCGACCCCGCGGCGCCCGCCTCGTAGAGGCCGAGCACCGTCTGGGTGTTGCCGACGTCGATGGTGAGAAGCATCAGCGGGCTCCTCCCGGCTCCGATGACCCCTCCGGGCCCCGATCCAGGTCAGTGTCCAGATCGAGTCCCAAGTCGAGCATGCCGACGCCGCTGGTCAGGGCACTGGTGGAGAGGNAGTCCACGCCAGTGGCCGCATAGGCGACGGCCCGGTCCAGCGTGATGCCGCCCGACGCCTCGACGAGGGGCCGCCGGCCGTGGCGCTCGGCGTGGTCACGGACGGCTGCCACGCACGCGGTGATGGATTCGGGGGTCATGTTGTCGAGCAGCAGCGCGTCGGCGCCAGCCTCCAATGATTCGCGGACCTGGTCCAGAGTCTCGCACTCGACGTGAACGGTACGCCCCGGCCACAGGGATCGGGCCACCGCCACGGCCTCAGTCACCGACGTGCCGGTCAGGTGGTTGTCCTTCAGCATGATCCAGTGGCTGAGGTTGGTGCGGTGGTTCCAGCCGCCGCCGGCCCGCACCGCAGCCTTCTCCAGCGCCCGGAGACCCGGGGTGGTCTTGCGGGTGTCCCAGATCCGCACGCCGGTCCCAGCCACCGCGTCGACCCAGCGGGCCGTGGTGGTGGCCACGCCCGACAGGCGGGCCAAGAAGTTCAGGGCGGTGCGCTCGGCGGTGAGCATCGGGGCGAGGGGCCCGCGGACGCTGGCCAGCACGTCGCCCGGGGCGATGCGGTCGCCGTCGGCCTTCCGCCAGGCCACATCGATCGACGGGTCGACCTGAGCGAAGGCCTAGGAGGCGCACGCCGTACCGGCCAGCACCCCGTCGGACCGGCTGGCCACCACCCCATCGGCCACCACAGCGGCCGGGAGCAGCGAGGCACTCAGATCGCCGTCCGGGGCGAGGTCCTCGTGGAGGGCCAGCACGACGGCGTCGGCCACCGCGTCTTCCGGCGGTTCGACGTCGCCGGCCTGACAGTCGAGGTGGGCAACCAGTGCAGGCGGCAGGGGGACGGATTCCACAGTTCAAGCCTGCCGGGCCGCGACGGGAATCCGGCGGCTCATCCGACCACCGCTCGGACGTTGTCGATCAGGCGGGCCCGCCCGTGCCCGACCATCCGGACCGACAGCACGCTCAGGCCCCCGTCACTCCGGCGTGACCGCTGGCCGGCGTCCCACCGGATCCCAACTCCCCGACACGGACGATCTCGCCCTGGTCGTCGGGGATCTCCGCCACGTGGGGAGGGGCGACGAGGTCGGGAGCCACGTCGCGCAGCGGCACCAGCACGAAGGCCCGCTCGAACATCCGGGGATGGGGCACCTCGAGGTCCGGCTCGTCGACCGCCCCACCGTCCACCCACAGCACGTCCACGTCCAGGGTGCGCGGCCCCCAACGGACCTCCCGCTGCCGGTCGGCGGCCGCCTCGATCCGCTGGGCCGCCTCCAGAAGGGCCCGGGCATCCAGGTCGGTCTCGAGGCGCACCACGCAGTTCAGATACGACCCCTGCTCGGGTCCCCCGACGGGCGGCGTCTCGTAGACCGACGACGTCTCGACGGCGGTGCCCAGTTCGGCCAGCGCGGCCACGGCCCCCCGGAGATGGGACCAGCGGTCACCGAGGTTGGAGCCCAGGGCGAGGAGGGCCCGGTGGGTCATGCCGTGCGGTTGATCCGCACCCCGCTGGTGGCGAGGTCCTCGGGGACGGGCGGCCGCAGCTTGCGGACCACCACGGTGGTGGCGTCCACGCCGTCGATGGCCAGGACTACTTCGGCGATCCGGCCGGCGAACCGCTCCATCAGGTCGAACCGCTCGTCGGCGGCCACCGCGGCCACCGCGGTGGCCAGCGAGCCGTAGTCGACGGTGTCGGCCAGGTCGTCGCTGGCCGCCGGCGCCGACAGGTCGGCGTGCACGTCGAGGTCGACCTCGAACGGCTGGCGGCGGGTCCTCTCCTCGGGCAGGAGCCCGCAGAACGCCGAGAGCCGGAGGCCCCGCAACTCGATCCGGTCGCCGTCCCCGTCGCTCACGGGGAACCGTCCCCGTCGTCGTCCCCCTGATCGGCCACGTCGTCGGGCGGCGCGACGAGGCCCACGATGGCCCGGCCGGGCCGGCCCAGCGGTCGGGACGTCAACTGCTCGGCGAACGAGATGGCCCGCGGCCCCGAGTCGACCAGGCCGGCGTGCAGCAGCCAGGCGCCGACCAGGCCGCACACCACGTCGTTCAACTCCTCGCGGTGCACCAGCAGGCTTCGCCCGCCGCCGCTGTGCTCGTCGATGGCCCGGCAGACCTCCCGCAGGCGCTCCTCGCCGTCGTCGGCTCCGCCGAACGGCAAGTGCACCCACGGCTGGTCGAGCTCGTCGTAGGCGTGGAGGTTGTGGTCGCTGGCCAGCAGGGAGAGGACGGTGTCGAATCCGCTCTCCCGGATCCAGATCACCTCCTCCTGGCGCCGCACCCGCCGATGGGCGTCACCGCAGCCACCGGGCCGCTCGGACACGGCAATCCGGTCCTTGACGATCCACGTGAAGCCCCGGGGGATGATCCCCTGCGCCCACTTCCCGCGCATCAGGCTTCCCACCGATCGACCCGCTCGTACTCCATGGCCCTCATGGTGCCCGAGATCACCGGTCTCCGGCCACCCTTGCCGCCCGAACGGTGGCCCGCACGTCGTGGGCCCGGACCACGGCCACCCCCTGCCGGTAGCCCCACGCGGCCAGGGCCACCGAGGCTTCGCTCCGGTCACCGGGCGGGGTGGGCGCCCAGTCGTCGGCCGCCTTCCCCGGCGTGGACCGGTCGCTGAGGCCGGTCAGCTCGCCAAGGAACCGCTTGCGGCTCACCCCGAGCACCACCGGGAACCCGGTGTCCACCAGGCGGTCCAGGTGGTGCACCAACAGGAGGTTGTGGGCGGTCGTCTTGCCGAAGCCGATGCCGGGATCGATCCACACCTCGGGTACGCCGGCGGCCAGCGCCGCTCCGGCCCGGGCGACCAGGAAGTCCTGGACCTCGGCCACCACATCGTCGTAGGTGGGCTCGTCCTGCATGGTGCGGGGGTCGCCCTGCATGTGCATGGCCACCCAGCCGACGCCCAACTCGGCGGCCACGTCGCCGAGGCAGGCGCTCACGTCGTTGACGAGGTGGGCTCCGGCGGCTACCGCGGACCGGGCCACCGAGGCGTGGCGGGTGTCGACCGAGATGCGGACCGCCCCCGAGACCACCTCCGGTTCGTCGGCCAGCGCCTCGATGACCGGCACGACGCGGGCGACCTCCTCGGCGTCGCCCACCGGGGCCGCGCCGGGGCGGGTGGACTCGCCGCCCACGTCGAGGATGGTCGCCCCCTCGTCGAGCATTCGGCGCCCGTGGGCCACGGCCGCCGAATGGTCGAGGAACTCGCCGCCGTCGGAGAACGAGTCGGGCGTGACGTTCAGGACGCCCATCACGGCACCCACCTCCGGAGCTCCTCCGGACACCACGTCAGCGGCGACGGTTGCTCTCGATGAACCGCATGGCCTCCAGACGGGTGGAGACCTCGTCGCGGAAGACACCGTGCACAGCCGAGGTGATGGTCACCGCCCCCGGCTTCTGGACGCCCCGCATCGACATGCACAGGTGCTCCGCCTCGATGACGACGAGGGTGCCCTGGGGGTCGATGGTGCGCTGGATGGCGTCGGCCACCTGAGAGGTGAGCCGCTCCTGGACCTGCGGACGCCGGGCATAGCCCTCGACTAGGCGGGCCAACTTCGACAGGCCGGTGATCATCCCGCCCTTCTGCGGGATGTAGGCCACGTGGGCCACGCCGACGAACGGCACCAGGTGGTGCTCGCACAGGCTGTACATGGGGATGTCGCGGACCATGACCATCTCGTCGTGGTCGACGTCGAAGGTCTTGATGAGGTGGTCGGCGGGGTCCTCGTGGATGCCGGAGCAGACCTCGGCGTACATGCGGGCCACCCGGGCCGGCGTCTCGACAAGGCCGTCGCGGGTCGGGTCCTCGCCGATGGCCTCGAGGATCTCGGACACCGCGGCCTCGATGCGGGCCAGGTCCACCTCGCGGGTCGTCCCGGCGTCGCTCACCCGTCGGACCCGTTGGCGGCATTGGCCCGGCCGGCCAAGCGGATGTCGGGCAGGTTGCGAAACTTCTCGTCCACGTCGAGGCCGTAGCCGACCAGGAAGTCGGCCGGGACCCGGAACCCCTCGTAGCGGAGGATGGCCTCGTCGACCTCGTGGTTCTCGCGGACCAGCAGGGCGCACACCTCGAGGCTGGCCGGGTTGCGGGCCAGCAGGTTGCGGCGCAAGTAGTTCAGCGTCAGGCCGCTGTCGATGATGTCCTCGACGAGGACGACGTCGCGGCCCGAGATGTCGAGGTCGAGGTCCTTGACGATGCGGACCACACCCGACGACCGGGTGGAGTGCCCGTAGGACGAAACGGCCATGAAGTCGAACTCGACCGACAGGTCGACGGCCCGGGCCAGGTCACTCATGAACATGAAGGCGCCCTTGAGGACGCCGACGAACAGTGGCGCCCGCCCGGTGTAGTCGGCGGTGATCTCCTCGCCGAGGGCGGCGATGCGGGCTTGCAGGTCGGCCTCGGAGACCAGCACGTCGCCGGCGGTGTACCCGCCGACGGTCAGCGGCTCCGGCGCGGCAGACGGGTCGCTGGCCATGGGCGCGACCCTATCGGCGCTCGTGGGACAGCCGCCCCGCCGAACGACGCACCCGGTGGCCACCCACCACCTCAGTGGCCACGGCCCGGCCCCGCACCACGTCGAGTACCCGATCCACCGATGCGGCGTCCGGCGGCAACCCGTCGGCCGCCTCGGTGAGCCACCGTCGGACGGCCAGGCGGACCAGGTCGTCGCCCACGTCGGCCATCGACGCCACGTCGGTCGGGTCGACCCCGCCGGCCAGGGCGTCGAGCAGGCCGACGGCCTCGCCGGCCAGGATGGCGTGGCGGGCCAGCAGCGGGACCGGGTCGCGTCCGGCCACGTCGGCCAACAGGGGCAGCACCTCGTGACGGATCCGGCTGCGGGTGAAGCGGGCCTCGGCGTTGTGCGGGTCGTCGACCACCTCGAGGCCGAGGGCGTCGCATAGGGCCCGAGTCTCGGAGCGGCGTAAGGCCAGCAGGGGGCGGCGGTGTGGCTCGCCGATGCCGGCAGTCCCGGGCACACCGGATCCGCGCAGCAGGTTCCACAGCACGGTCTCGGCCTGGTCGTCGGCGTTGTGGCCGGTCAGCACGCCGGGGGGAAGCACGGCCCGGCGGGCGTCGCGGGCCCGCTCCTCCAGGTTGGGGCCGTCGTCGACCGGCGCCGAGACGGTCATCACCGCGGCACCCCGGGCGATGGCGGTGAGAGCCACGAGGCGGCCCTCGTCGGCCGAGCCAGGGCGGAGGCCGTGGTCGACGTGCCAGGCGGTGACGTCGAGGCCCGCTTCGATGGCCAGCACCAGCAGTGCCGTGGAGTCGGGTCCGCCGGACACCGCACAGTCCACGGCGGTGCCGGGTGGCGGGAAGGCGCAGCGTTCCCCAAGCGTGGCCAGCAGGTCCGGGGGCGGGGGCGGGTCCACCGGCGGGACGGCCATCGGTCCGGTCAGGCGGCCATCCGGGCGATCCACCGCTCTGGCTCGCGGATCTCGCCCAGGTCGGGCAGGTGGGACGGGTCCTCCCAGACCCGGTCCAGCAGGGCGGTGCCACCGTGGTCCTCGACGGCGGCGATGAACGCCTCACCCTGCGCGTACTGGGCCAGCTTGGCCTCGAGGCCGACCAACTTCTGGAAGAGCCTGGTCACGCCAGAGGCGTTGCGGCGCCGGTCGGCCATGACCCGGGCCATCCGGTCGGCCCCGTGGACGATGCCCTCACCGGCCCGGCCCATGGTCACGTCGCCATGGCCCTCCAGCAGGCTCATCAGCCCGGCGATGCGGTCCAGCGACTCCTGCTGTTCGGGCGTCGAGATGGCCCCCAGCACGCCCGAACCGGCCGCCGCGTCGGCACCGTCGACCGGGGCACCCGACCGGCGCTTGGCCAAGGCGCCCTTCAGCGACGACACCAGGTCGAAGGCCTCAGGCTCGGCGCCACCGAGCAGCGAAGTGACGAGGCCGAGGTAGTGGGACCGCATCCACGGGACACCCATGAACTGGGCCCGGTGGGTGACCTCGTGGAGGGCCAGCCACAGGCGGAAGTCGTGACGGGGAAAGGCGTAACGGCGCTCCAGGGCCACCAGGTTGGGGCCGACGTAGTACACGAGGTCCTGGTCCTCGGCGGCCTCGTCCTCCAGCACCAGCAGGTCGTACTGGCCGAGCACCCTGGTGGACATCCAGCCCAGCACGGCACCCAGCTCGAGGGCGCCGATGCGGGTCGTGGTGGCCGACGCCTCGCGTTCGGGGTCGTCCGCGATGCGCTCGAAGAGGGGGCGCAGCAGGCGCTGCAGGGAGGCCAGGTTGGCCCGGATCCAGTCGGGGCGGGTCACCACCCGAGCCCGGGCGTCGCCGGACAGCGAGCGGAGTCCGGTGGTGGCGGCGACGAGGTCCTCGGCGCGGGCCGTGTGCTCGTCGAACTCGGCGGTCAGGCCGTCGAGGTGGTGGGCACCACCGAAGTGCGCCCGGTCGGCAACCCGGACGGCGACCTTCTCGGCCAGCTCCCAGTCGACGAACGAGGCGGCCGCCGGAGCGGTCGAGGTACTCAGCGCTTGGGGTAGCGGGTCGAGGAGACCTTCTGGAAGTAGCCGACGAGGGTCGCCACGGTGAGGGCGACGCCGCCGCCGACCAGCGGCACGGCTAGCCAGTAGTGCCAGATCACGCCTGCGAGCACGTTCATGGAGTGGATCCTAGGGGGTCGGCCACCCGGCCCCGGCACGCAGGAGTGCCTGCCAGCAACTGGGTGGGATATCTCGTCGAGCCCGCGCGGGGAATCGAACCCCGGACCTATTCATTACGAGTGAATCGCTCTGCCGACTGAGCTACACGGGCGCCGGCCGACGGAGTCGACCAGGGGGAAGCGTAACGGCGGGGGTTGGGCCTGCCCCCGGATCAGGACTCGGGCCGGGTGAGGGGCGCCCAGGCCAGGAGCAGGCGCTTCTCGCCCTTGGTGGCGAAGCGGACCACAGCCTCGGCCCGGTCGCCCTCGCCGTGGACCGACAGGACCACGCCGTCGCCCCATGCCCGGTGCACCACGTCGTCGCCCGGCACCAGGCCGAGGGTGTGGGCGCCCGGACCGTCGCTCGTCTCGACCGGCTTCCGGGCCCGCTCCGTG
This sequence comes from Acidimicrobiaceae bacterium, assembly GCA_002727895.1. Taxonomy (GTDB): domain Bacteria; phylum Actinomycetota; class Acidimicrobiia; order Acidimicrobiales; family MedAcidi-G1; genus UBA9410. Next base: position 306 of record PBUO01000059.1, on the reverse strand, counting down.
CTGCGACCTCCCCCACCGAACACACGACCGGCCGGCTCGCCATCTCGATGTAAATCAGTGGAGCCGTCGAACCGTCGGGAGGAACCCCCGAAGCCGCCCTCCAGCCAGGAGTCGTCGCGGCGGCTGTTGGTGCGACGGGTGCCCTCGGCGTCGACCAGCAGGTCGGATGGGATCTCGTCGAGGAAACGGCTGGGCGGGTTGTACTGGGTCTGGCCGTGGAGCATCCGGCTCCAGGCGTGGCTGAGGAACAGCCGCTCCCGGGCCCGGGTCAGGCCGACGTAGGCCAGCCGACGCTCCTCCTCCAGT
>PBUO01000058.1 GCA_002727895.1 Acidimicrobiaceae bacterium | reverse complement strand
AGGGCCCCATGCCGTTCACCGACCAGTTCCTCGACCTGTCCGCCCGGGTGCGCAACTGGGGCCGCTGGGGCGACGACGACCAACTGGGCACTCTGAACCTCATCACACCCGAGGTGGTGGCCGCGGCGGCCGACCTCGTCCGGTACGGCCGGACCATCCCGTTGGCCGTCCTGCTGGAGGAGAATGGCGTACAGGCCGGCTTCGTGCCCGGCCGGGACAACCCGGTGCGGGACATGCACGCCGTCAACGAGGGCATGGACCCCGACGGCGACCCCGACTCGTTCCACACCAGCGACGACCACGTCACCATGGGCCTGCAGGCCGGCACCCACTGGGACGGCCTCGGCCACGTGTCGTACTCGGGTCGGATGTACAACGGCTACGAGGCCTCGACCATCACCGACGCCGGGGCATCGCGGTGCGGCATCGAGCACCTGCGGAGCGTGTGCACCAGGGGCGTGCTGCTGGACGTGGCCCGGGCCAAGGGGGTCGACGTGCTCGATTGCCCTTACGCCATCACCGCCGCCGACCTCGACGAGGCGGCGGCCATGGGCAGCGTGGAGGTTCGCTCCGGCGACATCGTGCTAGTCCGCACGGGGCGCATGTCGATCTACCACAGGGACGGTGGGCTGGCCTACTGCCTGGGGCCGGCCGGCGACGGCTCGAACGCCGGCCTGTCGCTGTCCACGGTGCCATGGCTGCACGCCCACGACGTGGCTGCGGTGGCCAACGACACCCTGGCCTTCGAGGTGTATCCGTCGGAGGCCGACATGCTGGCCGTGCACCTGCTGCACCTGGTCGACATGGGCCTTACCCAGGGCCAGAACTGGGATCTCGAGGCGCTGTCGGCCGACTGCGCCGCCGACGGGGTGTACGAGTTCTTCCTTGCCGCCACCCCCGAGCCGTTCGTGGGCGCCGTTGGCAGCCCTGTGGCCCCGGTCGCCATCAAGTAGCGGACCGCACCGGGCGGTTCAGGCGAGCCGTACGACACAGGTGATAGCCGTCACGAGGACGCACGACCGACCGACCGACTCCCCATGATGGATGGGTGGACCGGACGAGCCGGGACCACGGACGAACAGGAGCACCCATGGCCTCTACACAGCACCGGAACAGTCTTTGCCAGGATGTCCTAGCTGGCGTCGGCCTCTTCTCCGACCTCTCCAAGGCCCAGGTGCGGTCGGTGGCCCGCCTGATGACCTGCGTGAAGGTGCCCGCCGGTCGGGCCCTGACCACCGAGGGCGAGGTGGGCCGAGAGTTCATGGTCGTCGTCGACGGCCAGGCCTCGGTCCGCCGTGACGGGCGACTCATCGCCACGCTCGGCCCGGGCGACTTCGTCGGCGAGATGAGCCTGATCGCCGGCACGCCCCGCTCGGCCACGGTGATCGCCGAGACCGACATGCTGGTCGAGACGCTCAACCGCCGAGAGTTCTCGACCCTTTTGGACGAGAGCCCGAAGGTGGCCCGCAAGATCATGGTCGGCACCGTGAAGCGCCTCCAGGAGGCCGTCGGCGGCCCCGTCGCCTGACCCGCCCCACCCTCCGGTCGGCGACCCCCCGTTCGCTGACCCGGCAACTCGGTTACTCGGCAGCTGGGGGCTACATCCCGGTGAAGTCGGGTGGACGCTTCTCAGCGAATGCCCGGAGGGCCTCGGCGTTGGCCGGACCGCCCAGCAGCGAGGCGAACGTCCGGTCCTCCCGTCGACGGGCCTCGGCCACCGCCTCGACCATCGGCGCATTCAGGAGGCGCTTGGAGGCCACCAGCGACGAGATGGGGCGGGCGGCCAGGCGCCGGGCGTGGTCCAGGGCCTCGTCCAACAGGTCGGCCGGCTCGCAGAGTCGCCAGGCCAGGCCCATGCGGAGGCACTCCTCGGCGTCGATCCACTCGCCGCTGAGCAGGATCCACGTGGCGTCCTGACGGCCCAGCAGCCGCGGGAAGAGCGTGCTGGAGGCCGCCTCGGGCACCACGCCCAGCGAGGTGAACGGGCACTGGAGGCGGGCCTCGGTCGACATGAAGACCAGGTCGGCGTGACCGAGGATCGTGGCCCCGATGCCGACGCCGATGCCGTTGACGGCCACCACAAACGGCTTCTCAAAGGCGACGAGCCGCTCCATCATCCCGGCGAAGCCGTGGCGCCCGGGGACGAAGCCGCTGTCGGGGTCGTTGCGCCGGGCCATGTCGCCAAGGTCGGTCCCCGCGCAGAAGGCCCGCCCCCGCGCCGTAAGGACCAGCACGGCGACGTCGGGGGACGCCGAGGCATCGTCGAGGGCGTCGGCCAGGGCATCGTAGTGGGCCTCGTCGAGGGCGTTAAGGGCCTCGGGTCGGTCCAGCGTGAGTAGGCGGACCCGGTCGGCGTCGTCAACGTGCAGCATTTCCCGAGTGTGGTGGACGGCCGGGCGCCCCGTCATCATCGGGGGCATGGACGTCGGTCACGCCCCGGATCCCCGGTCGGTCCGCTGCACGGCGTGGATCCACCCGCCCGACGACCCAGAAGCACTGGTCGCCCAGTCGGGCGTACTAGCCGTCGACGTGGTCGACCGGGAGCGGCTCCACCTCCTGGCCGAGCGGGGCATGCGTCCCGAGCCCCCTGCGTGGACGATGCTCCTGTGGTCCACTCCCGAAGCCGACCTGGCCGATCATCCCCTCGTGCTCGACCTCGCCCTTACCCGCCACGACGGTTGGGGAGACGTGGACGACGGCCCGGCGGACGCGGTCCTCATGGTCTCCCTGGTCGGCCGGTCACCCGAGGTCGACCACCCCACGTTCAAGGCCCACTACCGCGGCCACGTCGCCGTCGCCCGCCGACACCACGGGTTCGCCGCCTATCGCCAGAACGTCGGTCGCCAGGCCGTGGCGACCGGGGATGAAACCGGGCCGGCCGCCGTCTCGGAGATCCTGCTGGCATCGGAGGACGACTGGCGCGACCGCTTCTACGTCGCCGACGACTCCGCGGAGGCGGTGGCCGCCGACGTGGCCCGCTTCCTCGACCGACGCTCCACCTCGTCGACCATCGTTCGCCGGTTCGCCCCGTGAAGGGGTGCCATGCTGGCCACGTGGGACACGGTGGAGGGAACGACAGACCGACGGTGGCCGTGGTCGGCTCGGCCAACCTCGACGTGGTCGTCCCGGTCCCCCACCATCCGGTGACCGGCGAGACGGTCCTCGGTGGTGATCATGCCCTCGTCCCCGGCGGCAAGGGCGCCAACCAGGCCGTCGCCGCGGCCCGGATGGGGGCCGCCGTGTCGTTCGTCGGACGGATCGGCGACGACGACGCCGGTGGAACCCTGCGGGAGTCGCTGGCCGGCGCAGGGGTCGACACGACGCACCTGATGGCCGATGGCGCGCCGAGCGGCATCGCCCTCATCTCGGTGGACCACGATGGCGACAACGCCATCGTGGTCAGCCCCGGCGCCAACGGCCGCGTCTCACCCGAAGACGTGGCGTCGGCCGGCGCCGCGGTGGCCGGGGCCGACGTGCTACTCCTGCAATTGGAGGTCCCACTGGACGCGGTGGCGGCCGCGGCCGCGGCGGCCACCGGGACCGTCGTCCTCGATCCCGCTCCCGCCCCGGCCGGCGGCCTGCCCACCGACCTGATGGCCGACGTCGACGTGCTCGTCCCCAACGCCATCGAGTTGGCCCAGGTGGCCGGGGCGAACCCGACCGACGATCCGGACGCCTTGGTGGCCATAGCCCGGGGCCTGGGCGTGGCCACCGTGGTCGTCACCCGGGGAGGCGACGGTGCCCTGGTGGTAACCGCTGCCGACCACTTCGAGGTACCGACCCCGACCGTCGACGTCGTGGACACCACCGGCGCCGGCGATGCCTTCTGTGGAGCCCTGGCGTCGGCGCTGGCCCACGGCCACGGGATGGACGACGCCGTCCGGGTGGCCGTCCACGCCGGCGCCCTTGCCGCCACCGCGGCCGGCGCCCAACCGTCGATGCCCACCGCCGACCGGGTGGCCGATGCCATGGGCGGCTGGCCAGCGATGCCCGACGACACGTCCCACTGAGTGGGCACACTCCGGCCATGACCGAACGCCCCCGCGTGATCCTGGACTGCGATCCCGGCGTCGACGACGCCATGGCCATCATCGTCGCGGCCCGATTCGCCGACCTTGTGGGCATCACCACGGTGGCCGGCAATGTCGAGCTGGAGCACACCACGGCCAACGCCTGCCGGATGCGCGAGCTGCTCGGCCTCGACGTCGAGGTCCACGCCGGCGCCGACGGTCCCCTGGTCGGCGCACAGGCGTTCGCCCACGAGGTCCACGGAGCCACCGGCCTAGGCGACCTGGTCCTCCCCGACCCAACCCGGGGTCCCGACTCCGACGGCGCCGTCGACTGGTTGGTCGAGACGACCCGGGCCGAGGAGGGCATCCACCTGGTTCCAGTCGGCCCGCTCACCAACGTGGCCCGGGCCCTACGAGCCGACCCGGGCCTGGCCGACCGGGTGGCCTCGGTGACGCTCATGGGAGGCGCCGCGGTGGGCGTCGGCAACGTGACGGCGGCCGCCGAGTTCAACGTGTACGCCGACCCCGAGGCGGCCGACGAGGTGTTCCGCAGCGGGGCGCCGCTGACCATGCTCGGCCTGAACCTCACCCACCAGGTCCGGATGGGCAGTGCCCACGGCCGGGTGTGCGGCGCCCTGGGCACGCCAGTGGGCGATGCCATGGCCCAGTTGCTGGAGTTCTACACCGTGTTCCATCTGGCCGAGGAGGAGGTGGTGGACGGCCCCGTCCACGACCCGTGCGCCGTGCTCGCCGTCACCCACCCCGACCTGTTCGAGTGCGCGGGGCGTCCGGTCTACGTGGAGGTGGAAGGCACCCACACCCGGGGGATGACGGTGGTCGACGAACGGGGACCGAGGGCCGACGGGCCGGCCAACTGTCGGGTCGCCTACAGGGCAGACGCCGAGGCGGCGATCGACCTCGTCATGCAGGCCGTGCGAGAGGCATGACATCCGCCGTCCAACCGCGGACCGGCCGTCCGGCCGCCTAGCGGCGGGGCGTGTGGACTGCCACCCGGAACCGGCCGTCGGTGGGTAATGGACAGAACAGCGCCGTGCCCTGGAGCAGCAGGTCGACCACCGGTCCGGCCGGCGGCGCACCGGCGGCCACGTACTCCCACACCAGGCCCCGCTTCGGGTTGTCCTGGCGCAACAGCCACGGCTCGGCCACAGTGATCCCGGCGGCGCCCAGGCGGTCGCCGGCCCCGCGGCCGGTGCCGTGGTCGAGGCCGATCGACGGACGGTCACGGTCCGAACCGGCCACGAAGGTCCCCACGGGCACCTGCGGACCCCGAGCCGAAAACCACTGGAAGATCCCCGGGACGTCGGCCTTCGCCGAATCGTCGACGTCCGGCTCGACGTTCACCCAGGAGCCGGGCGACCCAGCCACTTCGGCCAGCGCCCCGACTAGGTCGGCCGGGTCGTCGCCGGCGACGAGGAACGACTCGCTGAGGAAGCTGGCCACGTCCTGACGCTAGCGGTGGCACCGGTACGGTGACCGCCCGTGACCGGACCGACCCCCGAGCCCGCCGCCGCACCCGCCGCCTCGGCCCCCACCACCTCCGGGGGCGGCAGCGTCATGACCCGCGGCGCCTTGCGGCCGCTGCGCATCGCCGCCCTGGTCAAACAGATCCCCAAGTTCGAGGACATGCGCCTCGGCCCCGACGGCCGCCTGGTCCGCGAGGGCCTGGTTCTCCACATGAACGACTACTGCCGCCGCGGGGTCAGGGCCGGGTGCCAACTGGCAGAGGCGACCGGGGGCACCTGTACGGCGATCACCCTCGGACCGGAGCAGGCCGACACCGTGCTCCGCGAGGCCATCCTCTGCGGCTGCGTGGGCGGCCTGCACGTGACGGGACCGGAGTTCGCCGGGAGCGACACGCTGGCCACGGCCCGGGCGCTGGCCGCCGCGCTCGACGCCACCGGCCCGTGGGACCTCGTGATGTGCGGCCGTAACTCGGTGGACGCCGACACCGGACAGGTCCCCGCCCAGGTGGCCGAGATCCTCGGCGTCCCGCTACTGGCCGGTGTCCGGGAGGTGGCCGTGGACGGCGACGCCGAGCCGGACCGAATGCTGTCCGCCCTGCTGGAGCACGACGACGAGTGGCTCCGGGTGGAGGCCGGGCTGCCGACGGTGCTTTCGTGCGCAGAGCGGCTGTGTGACCCGTGCAAGGTCAAGGAACCCGAGGCGTGGGCCACCGTGGACGGCGACATGGTCCACCGGATGGGCGCCGACGACCTGGGTTCCGGCCCGTGGGGAGCGGCGGCCAGCCCCACGTGGGTGGGCGAGGTCCGGGTGCTGGAGGTGGAGCGGGCCGGTGAACGTGTGGATGGCTGTGACGCNGACGCCCTCGGGCGGATCGTCGACGTGGTGACCGCCNGCGGNNGCNTCTCGGGCGACGATCGGGGCCCGAGTNTCGAGGTGGCCCGCCCGTCGGGNGCGGGAGACGGCGGCGACGTGGTNGTCCTCGGCGAGCCGGGGCGCCCCCGCCCCACCNCCGAGNTGCTGGGCACNGCAGCGGGTCTGGCGGAGGCCATCGGCGGGCGGNCGGTACTCAGCGTGGACGTGGTGGACGACTGGGAAGCGCTCAGCGGACAGGGCGCCGACCGGGTGCTCCGGCACNCCGGGACGAGGTCCGCAGCCGAGGTGGCCCACCTGCTNGCCGAACCCCTCGCGGCACGCCCCCCGTGGGCGNTCCTGGCCCCTGGCACGGAGTGGGGGCGCGAGGTGGCGGCCCGCCTGGCCGTCCGCCTCGGTGCCGGCCTCACCGGGGACGCCGTCGNCCTCGAGGCCCGCGAAGGCCGGCTGGTGGCCCTCAAGCCGGCCTTCGGCGGTCGGATGGTGGCCGAGATCCACTGCTCGTCGCCCACCCAGATGGCCACCGTCCGGGCCGGGGTCCTGCCAGTCCTGCTCCCCCGCCCCACCGGTCCGTTCGCCTCCGACCACCTGCCTCCCATCGACGGCTCGCCGGTCGTTCGGGAGGTGGACCGGCGACGGGACGACGACAGCGACCTGCTCGCCAACGCCGAGGTGGTGGTCAGCGTCGGCCAGGGCGTCGATCCGGGCGACCTCACGGTCGTCGAGGCATTGGCCGGACGCCTCGGCGCCGAGCTGTGCGCCACCCGGAAGGTGACCGACGCCGGGTGGATGCCGAGGGCCCGCCAGGTGGGGATCACCGGACACTCCATCGCCCCGCGGCTGTGCATCGCCATCGGCACGTCCGGCCGGTTCAACCACACGGTGGGCCTGCGGGGAGCGGGCACCGTGGTGGGCATCAACCCCGACCCGGACTGCGAGCTGTGGGATTGGTGCGACGTGGGCCTGGTGGCCGACTGGCGGGACGCCCTCGAACCACTGGTCGAAGTGCTGCTCGCCGCCGGCCTGTCCGGAGACGGCTGAGATTCAGTCCGGGCGGTCGACGCCCGCGGCCCTCAGCGCCTCAGCGTCCACCCACTCCAGGCTCAGGATGTGGGTGGCGGCCAGCAGGACCGGCGGCGCCACCCCGGCCTCGTGGGCTTCCTGCCACCGTGAGGCGCAGACGCACCAACGGTCGCCGGGGTGAAGTCCGGGGAAGCCGGGCCGGGGCGTTGACAGGTCGTTGCCGGCCTCCTTCGAGAAGGCCAGGAACTCCTCGGTGACCAAGGCGCACACCGTGTGCACCCCGAGGTCGTCGGCGCCCGTGTTGCAGCATCCGTCCCGGTAGAAGCCGGTCAGCGGATCGACCCCGCACTCCTGCAGGGGCGTCCCCAGCACGTTGACGGCCATCAGGCGTTCCCTCCCGTCGGGACCCTGTCGGCGGGGCCAACCAACTCGTCGAGCAGGGCCCGGACCCGGACCTCGATCTGGTCGCGGACGATGCGGACCATCTCCACGCCCTGGCCGGCCGGATCGTCCAGCTCCCAGTCGAGGAGCCGGNTCCCCGGANGNACCGGGCACTCGTCGCCACAGCCCATCGAGACGACCACGTCGACGTCGCGGACCATCTCGTCGGTCCAGCGGGCCGGCTCGGCGCCCGAAACGTCGATGCCGACCTCNGCCATGGCCTCGACGGCCGCCGGGTTCACCATCTCGGCCGGTGCGGAGCCAGCGGACAGGACCCGCACCTGGTCGCCGGCCAGGTGGCGCATCCAGCCGGCGCCCATCTGGGAGCGACCGGCATTGTGGACGCAGAGGAAGAGGACGCCGGGGGGCCGCTGCACGGCGCCGACGCTAGCCACCATCGAGGTCGAGCCAACCCGCACCGCCGCGACGGGGCAGGTGGTCAGGCCCGGGCGTGCTTGAGGCGCTTGACGGTCCGGGCCCGGGCTCCGGCNTCCAGCTCCACCTTGCGGAGCCGGATGGCCGCCGGGGTGACCTCGACGCACTCGTCGTCGGCGATGTACTCCAGGGCCTGTTCCAAGGTGAGCCGGCGGGGCGGGGTGAGCCGGACGGTGTCGTCCGAGGCGGCGGCCCGCACGTTGGTGAGCTTCTTCTCCCGACAGACGTTGACGTCCATNTCCTCGGCCCGGGGGTTCTCGCCGACGATCATCCCGCCGTAGACCTGCTCGGTCGGGCCGACGAACATCGAGGCCCGCTCCTGGAGGCCAGTAATGGCGTACGCGGTGGCCGCGCCCTGGCGGTCGGCGACCACGCTGCCGGTCAGGCGGGTCCGCAGCTCGCCCATCCACGGCTCCCAGCCCTCGAACACGTGGTGGAGCAGGCCGGTGCCCCGGGTCTCGGTGAGGAACTCGGTCCGGAAGCCGATCAGGGCCCGGGCGGCGACCACGTAGTCGAGGCGCACCCAGCCGGTCCCGTGGTTGGTCATGTCCTCCATGCGGGCCCGGCGCTCACCGAGCAGTTGGGTGACGGCCCCTACGTGCTCCTCGGGCACGTCGACCGACAGGCGCTCGGTGGGCTCGTGGAGGGTGTCGTCGATCTCGCGGAGCAGCACGGCCGGCTTGCCCACGGTGAGCTCGAAGCCCTCCCTGCGCATCGTCTCGACGAGGACGGCCAACTGCAGCTCGCCCCGGCCCTGGACCTCCCAGGCGTCGGGACGCTCGGTGGGCAGGACACGGAGCGACACGTTGCCGACCAGCTCGGCGTCGAGGCGGGCCTTGACCTGGCGGGCGGTGAGCTTGTCGCCGTCGGTCCCGGCCACCGGCGAGGTGTTAACCCCGACCGACATGGACAGGGTCGGCTCGTCGACGGTGATGACGGGCAGGGGGCGGGGGTCGTCGACGTCGGCCAGCGTCTCCCCGATGGTGACGTCGTCGATGCCCGACACGTAGACGATCTCGCCCGGTCCGGCCTCGTCGACATCGACCTGGCCGAGGGCCTCGGTGACGGTGATGGTGCCGATGCGGGCCGGCTGGAGCGAGCCGTCGGTTCGGCACCAGGCCCCCGGGGCGCCACGACGCAGCGTGCCGCTGTCGACCCGACACACGGCGATGCGGCCCA
>PBUO01000057.1 GCA_002727895.1 Acidimicrobiaceae bacterium | reverse complement strand
GCCCCGCACTTCGGTGCGGGGCCCCTCCGCGTTTTGGACTGGGTTGGATACGCCGAGTCGGCGATAGGCGACCCGATAGATTCGGCGAGTGGACGGCGACCGAACCGGCGGAACACATCGCGCTCTGCCGAGTTGGGACAGGGTGGGTCGTGCGCTCTGCCTGGCTCCGCTCGCCGTCGTACCTGGGGCCTTCCACCGGTCTACCTACAGCGTCTTCACGAGTCCGAAGCTGGTACTCGTCTGGGGGATCTCCGTCCTTCTCGTGGTCTGGTGGATGTTGGCACTCGGTGCCCGCGGAATGGCGCGGCGCTGGTCCTGGAGGTGGACCTCTGAGGGCGCACTCGTTCTTCTTGCGATCGCAGTGATGATGTCGGCGATGGCATCGCCCCACTCAGCTAGAGCCTGGACGGGTGCGGGCGTGCGGTGGTCCGGCGCAGTGACCTATCTGGCGGTGTGCTTCATCGCCTTCTCGACGGGACGCCTATTCCGAGATCGGCTGCCTTGGTCGGTGCCAGCGGTCGCGATGGTTGGCTCAATCCCGGTCCTCGGCTATGCGATCCTCCAGGCGTTCGATCGGGATCCATTCGACTGGGCCACATCGATGTCGTTCGGGATCGATGTGATGTCGACATTCGGTAATCCGAACTTCACGTCGGGCTATCTGGCGATCGTCGCACCGCTGGCCTGTGCCGTTGCGTTCCGAGGCGGCGAGGCCGGAGGACTGGTTAGGGGGATCAGTGGAGCGGTCCTGATGTCGTGCCTCTGGTGCATCGGGCATCTCGGCTCGCTGCAGGGGCAACTAGCCCTCGTCGCGACAGCCCTGGTTCTTCTGGCGCGGCTCCAGGACCGACGGTTGACTGGGTTGTCCAAATGGATCGGTTCGCTTGCGTCGGCCGTCCTTTTAATTGTTGTCCCGATCATGGCCGGCCGACTAGGTCTCGCAGGGCTAGTCGGCCTGTCGGTGGTTTACGCGCTCCTCATCTCCAGGGACTCGTTCCGTCCTCTGGAGGCGGTCGCGGAGACGGCCGATGGTGCACCAACGTCGCGTGTGCCGCAGAAGTCTGGCCGGCGGTCCATGGCTTACTACGTAGTGCCGGTGGTTGGTTTCGGAGTCGCCGGGATGGTCTGGGGGCACGGGTTCATCTGGTCGCGGTTCTCGACGGCGCTCGGGGAACGCTGGACATTCTGGCGAGTCGCCCTCAGGATCTTCGCAGACAGTCCCCTGACTGGGCTCGGGTTGGAAACATTCAGCACGCGCTTTGCTGAGTTGAGGGACGCAGGTCACGCCGCTATTTCTCCTACGCACCTAACCGACTCGGCACACAGCGTGCCCCTCGGATTGTTGGCCGGTGGAGGGATCCTCGTCAGTGTCGCGTACCTGTTGCTTGCCCTGTCGGTGATCGTTCTAGCTCTGAGGGCGTGGCGGTCCTGCTCCGAGGACGGCCGGTATCTCGTGGCAGGACTTGGAGCCGCCTGGACGGCTTTCCACCTGCAGTCGGCAGTGTCCGTGGACCTCCCATCGCTCGGGATCCTCCATGGAATCCTGATCGGGTCGCTTCTCGCTCTCGGGTCCGGGCGAGAGGAGGGAAACGGCAGGTGGATGCGGCTGGTTGACCGATGGTCCGATCGGCCCTGGAAACTCCGGATGGGCGTCATGGTGCCGATCGGCACCGTGATCCTGGTCGTGTTAGCGGGTCCTCTCCTCGCTCCCGTCATGGCGGACCGTGCCCACCATCAGGCCATGATCTCGATCGCGCGGGGTGAGGCCGCTAAGGCAGAGCGCCATCTCTTGTATGCCATCGACGAGCTTCCATCCGACGGACTGCTCTGGAGTCGATTGGCGAGGGTGCAGCAGGCGGGTGGTGCAATGGAAGCGGCGTACCGTTCGAGTCTCCGTGCCGTCGAGCTCCGGCCCGGCGACCCGGCGCTGGCCCTCGAGACGGCCCGGCGAGCAGCTGCCCTGGTCTCTCGACCCGGTTACCTAGACGAGGCGGTGGATCGTTATGAAGCGGTGCTCCGGGCAGATCCGCTCGGCCCCCATCGCAGCGAGATCGCGGACTTCTTCGCGGTGATCGGCAGAAACAAGCGAGCGACGGAAATTCGAGGTTCCTGAGTGAGGCCACAGGATCGGGTCGTGGTCGATTCACGGGAGAGTGCCATCGATGGGTGAGAGGCCGCTCCGAAACGTCGATTTGAAGGTGGTTGAGGCGTTTGGCCAGGAATGGGCCCGGTTCACCAACGCCGACCTCGATCCAATGGAACTTCAGTCGATGTTCGACGACTACGTCGCGGTATTCCCCTGGGATGAACTTCCCCCAGATCCGATCGGCTTTGATGCCGGCTGTGGCTCCGGGCGTTGGGCAGCCTTCTTCGCACCAAGAGTTGGGCACCTGCACTGCGTAGATGCAAGCAGAGAGGCGCTGGACATTGCTCGGCAGGTCCTCCGGGGATACCAGAACGTCTCGTTCCACCATGAAGATCTGAGTTCGTTCGGCGTAGGCGACGGGACCTGCGACTTCGGCTACTCGCTCGGCGTTCTGCACCATGTCCCGGACACTGCCGAAGCACTCCGGTCCTGCACCCGGAAGCTCCGGCCAGGTGCGCCGTTCCTCGTCTACCTCTACTACGACCTAGAAGGTGCTGGATTCGTCCGTCGATTCCTGCACCAGTTGGTGACTGCTGTCCGAATCGTGGTTTCACGCCTGCCGCGCCGCCCTCGGCACCTAGTGGCCGATTTGCTGGCTATCGCTGTCTACTGGCCGCCGGCCAGGACGGCACTCCTGCTCGAGCACCTCGGTCTCGACCCATCGCGCCTGCCGCTCTTCCAGTATCGGAACCGGTCCTTCTCCGTCATGCGGAACGACGCGCTGGACCGGTTCGGGACCCGTCTCGAGAAGCGCTTCAGCCGCGACGAGGTCCGAAACCTCCTCGAGCAGGCAGGGCTGGTCGACGTGGAGTTCTCGGAGGGGCCGCCGTGGTGGGTCGCCGTCGGACGACGCTCTTCCCAGGTGCGATGAACCACGGCCGGATCGCATGGTGGACCGCTTGCTCGGAGTGGTTTCAGACGGCACGTGGAGAGGCGACGGCGATCTCTCTGGCAAGGATGGCCTCGTCGGCTGGAGGCATCCTTGTGGCGTTGGCTACGGCCCGGCACCTCGGGCCACAGGGACGCGGCGAGATTGTCTTCGTGGTCACAGTGTCCATGCTGGCCAGCGAGTTGGTGAGCCTCGGAACGAACGTGAGCGGCCGAATCAGGATTCTCCGATCGGACAGCGTCCGCATTGACGACTACCTGGGTCTCTCGTTGGTGCTCCTCGTCCCGCAGTGCGTCCTGATGGCCGTCGTCCTTCAAATGGTCGGTGTGGAGCACGTCGGCCTTGGGCCGGGCAGTGTCGCTTGGGGAGTCCTCCTCGGGGTGACCATGCTCTTCGCCCTCATGATGCTTGACGCAGCCTTCGCCATCCGTCGCACGTTGGCCACCACGTGGCGTGACCTGGCCATCGGTGGTGTGCCGATGGCCGGGGTTGCCATCCTGGCCATCCTCGGTCGACTGGATCCGGCGGGAACGATTGCCTTGACGGCGCTTGGATACGCGTTCGGCGGCGCCTACTTGTACAGGGTCGTCGTCGGGGTGGCAGGTCGGCCACGGATCGTCCCGGTCCGGTGGCGGACGATCATCCGGAGCGGGATCCTGGTCCTCGGGGGGACCTTCGGCCAGACGATCGCCTTCCGGGCGGACCGGATGATCCTGGGAGTTGCCGTGTCGACCGGTGCGCTCGGCCTCTACTCGGTCGCCGCGACTGCGGTGGAACTCCCGAGGGTGCTGCTGGTCTCGTTCCTCCAGGTTCTGTCGAACCGATTGGCCACCGGAGAACTCCGTTCCTCCGACCTGGCTCGGGTCGTCATCCGAGTTGGAATCGCCCACGTAGTCCTACTGACAGCCATCGGCCTCTATGGCGCCCCGGTGGTGACGGCAGCAGTCGGTCGTGGGTTCCAACCGATCGCTGATCTGGTCGGAGTCATGGCCCTGGGGGAGGGGTTCCTCGCCGTCTACTTTGTGGGCATAGCCATCGCGACCGGCCTCGGCCGGTTCGACCTGCTACCGGCGCCTGCCATGTCCGGCGCGGTGGTCATGGTGGTGCTCGACCTTCTCATCATCCCCCATGGCCAGTCCTCGGGGGCGGCCTGGGTGCGGTCGGCGGCATTCGGGGTGATGGCCGTGGTCGGATGCGTCCAGGCGGCACGGGCCCTCTCTAGGACTTTGCCGACGTGATGGGTATTTGGAGAAACCTTCTGCGTCGACTGGCGAGCCTTGCCAAGGGCCGGCCCCTGCTGACGGTCGGCGTGGTGGCGGGAGTTGTCCGTCTCGTGGCCGTCGCCGTCGGGCTTGTCCTCGGAGAAGCCAGCATGGTCAAGGACGAGAACCAGTACCTCGCCGTGGCGGAGGCCTCTGCGGCTGGCCGCCTGGACGTCTTCTGGGTGGGTTACGGGCGCTCCCTCTATGATTCGACGTGGGTCTTCACCGGCCAGGTCGATCTCCTCTTCCGGGCCTTCGGCCCGGTCCGGCTCCTCGGCCTCCTGCTCTCGGCCGGATATGGCGTCCTCGCCGCGGTGCTGACCACCGTCGTGGCATCGCGAGTTGTCCGGACGTCATTCGCCGTCCTGGCGGGTCTGGTGGTCGCTCTTCTGCCGTCTCAGGTCTTCTTCTCTGCTGCGGTGGTGCGGGAGTCGCTGATCTGGACCTGCCTGATCCTGGCAGCGTTCTTCCTGGCCGAGGGCCGGAGGGCGGCTCGACCCATCGACGTTGCGTTGACTCTCGTCGGTACGACCACCTGTTTCCTCCTCCTTGAAGGACTTCGAGCCCAGACGGCCTTCCTGTCCCTGTGGTGCATGGCTGGGGCCCTGGTCCTCGGCCGGGGCCTTCGATCGGTCCGAGCCGTGGCAGCCGTCGCCCTCCTGGTCGTAGCGCCCCTGCTCGCCGGCGGGGCGCCGGGCGGCGTCGACTTTCTGGACTCCTCGTTCAAGCGGCTGGGTCTGATCAGGACCTACATGGCCCTTGACGCGGAGAGCGCCTTCGTTGATATTCAGGAGCCTGACTCCTTCGTCGCTATTCAGGAGCCTGGTTCCTTCGCCGCTATTCAGGAGCCTGGTGCCTTCGNNGCTATTCAGGAGCCTGGTNCCTTCGNNGCTATTCAGGAGCCTGGTNCCTTCGCCGCTATTCAGGAGCCCGCCCCGGTCGTCACCGCACCGGGGTCGGGGGGCCCGTCGGCCCGACCGACCGTCGTCGACGGTGGGGTGCGGTCCACGATCCCCGTCGACATCCTCGACCGCGACGTGATGGTGGACGAATACGAGCAGGTGTTCGTGGTCTCCCACAGCGGACAGCGGGCGCTGGTGTTGACGGGTCTCGCGGCAACACTCGACAGTCTGCCCCGCGGCCTCGTCGCCGTCTCGCTCCTTCCCTTCCCCTGGTCCTANGGAACGAGCATGACCCTCAACGCGGCGGCCGCCGAATCGCTNCTCTGGGTGGTGCTGTACGTCCTCGCTTTCATCGGGGCGTGGCATGGGCGCCGAGCACCGACCACCTACTTCCCGGTCTTTCTGGTAGGAGCCGTGATGGTTTCGTCGGCGGTCACNCAGGGAAACCTGGGTACGGCCTTCAGGCATCGCGGCCAGGTCCTTTCAGTGCTCGCCGTCCTCGCCGCAATCGGCATCCAGTACCTCTGGGACAGGCGGTCCTTGGGCGAGGCCCGGACCGGGAATGCTGAGCGGGGTTGGAACTCGGAGCCCGGGAGGTTGGAACGGTGACCCGGATCGGGTACGTGCCGCTCCACCAGTCCCTTCGACCACCCGGCGACCGTCGGAGGTTCTCCGGATACGCGNGACGTCGCGGCATCGACTTCGTGGTGGTCGACGATTGGAGGGACGTCGACGTCGCCGTGGTCAGCACCGAGGCTGACCTCCTCCGATGGACGTCAGCTCCGTCCCGGATCAAGATGGTCCTCGACCTTCCAGACGCCTTCCTCGACGAGCCGGTGTCGAAGCGGACGCGGGCGAGGGGCTTGGCCAAGTGGGTGGCCGGGCCGCTCTCGAAGCCGGTTCTTCGGCACGACCGGGCGATGCTCAGGCTTGTCGCCCGTGCCGATGCCGTGGTGTGCAGCACCCCCGAGCAGGCGCAGAAGCTCGGACACCACGCAGGCAATGTCCACGTGGTGCTGGACGACCATTCCGAGGTCACGCCGATGGCTCCCAGATCGTGGTCGGACCGAAAACTCTCCGCCGTCCACCTGGTGTGGGAGGGAATGTTTCACACTCTTGGCGCGGTAGAGCAGGTTCTGCCGGGACTGCGCTTGCTCGCCGAGGAGGAGGGGGTCGTCCTCCACCTCGTCACCGACCGGCGACCAAAGCGGTACATGAATCGCTTCCTCCACNACGAGGTGGCAGACGTCGTAGCCCATTGGGACCTCGACGTGCAGCTCCACGATTGGGATGTCGAGACGCTCGAATCGGTAGGACGTGACTGCCACCTGGCGATCGTCCCGGTGGTTCGCTCCGATCCCTACGCCCTCGGCAAGCCCGAGAANCGCATGCGCCTCTTCTGGCGGTTGGGCCTGCCAGTCCTCGCCTCGGACTCGCCGGCTCACCGTCGGGCGGTAGGGCTGGCCGGCGTCGCCGAGGACACCCTCTGTGGGGGAGCGTCGGACTGGAGTCAGGCCCTCCGGCGGTACACCTCCGAACCGGCGGCCTGTCGCGCCGCGGCCGAGGCAGGCCACCGGGCCGCTCTGGGGCCNTACGGGTCTGAGGCGGTGATGGCTGCCTGGGACGGTGTCCTAGCGAGCATCGGTGTCCAGCCGTGAGCGGTCAGCTACCCCAGGTCAGCTATCTCTCGGTAGACCCGTTGGCCAGTACCGTCGGCTCCTCGCAGGTTCTGGCCTACGTGTTCCGTCTCGCCGAAAGGGGAGTTGTTCTCGACCTTCACTCCTTCGAACGCGAGCCCGATGCAGCGCTCTTGCGGCGCTTGTCCGCTGCCGGCGTGCGGTGGACAGCCCACCCCTTCGGCGGCCCCGGGGCACGTGGGGGTGCAGGCCGGGTGGCAAGGCTTGCCCGGGCAATTCGGGGTGCCGCCCTCGTCCACGCGCGGAGCGACATGGCAGCGGCGGCCGTCATGTCGTCAATAGCCCTCTCCCGGTCCGATCTCCGGTGGTTGTGGGATGTCCGGTCGCTGTGGGCTGACCAGAAGGTCGCGACGGGAGTCTTCGGTGAGAGGTCGCCGCAGGCCCGGGCCTTCCGTCAGATCGAACGGGCAGCCGCCCGCCGTTGCCACCGGTCGGTGACCCTGACGACATCCGCGATCGACGAACTGGACAGACGACACGGTTCCGGATTCGGGACGAAGGCCACCGTCATCACTACCTGCGTGGACCGCCGCCGGTTCGCGCCCGAGCCGCCTCCACCCCGGGACCGGGTACGGATCCTGCTGGCCGGGACCCTCAACCGCTACTACGACGTGGACCTGATGCTCCGTCTCGTTGAGGAACTNGGCCGACGTGACGAAGTCGATTTCGTGGTGGCCGCGCCGGGTGAGACCGAGTGGGATGGTGCCTTCCGGCGCATCGGCGCCACCCGGCTCGCCGCGTCGGCTGAGGAGATGCCCGACCTCGTGGCCTCCTGTCACGTCGGGCTGAGCGTGTGTCGCGATGATGCTGGCCCCAGCTTGCTGGCCGCCATGCCGACCAAGATCGGAGAGTTTCTGGCCACTGGACGTCCGGTGGTAGTCAACCCCGGCCTGGTTGACGCAGCGCGACTCGTCTCCGACGCCGGTGCGGGCGTAGTCGTGGGGCCGTCGGATGACCTTTCGGTGGCCGCCGACCAGGTACTCGAAGTTGTCGACGATCCCAGGGCTGCGAAGCGTGCAGCGAAACTGGCCTACGAGCATTTCGATCTGGATCGAGGTGTCGACCACCTCGTCCGGATCTACCGGGAGCTCGCCGACCTCGGGTGACGGTGCCCCGGGACCCCGGGAGGCCATCGGGTACCGTACGGGCGTGATGGAGGGATCGGTGGCGTGAAGGCGGTGATCTTGGCCGGAGGTCTCGGCACCCGTCTTGCGGAGGAGACGTCGGTTCGACCTAAACCCATGGTCGAGGTCGGCGGCATGCCGATCCTCTGGCACATCATGAAGACCTACTCGGCCCACGGGATTGACGACTTNGTGATCTGTTGCGGCTACAAGGGTTATGTCATCAAGGAGTACTTCGCCAACTACTTCCTCCACGTCTCTGACGTCACCTTTGACGTGGCGGAGAACCGCATGGAGGTGCTCCGTGGTGGGGGTGAACCCTGGCGGGTGACCCTCGTGGACACCGGAGACGAGACCTTGACCGGTGGGAGACTTCGTCGGGTCGCTGAACACGTGTCGGATGAGACTTTCTGCATGACCTACGGAGATGGTCTTTCCGACGTCGATGTGACGTCGCTCGTGGAGTTCCACCACGCGCACGGTCGTCTGGCCACGGTGACGGCGGTGAAGCCGCCGGGTCGGTTTGGCGCCCTCGAACTCGATGGTGACAGGGTCGCGGGGTTCATCGAGAAGCCCCCCGGCGACGACGGTCTCATCAACGGCGGCTTCTTCGTCCTTGAGCCGGCGTGCCTCGAGTTGATCGTCGGAGACGACACGCGGTGGGAGGCCGAACCTCTGTCGACGCTCGCTGAACGCGACGAGTTGCGGGCCTACCAGCACCTCGGTTTCTGGCAGCCCATGGACACCGTCCGGGAGCGGGACCTCCTCAACGACCTGTGGGAGTCGGGGAACGCGCCGTGGCGGGTCTGGTGACCCGTCGCCCGTGACAGGCCACCGTGTCCCGTGCCCATGAAGTGTCGCCACTGCGCGGCCCCCCTGGAGTCGGTCTTCCTCGACCTGGGAAGTGCTCCGCCGTCGAACGCCTACCTCACTGCTGACCGGCTGGCCGGTCCGGAGGCCTGGTACCCGCTCCGCGTTCTGGTCTGCGAGTCGTGCTGGCTGGTCCAGACAGAGGACTTCGCCCGAGCCGAGGAGCTCTTCGACGACCACTACGCCTACTTCAGCAGATTCTCCTCGGGGTGGGTCGACCACTGCCGTCGGTACGCCGAAGCCATGGTCGAACGGTTCGAACTTGGCCGGGAGAGCTCGATCGTCGAGGTCGCATGCAACGACGGGACGTTGTTGCGCAACTTCTCCGAGAGGGGAATGTCCTGTGTCGGGATCGAACCGACGGCCAGCACCGCGGCGGCGGCCCGGGATCTGGGCCTTGAAGTGGTGGAGGAGTTCCTTGGGGTGACGGTCGCCGAAGCCCTGGCCGAGGCTGGACTGCGAGCCGACCTGCTGGCTGCCAACAACGTGGTCGCACACGTCCCGGACATCGTCGACTTCGTGGCGGGGTGTGGCGTCCTCCTCGGCGACGACGGGGTGGCCACCTTCGAGTTCCCGCACCTGCTCCGCCTGGTCGACGAGGTCCAGTTCGACACCGTCTACCACGAGCACTTCTCCTACCTGTCGCTGACGTCGATCCGGTCGGTCGCCGCCACGGCGGGTCTCCAGGCCTTCGACGTGGAGAGGGTGCCGACCCACGGCGGAAGCCTTCGCGTGTTCCTTCAACGGACGGACGTTGGCGTCCGACCCGTGACACCGTCGATCGTGACGCTGCTGGCCGAGGAGGCCGAGGCGGGCGTCGGGGGTCGGGACTTCTACACCGGATTCCAGGAGCGGGCCGAGGCGCTCAAGGATGACTTCCTCCGCTTCCTCCTGGACGCCCGGCAGGGGGGCCGGAAGGTGGTCGCCTATGGCGCCGCGGCCAAGGGGAACACCCTGCTGAACTTTGCCGGGGTCCGGCCCGACCTGCTGGGAGCCGTGGTGGACCAGAATCCGGCTAAGCAGGGTCGGTTCCTCCCTGGAAGCAGGATTCCGATCGTGTCGGAACAGGTGGTTGTCGACGAGCGACCCGACCACGTTCTGATCCTCCCGTGGAACCTGCGCGACGAGGTCGCCGACCGGTTGGACTACATACGCGAATGGGGCGCCACGTTCGTCGTCGCCGTGCCGTCGCTCCAGCAGTGGTGATGTCCGACGGACGAGTTGTCCTTCCCCGATGTACCGGCCGGGAGGGCTGAACGGTGTGTGGGATCGCGGGGCTCCTGGACCGGAGATCCGGACGGACGGTCGAAGAGCTGGAGGCCGTCGCCGGACGGATGGCCGACCGCCTGGTCCACCGGGGTCCCGATGACCGCGGGACGTGGTGCGAACCGGCGAGCGGGGTGGCCTTCGGTCACCGGCGGCTGTCCATCGTCGACCTGAGCGCTGCCGGCCACCAACCCATGGCGTCAGCCGACGGCCGGTGGGTGATCGCCTACAACGGCGAGCTCTACAACGCCGACGAACTCCGGGCGACCCTCGGCGAGCGTCGTCGGTCGGCCCTTCGTGGCCATTCGGACACCGAGGTCCTCCTGGAAGCGGTCGCCGAGCGTGGCGTCGAATGGGCACTGGCCCGGGCGGGGGGGATGTTCGCGTTCGCCCTCTGGGACCGTCGGAATCGGGAGCTGTGGCTAGCGCGGGACCGGTTCGGCGAGAAGCCGCTCTACTACGGCTGGTCCTCCGAAGGACTCCTCTTCGGGTCCGAACTGAAGGCACTGCACGCGGTGGATGGCTTCGCTCCCGACGTCGACGCCGATTCGGTCGTCGACCTGCTCCGGTGGTCCTGCGTGCCGGCTCCGTGGACCATCTACGAGGGGGTACGCAAGGTCCGTCCCGGCCACGTCCTCCGCTTCGACGCTTCGGCTCGTCTCGTGGACGAGGTCGCCTACTGGTCTCCGGCCGAGGTGGCCGCGGCGACGTCGGTCCAGCCCGCTCGCGGGGAGGAGGCGGTCGACGAGCTGGAGGAACTCCTGGGGAGGGTCGTGGCATCTCGCATGGTTGCCGACGTGCCCCTCGGAGCGTTTCTGTCGGGGGGAATCGATTCGTCCACCGTGGTCGCGCTCATGTCCGCCGTCTCGGGGGACCCGGTGAAGACCTTCACCATCGGCTTTCCCGATCCGGCCTTCGACGAATCGGCCCACGCAGCGGCGGTGGCCGGGCACCTGGGCTCTGACCACCATTCGATGGAGGTGAGCCCCACCGAGGCCCGGGAGGTGATCCCCCTACTTCCGGCGATGTACGACGAACCGTTTGCGGATTCGTCCCAGATTCCCACCCACCTGGTGAGCCGGTTGGCTCGCCGGCACGTGACGGTGTCGCTGTCCGGAGACGGAGGGGACGAACTGTTCGGCGGCTATGACCGCTATCGACATCTGGCACGCCTCTCCAAGCTTCACGGCGCGGTTCCTGCACCCATCCGACGGATAGCGGCTCGCAGCCTGGCTTGCGTTACCCAGGGGACCTGGGACCGGATCGGGACAAGTGCTCTCATGCTCCCCGCGCCGCCCGTCGTCCGCCACCGGCTCGGACATCGGGTCCACAAGGTCGCCCGGGTGCTGGCGGCCAGGAGCGCGGGAGACCTCTACGAGGCAATGATGTCGGCGGAGAACGAGGCCGCCGACATCGTGCCGAAGGCGGCCGGCCGGTCGGGCGGCCTTTACGAACTGGATGGCGCGGAGATGGACGGGTTCCGTGCCGCGATGCTCATGGACACCATGGTGTACCTGCCCGATGACCTCCTAGTGAAGACGGATCGGGCGAGCATGGGGGTGAGCCTCGAGGCGAGGATGCCGCTGCTCGATCCGGAATTGTTTTCGTTCGCATGGTCGCTCGCGCCGGAGGACCGGGTGCGGGGCGGCTCCGGGAAGTGGGCATTGAGGAGGCTTCTCCACCGGTACGTTCCGGCCGAGATGGTGGAACGGCCGAAGATGGGCTTCGGCATCCCCCTCGGCTCCTGGCTCCGGGGCCCCCTGCGAGGTTGGGCTGACGAACTCCTGGCTCCAGACCTGCTGGCAGCGCAGGGGATCTTCGACCCGGCGCTCGTGGCGGCCCGCTGGGCCGAACACGTCGAGAACCGGGGTGACCTCTCCTTCCAGTTGTGGCCGATCCTCATGTTCCAGTCCTGGTGGCACGAAGGTGACGGTCGGTGAGCGCCTTGGACCGAATCCGCGTGTTGAGGGTCATCGCCCGGATGAACGTAGGAGGCCCGGCCTGGCAGGCCAGCGTCCTTACCCGGGGCCTGGACCCCGAGCGGTACGAGACCCGCCTGGTCGTCGGGACGACCGAGGAGGACGAGGCGGACTTCCTCGAACTCCGGGACCCGGACCTCCCGGTGACCGTGGTGCCGGGCCTCGGACGGTCGCCCGGGCCTCTTGGTGACCTGCGGGCCCTCCTGGCACTCGTCCGGGAGGTTCGGGACTACCGGCCCGATGTCGTCCACACCCACACGGCGAAGGCGGGGGCCCTCGGTCGGGTGGCAGCGCTGGTCGGCCGGGTGCCGATCCGGGTCCACACCTTCCACGGCCACGTCCTCCACGGCTACTTCGGGGCGGTGGGCAGTGCGTTGGTCCGACTGGTGGAGCGTGTCCTGGCCTTCGTGACCACCGCCTTCGTGGTGGTGGGGGAGAGGGTCAGCGGCGAACTGGTGGAAGCGGGCATCGGGCGGATGGACGACCACGTGGTCATCCCCCCGGGAGTGGCGGAGCCGGAGCCGGTCGACCAGGTGGAGGCCCGGCGACACCTCGGGTTGCCTGTCGATCGTCCAGTGGTGCTCTTCGTCGGTCGGCTCACCGTCATCAAGAGGGTCGACCGCCTCCTGGAGGCCTTCGAGCGCGTCCTGGCCAGGGCACCCAGAGCGGTCCTGGCCATCGCCGGCGAGGGTGACCTCGCGGACGACGTCCGGCGATGGGCGGCACCGATGGGCGAGTCGGTCCGCCTCCTCGGTTGGCAGGCCGAGATCGCCACCCTCTACGCGGCGGCCGACCTTGTGGTGATCAGTTCTGACAACGAAGGGATGCCGGTGACCCTCATCGAGGCTGCCATGGCCGGAGTACCTGGAGTGACAACCGATGTCGGAAGTGCCTCCGAGGTGGTGGCCCATGGCGTCACCGGTCTGGTGGTGGCCGCCGACTCGGAGGCCCTCGGCGAGGCACTCGCCGAGTTGGTGGTCGACGAGGGACGTCGAGCGTCGATGGGGACGGCCGCCGCGGAACGGGCCCGCGAACGTTTCGGGGTGCGACGACTGGTCCGGGATCACGAGGACCTCTACGGCCGTCTCCTCGGTGCCTGATCCTCCCTACCCGACGGGACCCCGGCGGTAGGCTCGGGCGATGCGCGCGTTGATCACCGGTGGGGCGGGCTTCATCGGTTCCCATCTCGCCGACCGACTGTTGGACCGGGGTGACCAGGTGGTGCTCCTCGACGACCTATCGACGGGTCGACTGGCCAACATCGAGCACCTGACCGGGAACCCGGACGCCGAGTTCGTCCTTGGTTCCATCCTGAACGCAGACCTGGTCGACCACGTCGTGTCGCGGTGCGACGTGGTGTACCACCTCGCCGCCGCGGTCGGCGTCAATCTGATCGTCGAGAAGCCGCTTGAGAGCCTCATGACCAACATCCGCGGGACCGAGGTGGTGGTCGAGAAGGCACACAAGTACGGGCGACGGACGCTCGTGGCCTCAACGTCGGAGATCTATGGAAAGAACGTCTCCGACCGCCTGTCGGAGGATGACGACCGGATCCTCGGGTCGCCGCTCAAGAGCCGGTGGTCCTATTCGGAGGCCAAGGCCATCGACGAGATCCTGGCCTACACGTACTGGCGGGAGAAGGGCCTCGAGACGGTCATCGTCCGGCTCTTCAACACGGTCGGGCCCCGCCAGACCGGGAGCTATGGAATGGTCATCCCACGTTTCGTGACCCAGGCGTTGCGCGGCGAACCCCTCACCGTTTTTGGGGATGGCTCCCAGACAAGGTGCTTCTGCAGCGTCCACGACGTGGTCGGCGGAATCCTGGTCCTCTCCGAGGAGCCTGAGGCCTTCGGCCGGGTCTTCAACCTCGGCGGCTCCGAGGAGATCTCGATGAGCGATCTCGCCGAGCGGGTGATCCGGCTGGCAGGATCGTCGAGTTCCGTCGAGTTCATCCCTTACGACGTGGCCTATGAGGAGGGGTTCGAGGACATGCAGCGACGTGTCCCCGACACCACCCGAGCCAGGGAGTTGGTGGGGTTCCACCCCTCGGAGGACCTGGATGGGATCATCAAGGCGGTGATCGCGCACCAGCAACGCTAGGGGGAGCATGACGGGAATCTGGTGGGAGTACCTGAGCATCTTTACCGCTTCGGCCGTGCTCTGCCTGATCCTCACTCCGGTGGCCATGGCCCTGGCCACCCGCAATGGGATCCTCGACCAGCCCGGGGGACACAAGAGCCACGAGTCGCCCACCCCATACCTGGGAGGGCTGGCCATCGTCGTGTCCTTTGCCGCAGCGGTGGTCGTCGCCGCACTTGTGGAACGGCCGGAGAGCGGTCTGGACGAGCTCGTGGTGGTCCTCCTGATGGCCGTGGGCCTCGCAGTGGTGGGTCTGGCCGATGACCTCTGGGACCTTTCCCCGATTGTCCGGCTGGCCGTCGAGGTGTTGTGTGCCGTGCAGGTCTGGGCGATGGACGAGGGCGTCCGCATGGCCAGCGGAGACCTGGTCGACCTCGCCCTGACCATCCTCTGGGTGGTGGGGATCGTCAACGCGTTCAACCTGCTGGACAACATGGACGGGCTGGCGGCCGGCCAGGCGGTCATCTGTGCCGGGGCGATCTTCCTGGTGGCGGTTGGCAACGGCCAGTTCCTCGTTGCCGCCCTGGCCGTCGGCCTGTCGGGGTGCGCATTGGGCTTCCTCCGACACAACTTCCACCCGGCCCGCATCTACATGGGGGACGGGGGAGCGCTCTTCCTTGGGTTCCTGGTCGCCTACCTGGGGATCAAGTTGCGTTTCGACGATTCGGTGGCCGGTTCATTCCTCGTCCCCGTGGTGATCTGCGCCCTGCCGATCACCGATACCACGCTCGTCACCCTGTGCCGTCTGGCCACCGGCCGGAGCCCGTTCCAAGGCGGTCAGGACCATGTCAGCCATCGGCTGGTCCGGAGCGGGATCCCGGTCCCGATCGCCGTCGGACTGACGTACTTCGGCTCTGCCAGTGCCGGAATCATCGCCTACGTCATCAGTCGCGTGGACTCGGTGTCCGCCTGGCTGTTGGCCGGGTTGGTCGTGGCCACCGCGGCAGGAATCGCCGGACTCCTGAGTCTCGTGCCGGTCTACCCGGAGAGTGGGCGACGGCACTTTCGCTTTGTCGAGCATCGCGCTGCATCGGAACGGGACTGACTGGCCCCGGGGCGATCAGGAGGCGTCGAGGCGCTCCCAAGGGCGGGCCAACTCGAACCACGCCACGGTCTGCTCCAGGCCCTCCCGGAGCGGCGTCGGCGAGATCGACGGGAACAGGCTCTGCAGGGTGGAGGCGTCGGCCTGTGACCGCGGGACGTCCCCGACCCGTGGCTCGAGGTGTTCGATGGGAAGGTCCCTGCCCAGGATTGAAGACAGGTTTTCGATCACCTCGAGGAGGGAGACTCGGGAGCCGAAGGCGAGGTTGACGGGTTCGGGATGGTGGACGCGCCGATGGATCGCCTCGGCGATGACGTTGACCGCCGTGGCCACGTATGTGAAGTCCCGGCTCTGGGTCCCGTCTCCATGGACCGGGAGGGGGAGCCCCTGGAAGGCGGCGGCCAGGAAGGACGGGATGGCTGCCGCATAGGCGTGCAGCGGTGGTTGGAGGGGCCCGAAGATGTTGAAGAAGCGGAGGGCCAGGACGGGGAGCCCGTAGCTATGGCCCCATGCCAAGGCGTACGACTCGGTGGCCAGCTTGGATGCCGCGTAGGGGCTGATCGGCCTGGTTGCCAGGCCTTCGTGCTTGGGGAGTGCCTCGTTGGCTCCGTAGACGGAGGACGAGGACGCCACGATGACCTGTGCGCCACCAGCCCGCCGGGCCGCCTCGAGGACCCGGACTGTGCCGGTTGCGTTCGCTTCGTGTGCGGCGACCGGATGGGCGACCGACCGGGGAACTGACGACCGGGCTGCGAGATGGACGACGGTCGAGGCGCCGTCCATCGCCGGGTCGAGGACGTCGGGGTCCAGGATCGAACCTTCCACGAGGTCGACGTCGAGGCCGTCGAGGTTCGATGGGAAGCCAAAGGACAGGTCGTCCACCACGACAACCTGCTCGACACCCGGCCCGCCGACCAGGCGCCTGACGAGGTTTCCGCCGACGAATCCAGCACCGCCGGTGACGACGACCTTCATCGAGGCCTCACGGTCTCTGGACAGGGCCGAGCGGTTGATGCAAAGGAGCAAGACGAGGTTCTCGAGACCACGGCCGCAACTTATCCCGTGCGGCCCAGAGCGACCTCGGACGGGATGGCCGGCCGCGGTGCCATCGTCTGTGCCTTCGCTTTCTGCTAGAAGATTGAAATGGGAGAAGCCGCCGTCGGGCGATCCGGCCGGACCGAACTCGACGTCCTCTACCTGACCGACCTGAGGTTTCCAGGTGGATCGTCATCGAGTCTGGTGGAGGAGACCGTGGCCGCCGTGAACGCCGGCTACCGGGTCGGCGCGCTGCAGTGCAGGTCGACCAGCCTCCGTAGGGACCGGACCTTCCACCCTTCTGTTCGAGGCCTGATCGACGACGGTCGGCTCGTCCTCGTCCGACCTGACGAGCCGGTCGATTGCCGGTTGGCCGTGGTCAAGCATCCGACAGTGCTGAGGGACGCGATCGGCGGGCGGCTCAACGTCTGGTCCGACGTCCGGGTGGTGTTCGTCGGGCAGGTGCCGCAGGACCGTGACGGAACCGTCCACTACGTGCCCTCGGACGTGCACGAACACGTCACCGAGGCCCTGGGCGGTCCGGCCGTCTGGCATCCGGTCAGCCCTGTGGTCCGTCGCAGCCTGAAAGGCACCGGCGTGCCCCTGGCCGAAGCCGACTGGGTGGAGGTGATCGATCCGACGAGGTATTCGGTGGACCGCTCCGGACCCTCGGGAGAGGTGCCGGTGATCGGCCGTCATGGTCGCCCCAGCGTGCTCAAGTGGCCCGGGGACGCGGCCACTTTGGCCGAGGCCTATCCGACCGACGGTTCTGCGACCGTGCGGGTATTGGGCGGGGTCGATGGGTTGGAGGGCCTGCTGGACGAGGTTCCCGATCGTTGGGAAGTACTTCCCTTCGGGGCGATGGACGCTGCGGACTTCCTCGCCGGCGTCGACTTCTTCGTCTACTTCCACCACCCGGACCTCGTCGAGGCCTTCGGCCGGACGGTGATCGAGGCGTTGGCTTCGGGTTGCGTGGTCGTCCTCCCGCCACACTTCGAAGACCTGTTCGGCGAGGCCTGCCGGTACGTCGAGTCGGCCGGGGTGGGCGACCTGGTCGCATCCCTCCACCGGGATTCCCAGGCCTGGCTTGAGGCCTCCGAGAGGGGCCGCCGGGTGGTGGACGAGCGGTTCTCACATGTTGCACACGTGGCGCGTCTGGGCAACCTGATCGGCGGGCCGTCCTCGGCGGCCGGCCGGGCTGCGCCCACGGGGCGGATGCCGGCTGGGCTCCGGGAGCAGCGGCCGAGGGTCCTCGTATCGTGCGTGGGGATGGACGCTGCCGGCGTGGCCGGAGTCGTCCGTTCCCTCGTGACGCAGAGGGATCGGGCCACGGGATTCGCTCCGGTGCTGGTAACCACCGAGGCGCCGCCGGACGTGGCCGAGCACCTGGACGAGGAATTCGTCCTCGACCCAAAACTTCGGCGCTTCACCGGGTCCCGGAGCGGGTTGGTGGTCGAGGTCGTGCCATCGCGGTCCTCCCACGACGGACCGGAGAGCTGGGAGGACCACCTGCTGGGCCGTCTTCGCGAGATCCGTCGCGCCCACCGCATCGACTCGGTCACCGTGGCCGACCTCGCCCAACCCGATGCCTGGCTCTCCCTACAGGCATCCGCAGGCTGACCGCTAGCCTCCACTGATCGTGGCTGACTCTCTGACCATCATCGGGCTCGGTTACGTCGGCCTGCCGCTCGCCCAGGAGGCGTGCCGGTGTGGCTTTCGGGTTACCGGCCTCGACGTCTCCTCGTCGGTGGTGAAGGGCCTGAACGCCGGCCACTCTCACGTGGACGACCTCGACGCCACCGACGTTGCTGAGATGCTGGCCAATGGATTCTCCGCCACCGCCGATGCGTCGTGTATCGAGAAGGCGGACGTCGTGGTGGTCTGCGTGCCGACGCCGTTGTCGGACGATGGAACCCCCGACCTGGGAGCGGTGGAGTCAGCATCGCGGTCGGTCGGGACCAACCTCCGCCCCGGGACCCTCGTCGTTCTGGAATCGACGACCTACCCGGGAACCACCGGGGAGTGCGTCCGTCCCATCATCGAAGAAGCGAGCGGTCTGGTGGCCGGTGACGACTTCCACCTCGCGTATTCCCCGGAGAGGATCGACCCGGGGAATGCCCGCTTCGGCCTGCGGAACACCCCCAAGGTGGTGGGCGGTCTGACCGATGGATGTACCGAGGCCGCGTCCACCTTCTACGGCCGCCTCGTCGACCAGGTCGTCCCCACGGTGGGCCTCCGGGAGGCCGAACTGGCCAAGCTATTGGAGAACACTTACCGGCACGTCAACATCGCGCTGGTCAACGAGATGGCGGTGTTCTGCCATGAACTGGGCATCGACCTGTGGTCGTCGATCGAGGCCGCATCCACCAAGCCCTTTGGCTTCCAGGCGTTCTACCCGGGGCCGGGAGTCGGAGGCCACTGCATCCCGATCGACCCCAACTACCTTTCGTGGGTGGTGCGGTCGCTGGGCTACAGATTCCGCTTCGTGGAACTGGCACAGGAGGTGTCCGAGAGGATGCCGGCCTATGTGGCCAAGCGGGTGCAGGATGCCCTCAACGCGGAGCGCAAGGCGGTCAACGGTTCGAAGGTCGTCCTGGTCGGCGTTTCCTACAAGGCCGACATCAGCGACGTCCGGGAGACTCCGGCCCGCCCGCTCGTCGCGCTGCTCCGGTCGATGGGGGCCGAGGTCGGCTATCTCGATCCCCACGTGCCGGAGTTCTGGGTCGACGGAGAGCCCGTTCCCTCGATCGGTCCGGTTGATGCAGCGTCTACCGGACTGGCCGACGCCGACATCGTCGTGGTGCTCCAGGCCCATCGGGTGGTGGTCGACTCAGACGTGCTCAATGACGCGGCAGCTGTCCTAGACACGAGCGGACGGCTCGTGGGTGAGAACGTCGAACGCCTCTGAGGACCACCCGTGAAGGTGGTCGTGGCCACGATCGTCCACCACCCGGAGGACGCGCGGATTCATTACCGGCAGATCCCGGCCCTGCTGGCTGCTGGGAACGAGGTCGTTTACGTGGCGCCCTCTTCGGATCGAGACCTGGAACGGCCAGGCCTGGTGCACCGAGAAGTGCCGCGCGCTTTGGGACGCCGCCGCTGGTCGGCCCTCCGACGGGCTGCTTCGGTACTAGCCGAGGAGACTCCGACAGCGGCCGTCACCATCCTCCACGACCCGGAACTCACGCTGCTCCGACGGTCGATCACCGGCCCTGCCATCTTCGACATGCACGAGGACCTGCCGGCCCAGGTCCGGGACAAGGCATGGATACCCGGTCCGGTCCGTCCTGCAGTCGCGCTGGCGGCCCGATCGTGGGAACGGTGGGTGGCGCGGCGACTCCATCTGGTTCTAGCCGAGGAGGTCTACCGGGTGCGACATGGTGACCGTCCAGTAGTTCGCAATACCCCGGTCGTCCCCGAACGTGTAGCCCCGTCGGGCCCGGACCGGGTCGTCTACCTAGGCCGTGTTTCGCTCAGTCGGGGGCTGGAGACGATGCTCGGCGCGGTGGCCGCAGTTGACGGTGTCGCCCTAGATCTATATGGACCGGTCGATCCCAGTGCCAAACGGATCCTCGATCAAGAGCGGGAAGACGTTCGGGTCCATGGCTTTGTGCCTAACCCGTCCGCCTTGTCTGCTATTGAGGGAGCGCAAGCTGGCCTCGCTCTCCTCGACGACCGGCCCAATTACCGGGACTCGGTGCCGACCAAAATCCTTGAGTACATGGCCCGGGGAGTCCCGGTGATAACCACGCCGAACCCCGTGGCGCGGCGGATCGTGGAGCACGCGGATGCCGGCATCGTCGTTCCCTACGGGGATGTGGGAGCCTTGGTTGAGGCCATCGAACTTTTGAGAGACGCCGACCTGCGGGAGCGTTTCGCCCGGAACGGCCGGGCGGCGGTTCGGGACCGCTACGACTGGTCCGCTGATGCACGTGAGTTCGTGTCCCTCGTGGAGGAGGTCGCACGGCAGGGGTCTGACAGCTAGGCACTTCGCCGCCCGGCGGACATGGCATGGCGGTGCCAGACCGGTCATTACCCTTGGAATTTGGGAAGAGGCACAAGGAGACGGCGAGGTGAGCGAAGAGGACTATTTCAACCGCTACTTCACGGTGCTCGCCGCGGCTATAGACGACGTGGTCCACGATGAACTCCGGCGGTTGGGCGAAATGTTCAGGACTGCGGCCAAAGTCGGCGGAAAGGTGATCCTCGCCGGCAACGGTGGGAGCGCGGCGATGGCCAGTCACGTCTCGGTTGACCTCACCAAAGCGGCTGGCATCCGAGCCGTCAACTTCAACGAGGCCGATCTCCTTACCTGCTTTGCCAATGACTTTGGTTACGAGAACTGGGTGGCCCGAGCGCTCGAGGCCTACGCGGATCCGTCGGACCTCGTTGTGCTGGTCAGCAGCAGCGGCGCTTCGCCGAACATGGTGCGGGGAGCCGAGCAGGCCCGCGCCATGGGACTCGGGCTGGCATGTCTCACCGGGTTTGCCAAAGATAATCCGATGCGAGGCTTGGGTGACGTCGACCTTTGGGTGGATAGCGATGCCTACAACATCGTTGAGATGACCCACCATGTCTGGCTGCTGGCCGTTGTCGACCACCTGATCGACCACGGTGGCTGACCAGTGGATGAGGCCAGTGGTTCGGTCACCGCAGTACTTCTCGCCGCTGGAGCGGGAACCAGGCTGGCCCCGCTAACCGATGAGTGGCCCAAGCCCCTCATGCCTGTCGGCGGACGTCCGCTGCTTCAGATCTGGCTGGACGACCTTTGGACCATCGGGGTCCGGTCGGTCGTCGTAAACGTCCACCATCACCGCCGCGAGATGCTGGACTTCCTCAACCGGCCCCGCTTCCGGAACTGGGTCCGGGTATTTGAAGAGGAACGGCTCCTCGGTACGGCAGGCACGCTGCGGGCATGTCGGGGGTTCCTGGTAGGCGGGCCCACGCTGTTGGCTCATGCCGACAACCTCTGTCGATGCCACCTCGCCGACTTCGTGGCGGCGCACCGTGAACGTCCTGGCGGCCACGTCGCCACGATGATGACCTTTGACACCGAGACGCCGGAATCCTGCGGCATCGTCGAGACCGATGCTGCCGGCACCGTGGTGGCTTTTCACGAAAAGGCGCACGACCCTCCGGGAAGACGGGCCAACGGAGCGGTCTACCTCCTGCAACCGGAGGTTCTCGACTGGCTCGACGACCACCCTGGAGTGACCGACTTCAGCACTGGCGTCGTTCCGGAGTTCCTTGGCCGGATTGGGACTTGGCACAACGTCAACGTGCACCGCGACATCGGCACGCCGGCGATGTTGGCTGCGGCACAGAATGACCCTGATCCCCGGTCCACCAATGCACCAACTGGCGGTGACGACTGGGACCAGTGGTTCAAGGACCATCCGATCCACCAGATGGTGGGGGAGCTCGGGAGGGGGGGAGGCGAGGTATGACCGAACGATTCCTGGTTATAGGCAGCAACTCCTTTACTGGCTCGCACTTCGTGCGCCACCTTCTGGACCGCGGCCATGAGGTTCTCGGAGTGAGTCGGTCCGAGGAACCCGAACCTCTCTTCTTGGCCCACCGATGGGGAGACGACCGCGGTTTCCAGTTCCATCGGATCGATCTGAACCACGACTTGGAGCGCCTGGTGGATCTGGTCAACCGGCAAGGCACCACGCATGTGGTGAACTTCGCCGGACAGGGAATGGTGGCCCAGAGTTGGGAGCGGCCGGAGGACTGGTACCGGACGAACGTCCTGGCCCAAGTGGGGCTCCACGAACACCTTCGACGCTTGCCGACGCTCGTGTCATACCTCCATGTGTCAACCCCGGAGGTATATGGATCGACCAACGGCCCGGTGAACGAGCAGGCTCCCTTCGCACCGACGACCCCCTATGCGGTGTCTCGGGCGGCCTGCGATCTCCATCTCCGCACCTTCTGCGAGACTCACGGCTTCCCGGTGACCTGGACCCGGGCCTCTAACGTCTATGGACCCGGACAGCAGCTCTACCGAATTATCCCGAGGGCCGCCCTGGGCTGCCGCCTCGGCAGAACTCTGCCGCTGCACGGTGGCGGGACATCTGAGCGAAACTTCGTCCACGTCGAGGACGTAGTCTCCGCCACCTATTTGGTCGCGACTCGCGGTCGAGTTGGAACCGCCTACCACGTTGCGGGGACCGAGGTCGTGTCGATTCGGGACCTCGTTGAGCGAATCTGCTCTCTGGCTGGTGTGGATCCCGAGGAGGTAATCCAGCTGGCCGACGAGCGGGTCGGTAAGGACCAGCGGTACGAACTGGAGACCGGTCGGATCCGCAGTGAACTTGGATGGGCGGACGGCGTCCGTCTGGAGGACGGTCTGGCCGGTACGCTCCGGTGGGTTGATGAGAACCTCGAAGTCCTTGGGGCCCTGCCCCTCGACTACGTTCACAAGGCCTAGGAGGACCGCAGAAAGCGGCATCATGGCGGACAGGTTTCGCATAGACAGCCACAAGTTGGCCTACCACCCGGGCAGGGTTCAGGCCATCCTCGATGCCGGTGACGACTGGGATCGGTATCGGCAACTGGAGCCGATCTACGCTGAGATCTCGACGGCTGGTTCGTGTAACCACCGGTGCACCTTCTGCTCAGTCGACTACCTGGGCTACAAACGCGTGTTCCTGCGTCGTGAAGTCCTTCAGAGGTTCTTTGAGTCGGCCTCCACGCTTGGGCTGAAGGCCGTGATGTTCGCTGGTGATGGCGAGCCGATGCTGAACCCTGACATCGTCGACATCATCGGGGACGCAGCGGCCAACGGGATAGAAACGTCCTTCACGACCAACGCAGTTCCGATGCGCGAGAAGTTCATCAAGGGCGCGCTCCATCACGTTTCGTGGATCAAGGTTTCGATGAATGCGGGTGACGCTGAGACATACGCCGCCATTCACCAGACTGCGGAGAAGGATTTCGAACGGGTCTGGAAGAACTTGGAACTTGCAGTCAAGCATCGGGAGACGAACGACCTGAGCGTCGCCCTGGGCGCGCAGTCCCTCATCCTTCCCGACAACCTGGAGAGTTTGGATGGCCTGGTCTCGCGGGCGAGGGACACCGGTCTGGACTACGTAGTCCTCAAGCCATACGTGCACAACGTGTACATGATCCAGAAGGGCTACAGCCATCTGGACTACACGGCCAAGCGTTACATGGAGACCGTCCTGACTCTTCAGGCAGAGTACGACGCCGAGGGGTTCCAGGTGGTGGCGAGGACCAATGCTCTGAGCAAGTTGATCAGCGACGAGGAGTCCTACTCCACGTGCCTGAGTACACCGGCTCTCTGGTTCTATGTGTCGGGAACAGGCGACGTCTATGCCTGTGGAGCCCACGTAGGCAATCCAAACTTTCTCCTCGGCAATATCCACGAGGACCCCATTGCCGACATCTGGAAGTCGGAGAACCGGCAGAGCTGCTGGAACTTCGTAAAGGAGGAGCTAGACCTCTCTATCTGCCGGAACAACTGTCGGATGGACGAGGCCAACCGCTATCTCGACCAGTTGGTCGATACCCCGGTGCTCCACAAGAACTTCATCTGACCATGGGCAGTGAGATCGATCTCCTCGAGAACTACCCGAGGACGAAGCGGAACCTCGACGAGCGCCAAGAGCAAAAGACCGAGGAGGACCGGGCTACTGCGCGGCGGTTTGATCGGGACTTCTTCGATGGCGACCGCCGGACCGGATACGGTGGATTTCACTACCATCCTCGTTTCTGGCAGCCCGTGGTGCCGACCTTCCGCGAGTTCTATGGCCTCACCGGAGACCACTCGCTGCTGGACGTCGGTTGTGCCAAGGGCTTCATGCTCAAGGACTTCGCAGAGGCGATCCCGGGCCTCACCGTGTCGGGCATAGACGTCAGCGAGTACGCCGTGGAGAACGCGGTAGAGGGGATGGAGGACCATCTCCAGGTGGCTGATGCAAGGGAGCTTCCCTTCGAGGACGATTCATTCGATCTCGTGGTCTCTATCAACACGCTGCACAACTTCGACCGGCCGGGGGTGGTGACTGCTCTGTCCGAGGTTCAGCGGGTCAGCCGGAAGTGGTCCTTCGTTGTCCTCGACGCCTACCGGAACGAGGAGGAACGGCGACGCATTGAGGCATGGAACCTGACGGCTTTGACGGTTCTGTCCGCAGAGGGATGGGTCAAAGTGTTCGATGAGGCCGGATACGAGGGCGACTACTACTGGTTCATTCCGTGATGGACCAGTCGGCCCTTCGCCAAGACCTGCTCCGATCGATGCTCAGGATCCGGATGGTCGAGGAGGCAGTCGCTGACCTTTATCCCGAGCAGGAGATGCGGTGTCCCGTCCACCTGAGTATCGGGCAGGAGGCCCCTGCAGCGGGAGTCTGCAGTGCCTTGGCCAATGGTGATCAGGTCGTCTCGGGGCACCGGAGCCACGCTCACTACCTTGCCCGGGGAGGCGACCTAGCGAGGATGCTTGCCGAGTTCTATGGGAAGGCCACGGGATGCACGGGCGGACTGGGCGGGTCAATGCACCTGACCGATCCGGAGGCAGGATTCCTGGCCGCCACCCCAATCGTGGGGAGTTCCATCCCGGTCGGAGTGGGTGCCGCGCTCACCGCTCGCAATCGGGGCGAGGACCGGGTCGTCGTCGTCTTCCTCGGGGACGGGGCGATGGAGACAGGGATCCTGCACGAGAGCATCAACTTCGCCGTGGTCCACCGACTGCCGGTCATGTTCTGTTGTGAGAACAACCTGTACTCCGTCTACTCGCCTATGTCCGTCCGCCAACCGCCGGACCGTTCCATCGTCGAGGTGGCGGCGGGCCACGGAATTCGCACGTGGTCGGGCGACGGCAACGACGCCGAGGAGGTCGCAGGGCTTGCCGAGGATGCTGTTCAGGCCATCCGTTTAGGATCTGGTCCGGCCTTTCTTGAGTTTTCCACCTACCGGTGGCGGGAGCATTGCGGCCCCTACTACGACAACGATCTCGGCTACCGCACGCAGGAGGAGTTCGAATCATGGCGGGATAGCGATCCAATCGAGATCCTGGCCCGACGGGAGGGTTGGCCGGACCGCGAGCAGGTGGCTTTGGATATCGCTGAGGAGATCCGAGCGGCTGTCGAGTTTGCCCGGTCAAGCCCCTTTCCGGTTTCGGACTCGATGCGTTCCACCCTCGTCCCCTCTTCCTGAGGATGGCCCCACATCCAATGGAACGGATGCTCGGATATGGTCAGGCGATCCGCGAAGCGCTAGATCAGGCGCTCGCCGACGATCCTGACGTGATCGTGATGGGCCTCGGGGTCCCGGATCCCAAAGGGGTCTTTGGATCGACGATCGGTCTTCAGGAACGCCACGGTGTGGAGAGGGTGTTCGACATCCCTCTCTCGGAGAATGCGGTCACCGGAATCGCCCTTGGATCTGCGACGACGGGCCTGCGTCCGGTCCTCGTCCACCAGCGAGTCGATTTCGCACTGGTCTCCTTCGAGCAGATCGTGAACCAGATCGCCAAGTGGCGGTTCATGTTCGATGGCCGGCTCTCGGCACCTCTAGTCATAAGGATGGTTGTCGGTCGGGGTTGGGGCCAAGGACCTCAGCATTCGCAGAGCCTTCAGGCTCTTTTCGCCCACGTACCAGGGCTCCGGGTAATCATGCCGACGACCCCGTCGGACGCCAAGGGAATGCTGACGGCGGCGATCGAGTCGGACGACCCAGTGATCTGTCTTGAGCACCGGTGGCTCTACAACATCGAAGATCTCGTTCCACAGGAGCGGTACCGGGTGCCCCTAGACCGGGCGCGTGTGGTCCGTTCCGGGACCGACGTCACCCTTGTCGGCGTGTCCTACATGACACTTGAGTGCCTTACGGCGGCTGAGATGCTCGCAGATGCCGGCGTTTCGGCCGAGGTGGTCGACCTTCGGAGCATTCGGCCCCTCGATATAGACACGATTCGAGAGTCAGTGGAACGGACCGGGAGGTTGGTTGTGGTGGACAACGCCCACGTGGTAGGTGGGGTCTCGGCCGAGATCACTGCCGCGGTCCTCGAGCGGTCCTTTGCCAGCTTGTTGGCGTCGCCAGTACGGATGGGCTTTCCGGATCATCCGACGCCCACCTCGCCCGCCCTCGCCGACGGCTACTACCCGCTTCCTGAGGACATCGCGGCACGGACCGCCGCGGTCGTCGGCCGTCCGGCGGCCTTCACGCCAGCTGAACGAGGGGAGCGTCGCCTCGACCAGCCGGACACGAGCTACCAGGGTCCGTTCTGAGTCCCGCCTCTTGAGACCGAAGCGCTGAAGGGGGCGCTGGTCGCCGAGTTTGGGGTTGACCTTCGACAGGGTGAACCTCCCGTTAGTGTCGTGCCAACGAGTCGCCGGGAGTCCGGCGGGAGTCGACTGGCGAAACGATCCGATGGACCAATCCCTTCCCCGGTCGGGACGAGCGGCGATCCTGACAGAGCAGCGGGTTCCGCTCGTCGTCGACGAGGTTGCACTGCCCGAGGACCTTGCCGCCGGCCAAGTCCTGGTGCGCGTCCACTACAGCGGGATCTGTGGATCCCAACTTGGAGAGATCGACGGCGTCAAGGGCCCAGACCGGTTTCTTCCCCACCTGCTGGGCCACGAAGGGTCGGCGACCGTGCTCGCAACCGGACCTGGGGTCAAACACGTGACGGTCGGCGACCTGGTGGTTCTGCACTGGAGAAAGGGCCGGGGAATCGAGGCCGAGACGCCGACCTACGCCTGGCGGGGTGGACCGGTCAATGCCGGCTGGGTTACTACATTCAACGAGTTCGCAGTGGTTTCCGAGAACAGGTGCACCTCCATTCCTCTCGACACGGACCGGCGCCTCGCTGCTCTCTTCGGCTGCGCGGTTACGACCGGCTTCGGGGTGGTGGAGAACAACGCCCGGGTCAAGGCGGGTGAATCAATTGTGGTTTATGGAAGCGGTGGTGTAGGTCTCAACATCGTTCAGGCTGCCGCCGCGCACGGAGCGAGTCCGATTGTCGGCGTCGACCTGTACGCGGATCGCCTTGAACTCGCAGCGGAATTGGGAGCGACCCATCTGGTGGACGGCAGTCTTCCAGAGGTTGAGGCGAGGCTACGAGAAGTCGTCGGTTCGTCGGGAACCGACGTCTTCGTGGACAACACGGGTCTTCCGATGGTCGTCGAGATGGGCCTTCGGCTCACCTCGTCCTCGGGGAGGGTGGTGATGGTCGGCGTCCCCGGGGTCGGGGAAAGAGTAGAAGTCGCTCCACTTCCCCTCTACTTCGGCAAGGAGTTGATGGGGTCCCACGGAGGAGAGGCAAATCCGACGGTGGACATCCCTCGGCTGATGGGCCTATTGGGGACAGACACCCTTCAGCTTGACCAGATCGTCACATCCTGCTTCGCACTAGACGACGTCGGTGATGCAATCGACTCAATGAGAACGGGAAAGGTGGTTGGCCGTTGCCTTCTCTCCATAGACGGTTCATGAGGATACGACTCGCTCCTCGGACCTGTCATTCCGGCGAGGTCTGTCGATGACGAAAGTGGTCTTCGTATCGGGCAACTTCAACGTCCTCCATCCGGGCCACCTGCGTCTCCTTCGCTTCGCACGAGACCTCGGCGACCGCCTCATCGTGGGCGTGCAGAGCGACAGGATCGCCGGTGATGCCGCCCACATACCGGAGTCCCTGCGGTTAGAGAGCCTGTCCACCAACAGTTACGTGGATGAGTGCTTTCTGGTAGACGAGCCAGTCGAGAATGTGGTCGGCCGACTCCGTCCGGACGTAGTAGTCAAGGGCAACGAACACCGCGAGTATCCGAATCCGGAGGCCGAGGTCTTGTCCTCCTACGGTGGTCAACTCGTGTTTAGTTCGGGCGAGGCCACATTCTCCTCTCTCGACCTCATCCGCCGAGATCTGGAGGATGCCGGAAGAGTCGTCCGGAGTCTGCCGGCCGACTACCTGGACCGGCACGGAATCGACGTCGCCGGCGTCCGGGAACTGGTAGACGGCTTTGGCTCTCTGTCGGTCTGTGTGGTCGGTGATCTGATCGTTGACGAGTACGTGACCTGTGAACCGCTGGGGATGTCCCAAGAGGACCCGACGATCGTCGTGACCCCGGTGGACACGACGACTTACGTCGGAGGAGCGGGCATCGTCGCCGCCCACGCCGCGGGGCTGGGCGCCGGGGTGACTTGCCTCACCGTCGCCGGCGAGGACGAGGCTGGCGCCTTTGCCGAATCCCAGCTGGCCTCCTTGGGGGTGGACGCAGCGTTCTTTGTCGACGGGGTCCGACCCACGCCGCTCAAGCAGAGGTACCGGGCCGCCGGCAAGACGTTGCTCCGGGTCAGCAGGCTTCACCAGGCGCCGATCGAGGCTTTCGTCCGGGAGGGGATAGTCGCCCGGTTCGAGGAAATCGTCGAATCCTGCGATCTCCTGGTCTTCTCCGACTTCAACTACGGCTGCCTTCCCCAAGACCTCGTCGACGACCTAGCGGATCGGGCCAGGGAGCGTGGGGTCCCGATGGTGGCTGACAGCCAGTCCTCCTCGCAGATTGGGGACGTGGCCCGATTCCGGGGGATGGACCTCCTGACACCCACCGAGCACGAAGCGCGAGTCAGCCTCCGCAACCAACAGGACGGACTGGTTGTTCTCGCCGAGAAGCTGCGGATCACATCGGGAGCTCGCACGATCATCATGAAGATGGGAGCGGAGGGGGCGCTGCTCCACCGGGAGGATGTAGGTGCAGACATTCATACCGACCGGATCCCGGCACTGAACCCGACACCACGAGATGTCGCGGGCGCCGGGGACTCTCTGATGATCAGCAGCGCGATGGCGACTGCGCGGGGAGCCAATCCGTGGGAAGCCGGCCTCCTAGGGTCAGTTGCCGCGGCGATCCAGGTGGACAGGATGGGCAATGTGCCATTGTCTTCTTCTGACCTCCACCGGGAACTCGCCTGACGGCCATGTCCATGAGGGCTGTTCGACGGGCGGTGAGGAGGTCCCTCCAGTCTGTTCCTGGTGGTGAGGCCGTCCTATCACGGGCCCGAGCGGTCTACGACGGTCTACCTGGAGAGGACGGCCGGCGCATGGCGTGGGCGCGAGACGAGGCGGGAAGGCTTCGACGGGCGATCGACCGGGACCTCGATCGTTTTGTTCTGGTCTTTGACACGGAGGTCACTGGGCTCGGCTACGGGGACCTCCTCCATATGCTCGGCGTTGCACGCTTCGTGGTGGCGCATGATGTTCGGACCGAGTTCGTCTTCGTCGAACCGGGCGCGGATTGGAGCGGTCGCTCCGACGCTGCTTCGGACGTCGACGAGCTCCTCGATGACTTCATTGGAATCGTGTCGGCACTTCTAGATCCGGAAGTCGGGCGGGCCTGGAGGGTCTCGCCAGACGACCTTCCTTCAGTCTTGGAGGGTCATGGCCGGACCCACCTACTATTTGAAGACTTTGTTCGCGACAGGCGCCCTTTCTTTCGCGATTGCGCCAACGTGTTCAACGTTCTGATGGCCGAAGCCGATGGTGGCGTGGTGGATCGCACCCTCTTCTCACCAGCTGAGTTCGAGCCGCACCGTCCCTCCGGATTTGACATCGGCCCTTACGTTTCGTGGCAGTGCCGGTACTCGCGTCTGGGCATCGACGAGGGCCGGAGGGCGACATCCGACGAGTTCATTGCAGGCTATGAGTACCTTCAGAGGCGGTTTCCCGATCATCGCATCCTTGTGGTCTCCGACGAGTCCGGTTGTCGGCACTATCGGAATCTCGTCGGCGAACTGGACATCGATGACGTGGCATTCTCGAAGCCCGAATCGCCAGGATTTCTCAGCGACGCGGCGCTCGTGATGGCGAGCGACTTCTTTTTCTGGTTTCGCGCAGGAGGGATGTGCATCATTCCCTTCTTCTCCCGCCTCCCCTATGAGGCGCTCGGGCCGGTGATGAACGAGATGATGTGGGACGAAGAGCGGCTCACCCCCTGGCAGGAGCCGACCCAGACCTTCATCGAGTTGGAGAAGCACCAGTTCGTGGCTGATCGGACGCTCGATGTCGCTCTGATCGGCTCGCGATGGGACGGCCAGCCAAATCGTTTTATGTCCGACGGCAGGGGAGATCGGGGAGTAAGGCCGTGAGAGTCTCCCTCTCCTCAATCGACGGGGTACTACGGATCAGCCCGGAAGTGCATAGGGATGGTAGGGGCGAGTTCTGGAGGTCCTACTGTCGCCAATCGCTGGCGAACGAGGGGATTGACTTCGAGATCTGCCAGAGCAACGTGTCGTTCAACGTCCGGCGGCACACTCTTCGGGGATTTCACTACCAGAAGGCACCCTCTGCGGAACAGAAGATCCTTACAGTGGTCGCGGGTGCAGCCGTCGTGGTAATCGTCGATAACCGGCCCGACTCGCCGACCTATGGCGCTCATGAGTCCTTCCGGTTCGAGGTCGGCGACCGGACCTCAGTTCTTGTGGCCAGTGGCTGTGCCACCGGTTTCATGACCTTGGAGGACGACACGATCGTGCACTACCAGATGGGCGACGTCTATCGGCCAGACCTATATACGGGCTTCCGCTATGACGACCCTGACCTCGGAGTGGAATGGCCTGCCGAACCGGCCGTCGTGTCCGAACGCGACCGGGCGTTGGGGTCGTTCCGCTCCGCCTCACGGTGATCGATCGGCTTCCTGGCAGCGCCTCCCATCCCGGAAGCCGGGCGGACGGTGGCGGCCGACGTGTCCTTCTGATGGATCGGGACGGGACCATCAACCGGTCAGTGGGTCGCGGGCGGTACGTGGGGTCGTGGGAGGAGTTCGATTTCCGCGAGGACACCGTCGAGGCCATGCGACACCTCGCCCAGGATGGTTTCGAGTTCATCGTGATCACCAATCAGGCCGGGATCGCCTCGGGCGCCTTGGATCCCAGGGAATTGGAGTCGGTCCACCGGCGGATGGTTGCTGAGTTGGAGCGGGAGGGCATCACGATCCTGGACGTCTACATGTGCCCGGACCCAGTGAACTCGAATTCGCTACGCAGGAAGCCTGCGCCTGGGATGTTTCTCGAGGCAGCGGCAGATCATGACCTAGATCTCGCGAGGACTCTTTACGTCGGCGACGATCCCCGCGACTGTCTGGCGGCGATGGCCGCAGGCTGCGGAATGGTCTTCCTCGCCGAGGCTGGCGCCGACTATGGCCTACCGCCCAGCGAGAACCACCGGTCAATCCACGGATCGCTGCTTGAAGCACTGGACGAGGTCCGGCGGCATTACGGAGTGGAGACGCCGGGCGGAGCGCCGTGATCGCGGATCCGGGACCCTTCACTCCGACGACTCGCGCCGTTGAGGACTGGTGTCTAGAGGTCCTGATGGACGGCTTCGTCCCGCCGGAGGAGGACGGGCTGGCCGATCTCACCGTAGTGGTGCCCTCCTACCGTCGCCAGGATTACCTGCTACGGCTGATCCGGTATTGGGCGCGACGGAGCGCATCCGTCGTGATCGTCGACGGCTCCGATGTGTCTCTGCCGGATCGGGTGACATCCGCCCTTATCAAGCATCCGAGGATCACCTACATCCACGACAACGGCTCGATGTCGACCCGTCTTCGTCTCGCGGGGAGGATGATCACCACCCCCTACGCGGTGATGCTCGGCGACGACGAGTTCCATTTGCCGAGCGGACTCCGTGTGGCTCTGTCTACTCTGGCCGAGGATCCTGAGGCGATCGGTTGCATGGGCCAGGTCGTATCCTTCTTGCCGGCGGGTGGCTTTCGCAGGCTCACTTTCCATCGGACGTATCGCTCGATGGGCGGCTTTTCGGTCAGGTCGGCGGATCCCGAGGAGCGCTTTCGCCTCGCCTTCCGGGACTACACCATGGCCACTTGCTACGCGGTTCTCCGCACCCCGGTGTGGCGGAGGTCATGGGGTTCGGTCGAGGACTACGACTCGGGTCACGCTGCAGAGGTCCACCAAGCGATGGTGGTCCACCTCCTCGGCGACTTCGTGAGTTCGGACGCCATCCAGTGGCTCCGTTCCGTCGAGCACCCGATCCAACCCGTTGCCGAGGGGGAGAAGGAGGGGATGGTCTGGTTCCCCGAGTGGTGGGCCGGCCCAGAGTTCGCGGAACAGCGCTCCCTCTTTGTCGCGACGATTTCAAACTCGACCGCCGAAGGACTCGGACTCGACGCTGACGGATGCGCTGAGGTGGTCCGCACCGCTGCTGAGG
Organism: Acidimicrobiaceae bacterium; assembly: GCA_002727895.1. Classification (GTDB taxonomy): domain Bacteria; phylum Actinomycetota; class Acidimicrobiia; order Acidimicrobiales; family MedAcidi-G1; genus UBA9410. Next base: position 39,348 of record PBUO01000057.1, on the reverse strand, counting down.
TGTTCGTCAAATGCAACCATCGGCTCTACGAAGACCTCGATCCCGTGCCCGAGGGACGGACCTGGCGGGGCTCCGCAGCGTCTGGCCTCCGCTCCCTCTTGGGTGCTCTCCCCGCCGGAGTGACGGTGGGGGCCAAGAGGCTCCGGCAGGCCTCAGGTCGATCCACGCCGGGTGACTACGGACCTGTGGCGACTGTCCTACGCCGCGCCACCGCTGACGGGCTCGTGGTTCCGGCCGAGGCCATCGATGAACTCAGCGAGGTGGAGGACCTCGTCGCCCGGTTCCACGACCTCCGTGGGGCTGTCGGGCTCAGATTAGGGGCTCAGAAGTAGGGCTCCAGAAGTTCGAGGGCTCGCCAGAAGCCCTGGCCGCTGTTCTTGTGGCCCTGCCAGATTTCGGGGATGAACGAGGCATCCGGAGCCAACTTTCGGAGTTCGGTGCTGAGCATCCGCCAGTCGATGTCTCCGTCCATGACTTGGAGTCCCTCGCCGTCGACTCCTGCGGCGTCGCCAAGATGGAGGTGAGCGGTGTGGGGAGCCACCGTCTGGACGAATTCGCTGAACGACCAGTGGTGGTGGGTGCAGGCCAACTTCGAGTGGGAGGTGTCGAAGCAGACCCGGTAGCCATGTTCCCTGGAGAAGGCGGCTATTTCCTTCGGATCGATGAAAAGGTTCATGAACCTCTGCCCGCCGAAGTACCAGGGGAATGGAGGCATGGTCTGGGGCAAAACCTCGACTCCGTCAAGGTCGAGGGTGGCGAGGGCGTCGGCCACGCGTCGGTAGCGCTCCTCCTTCTCGTTCTCGTCGGCTGGAGCGTGTTGGGTGAAGCCGCCCACGCTCACCACTACCAGTGGTCGGTCTGCTCTGGTGAAACGGGGAGCGAGTCGGCGGGTGAGGTCGACTACCCGCTGGAGGTGCCGCATCGACACTGCCCGGTAGTCGGGGTCGGGCGAACTCAGGTCGAGGAGGTGGTCACCTTCGAACAGGTCGGGGGAGTGGACCACGAGGTCGAGGTCCAGTGGCTGGTCGAAGAAGAGCGATTCGTCGACGTCGAGGTCCTTGTAGCTCAGGTGGAACTCTAGGAAATCGAAGTTGGACAGCGGCTCCAGGTCTGCAAGATCGTGGTAGCGGACGGGGATACCCATGGGGCGATCAAACGAGTACTCCCTCGCGACTGCCGAGGCCCCGCTGACGTCCGAGGGGTAAAGGACGTCGCCGGGTTTAAGTGGTCGACGGGCCGGGAGGCCGACGACCTCGGCGAGGCGGTTGGGCTGAAGGCCCCTTCCCGGACTTCGGATATCGAGCATGTGCTCCTCGATGACCGTCCCCGGCTCAAGATACATATTCACCATCAGGCTCTTGCCTAGAGACTCCCGATTCATCATCTCGCCCTGGGTCAGCGACCGTCCGCCCGGAGACCCCTTCGCCTCCTCTACCTCCCGGATCCCCGTCACAAGGGCCGCAAATTCGCCGGGTAGGAGGCTCACGCGGTGGTCGTTCCCCTCCATCTCCTTATCCAGCGTGAAGTGCTTCTCGATGATGTCGGCACCTAGGGCGACGGCGGCGACGCAGACGTTGATACCCCGATCGTGGCTGGAGTAGCCAGTGGGACATCCGCCGATCTCACGGAGGGTCTCCATGTATCGGAGGTTGACATCCTTGAATGGTGCTGGATACGTGGAGTTGCAGTGGAGAAGGGCGAACTGCGAGCCCTCGCTGATGAGTAGGTCGACCGACTCCCGGACCTCGCTGTGAGAGGTCATTCCAGTCGAACAGATCAGGGGTTTGCCGGTGCGTGCTAGACGGCGCAGGAACGGGTGGTTTGTGAAGTCGGCCGACGCGGTCTTGTAGCCGTCGATTCCGTATTCTTCCAGGCGTTCCATGCTGGCCTCGTCCCAGGGTGTCACCAGTGGGATCACCCCGCTGTCCCGACAGTGGTCCAGCGCCCGGTACATCTCGTCGACCGTCAGTTGGTGGCGGGTCAGCAGGTCGAGGGTGTACTGGGAGCCAAGGTCTTCTCGGTGGTCGGAGGCATCTCCTGCGTTGGAGTAAAGGGATGACAGGTCACGGAGTTGGAACTTGACGCAGTCCGCTCCGGCCTCGACCGCCTCGTCGATCATCCGGAAGGCAAGGTCGAGACTGCCGTTGTGGTTGATGCCGATCTCCGCGATTAGGAGGCAGGGGGCGCCCGGGCCGACCGTTCGGTCGCCTAGGGCATAGAGAGCAGAGCGCGGTCGCGCGATGGCCACGCACCGGCCATCGTCGTCGAGCAGCGGGATCAGGTGCACGTCCTGGTCGAATCGGGACTCGATCCGCCGGGCGTCGTCGTCGATTCGGGCCGTCCTCGGACTGGTGTTGACGATCCCGCCCACAGGCTGGTCGAGGTTGGGCAAGGGTTGGCCAACTAGCCATCGTCGAAGGTCTCCGTCGGTTAGAACCCCGACCAGCAAGCCGCTGGTGTCGACGCAGACGGCAACTCCCTCATCGTTCCGGTCGATCTTCTCCAAGGCCACCCGGACCGACTCCTCGTCAAGGACGAGGTAGCGGGACATCTCGCGGTCGAGGTTCATAGTTACTCGTTCGCTCTCCGCTCTGGCATCGATTCGGTGGTCAGACCTTGGTGGGCCGACTCCCGGTCGCCCTGCCCGTTCCGACAGGGTACCGACCTCCCTCCGGGTAGGAGGCTCGCTCCCAGCGAGATGCGGTGGTTCAGCCGAACAGTTGGTCAGCCAATTCGGGGTGTAGATCGAAGTGGCGTTGGAGGAGCTCGAAGTCAGCTTCGGTGTCGACCTCCAGCGCGAGGGGTGTCAAGAACGGAACCACGCGATCGCCATGGAGGAGACCGGTCGCACGGACGAATGCGGTGGAGAGAACGTCCACGTATCCGTTGGCAAGGTAGGTGACCGGGAAATCCTGCCGGGGGTCGTTAGCCCGGTCCAGAGCCGTGGTGGGAGCGCCCACTTGGCGCAGCAGGCCGCCATCGATCTCCATGCACTTGTAGGCGGTGGTCGACATTTCATGGACCGATCGCACAGCGGAGGGCGTCTGGTTGGTTTCGCTGGTCGCCGTCCGCATTAGGTCTACCGCGGCGTCGAGGTCGGTCGGGGACCGGAACGGAGTGGTGGGCCTAAGGTGGACCAGGAGTTCGGGTTCGACACCTTCGTTTTTGATGAGCCAGTCGAGGGCGTGGAGGATGAACTCGACATCGCGCGAGTGGTCGCTAGCAAGTTCCGCCGGCCGGAGAAACGGGACCTCGGCGCCGTGGTCAAGGGCCAATTCGGCGTACTCCTCAGAGTCGGTGGAGACGATTACGCGGTCAATCGAAGCGGATCTGAGAGCGGCAGCGATCGTCCAGGCGAGGAGAGGACGGCCACCGAGAGGGCGGATGTTCTTCGCGGGCACGCCCTTGGAACCCGACCGGGCGGGGATCAGTGCGACGGTCCCCGTCATCGGTAGCCCGCCATACGCTCGAAGATCTCCATGTTGGCCATGTGCTCGTCGAGGAGGCAGGCCACTGAGTCGTCGCCGTCCAGGAATGCGGTTGCCTGTCGGTGGACGCCTGGCTTGAACGTCCGGTCGAGGTCGTCATCAAGGGTGACGATCTCGACCTCGTGGGAACCCATGGGAATGGAGCGAAGTTCCTCCAGGGGTCGGAGGATGAGCCGTCGATGACGGGTGAGGATCTCGACCGCCCAACGCCCCGGTGCTTCCCAATCGCCGTGGTAGCCGAAGGTGGCACCGGCGATGGTCGTCCCCGCGCCGCTGTAACGGGCCGACTCTGGGTGCCAGGTCAGGGATCCGGCTGAGTGGCATGTCCAGTTCGCCGGGCGGCCTCCGAGGTGGAACGCGAGGTCCACCACATGGGAGGTCTGGGCGATGAACCATCGACGTCGGATAGTCGGACCGACTTGGGTCGGCTCAGTGGCATGGGGCCATTCGGTGACCTCGAACGAGAAGCTGCAGACTCCGCCGTCCTCAGCGATGGCTGCCCGCGCAGCCCGGACCGAGGCGTAATGGCGGCGGTTGTAGGCCACCACCACAGCCCCATTCGAGGCATCTGCGCGGACTGGGCGGACTTCATCGCAGGAGAGCCCGGCGGGCTTTTCAAGGAGGATTCGGCGGACCCCAGCCCGGAGGAGCTGACTGGCGGTCTGGGCCAACTGATCGACAGACACGGCGACGATCGCCGTGTCCGGCACCGACGAGTCGCCGATCGCTCGCTCCACCCCACCGGGCCTAACGGCATGTCCAGTGGCAGATTCGAACGCCGTGGCGGAACCCGTGCCGCGGCCTATGACCTGATGATCGACGCTTAAGTCGTCGAGCACCCTGGAGTAGGCCTGAGCCATCGGACCGGCTCCGACCAGCCAGAGAGGTCGGCCGCTCACGTGATCGGGACCCGATCCTCGGGAACACCTTCGAGAAACGGTCGGGCCTCGAGTAGTCCGGTGAGGAATCGACGGTGTAGGTCGATGGATGACGCGAGATCGGGGAGGTCACATTTTCCCGTATCGAGGATGGCGTCCACCAGTCCCGGCGTCCGCTCGCTCTGGTACTCGATACGACCCTCGATCCGCAGCCCAGCATCGTCAGTAGCGAGTCCCAAAGTTTCCGACATTGGGTCCTCGATTCGCCAGGTGCCGACTGGCGACCGAATAGTCATCAATTCTGGCGCGTCCATTCCAGCTGGGTCTCCGGCGCTGGAAGGCGGTGACGAAGAGAGGCCGACGGTCGAACCACCGTCGAAGCGTGCCATCAGCTGGCCGGAGAGCTCGACGTGGTCCGTCCTCCTCGCGGCGAGCCATGGCCGGTCCAGTTTCGATGCATCTACGATGTCAAGTCCTTCACCGGTCCACCATCCGACTAGGTCAAGGAAGTGGATGGCGTTGCAAGCGAGGCCCCAGGAGCCGCCGGTGACCTCGATGGCATGGGGCCCGGAGCCGAGGTGTGCACCAATCTGTCGAAACCATTGGGTCGTCCGCGCCCAAGTGTTGACCCAGGCCGCGTCCTCGCCCACTGCTACCGCGATGCGGTCGAGTTCGGTGAGGCCCTGGGCCAGTACCTTCTCGAGCAACCAGGAGCCGACTCGGGCATGACCCGAGAGTTCCTCGACAACCGTCGTCCGGATTCCGGCGGTGGTGGAGATGATGGCCAGGTCCAACTGAGACGCAAGGTTGACGGCCGATCCGGTGAGGGACAGTCGGTGGTCCGATTCCGCTCCACCGGCCTGTGTCCAGCGGCTCCGACAGACATCCAGCGAACTGGGGTCGGGATCGACTACAGCGACGTCCAATGGATTCCGACACGCCGCAAGGCCCTGGAGGTATCGGGAGCCGAGTTGGCCGCCACCGACCACAGCGACGGTTCTCCTGGCGCCGGTCACCACGTGGAGAAGCCACCGTCTACGACGAGGTCGTGCCCAGTGATGTAGCGGGAGAGATCCGATGCCAGGAAGAGCACAGGGCCAACCAGATCCTCCTCAGTGGCCATTCGTCCAAGTGGCGTCCGTTCGCTGTACCGCTCCTCGAATGGAGGTCGCTGGTCTCGGAAGAGGCCGCCGGGCGAGACGGCGTTGACCCGGACGTCCGGTGCCATGGTCGTGGCCAACCACCGGGCCAGTTGGACGAGGGCACCCTTGCTGGCCGCATAGCCGGCGATGTTGTTGATACCCGTGTCCTCGTACATGGCGGGCTGTGGTCCGCAGAAGCCGTAGATGGAACTGAGCAGGACCACCGAGCCGCCACCGTTGGCTGCGAGGTGCGGGAAGGCCCGTTTCATCAGGGTGAAGTTCGCTGTGACGCCCACCTGGAGAACCTCGGCCCAGAGCCGCTCGTCCTGCTCGTCGAACGGGACGTTCCAGCCGGGGGTGGTGGCCGTGCCCATCCAAGATGCCGTGGCCACGATCGTGTCCAGGCGACCGAACGCGTTGAGGACGCCGTCGCACGCCATTACGGCATCGCCGTCCCGGGATAGGTCGACGGGTAGGTGCTGGTACCGGTCGGGTCCGGCGTCGGTCGGGGGGCCGACCGGGTCCGTCAGGTCAACGGTCGCCACCCGGCTCCCCACCGCCAGGAATGCCTCGGCGAGGGTCGAACCGATGTGGCCGGCACCGCCGGTGATAAGTACCACCCGGTCCTCGAGGGACCGGAAGTCGGGAACCGTCGCCATGGGACGACCACCTCCTGTCCTCGTCCTCTGTCAGGTGGCCCACCGGGCCATCCCCGCAGATTACCGGTGCGGTGCGGTGCGCGGCCGGTCAGGTGGAGCGGAGTCCCCGGATCGTCCGGAGGACTTCGAGGGCCTCGTCAGGTGTGCATGGCCCGGGCGCTCCGGCAATCGTCGCGAGGTGCAAGTCGGCGAACAACTCGTCGCGCTCGACCGGTCCGGGAACTAGCACCTCGTCATCCCTTTCCAGTCGGCCGGCGACCAGGTCGAGGTGGAAGAAGTGGTCGGCGGTCGTCACGGTCATGGTGCGGTTCCGACGGCGGTCGAGGGCGTTCAACTCGAGACCCACCAGGCCACCGGTGTCCAACTCGATGACGCCGACGGCCAGGTCCTCCCGTTCGATGTCCAGGAGGCCCGATCGCCGGGTCCGGCCAAAGACGGCCGTTCCCGCGCCCAGAAGCCAGTGCACGAGGTCGATCTCATGGCTCAGTTCGAGGAGGACTCCGCCACCGGGACCGGCTGTCACCGTGGACCGGTAGTCCCGACCGGGTCGCCAGTCGGGGAGGTGCTGGCCGTACCTAACCTGTGCGCTCAACACCCTCGACCCGGCGATCTCGTCTCGAAGTCTCTGGACCGCAGGGTGGAACCGGAGCTGGTAGCCCACGGCCACCGAAGCGAAGGGCAGGTCGGGGAACGGGCGGACGTCGTCGAAGGCAGGCTTCTCCAGAAGCGCCCGGCCGCGGAATCCGGTGTCCACCAGCCGTTCGATCGATTCCAGATGCCGCTCGGTCTCGGTGGCCAGGACCACGTAGTCGGGCTCGGTGGCGTCCACGGCCTCGGCGATCGTGGCATGGGTTCCCACTTCAGGTCGTCGGCTCACCACCGAGACGGTGGAGCCGAGGTCCTCCAGGACCCGGCGGTGTCGGGAGCCGATCGAGCCGGCACCGACGACCGTCGATCGGTGGCCGTCCAGTGGTGATCCTGTCACGGGCCTCCTCGTCGCCGACTGTCTGGGCTGGTAGCTGCCAGCCTGCGGGATCGTGCGGGCGGGCAGACTGTAGTCTTCCCGTCGATGGGGCGGCTCCTCGTGTCGACGTCGATCGAGGAGTCCTGGGGCGACGGAGAGCCGATTCTCTTTCTCGGCGAGTGGTGCCGCGAGTATCGGGCATCGGATCGCTGGGTGGGACTTGATGCCGAGGTGCTGCCCTACCATTGGGCCGACCGGGCCAAGGTCGAGATGGACCGAGAACGGCTATGGAGTCTCCACGAGGACCTTCTGGTTGCCATCTCGGCCCTCTTGAACGCCAGACACCGGGTGGACCACGAAGTCCGGTACTGGAGGATCCTCGTCGGGCCATGGCTGGGATTCTTCACGCAGGCCCTTTTCGACCGGTGGTCCCAGGTCCAGATGGCGGTGTCTTCCGGAGCCGTCGATTCCACCATCGTCCTCGAGGACCTTCCGGACGCCCGGGTTCCGGTCGACATGGTGGACCATCTCTGGTTGTCGAACAGTCATCAGTGGAACCATCATGTGGTTGCGCGGGTCCTGGAGGCCACGACCGACGTTCCTCGCCGGCTCGCGTCAGCCGGTCATCTCGGTGGCCTGATGGTGGACGAGGAGCCATCACACGAGGGCCTCCGAGCCCGGTTGGTCGATTTCGCGCTCCGCATCCTTTCCCCGCTGGCCCGGTCGTCGGACGTGATGGTGGTCAATCCCTGCCTGCGGTCGGTTCGGGAGGAACTGGCCCTCCACCTCCGACTTCGCCAGGTTCCGCGGCTCTACCGGGTGGGTCCCGTACGCGGGGTGGATCCCGACCCGGCCGAGCGTGGCTGGCGACTCAAGGTCGCCGACGGTGATCCCTTCGCCGAATGCCTGGGCGTCCTCCTCGCCGAGTTCCTTCCGACGGCGTATCTCGAGGGTTACCGAGACCTCGTGGCGCAGGCCGAGGAGATGTCGTGGCCGACCTCGACGTCCGTTGTCTTCACCAGTGCCTCGCACCTCTACGACGACCTCTTCAAGGCTTGGTGCGCCGAGCGGGTCGAGGCGGGAGCAAAGTTGGTGATCGGCCAGCACGGTGGACATGCCGGAATTGGGTGGTCGTTCTTCCACCATCACCAGTTGTCCGTCGCCGACCGCTTCCTCAGTTGGGGCTGGGACGCTCCGGACGACCCGAGGATCAGGCCCGTGGGAACGCTGAAGGACCCGGTGCTGCCGGAGCGTCCAGAGGGTCGGGGCATGAGCGCCGTGCTGGTCCTTGGCAACGAGACCGCCCAGGTCGGCAGCCTCTCGTCGTCCGCCCTGTCCAGCGAGTTCCTCGACTATGTCGATGACATCTACTCCTTCGTGGAGTCTCTCGATCCCGACGTCCGTTCGGCCCTCAGGGTCAGGGGCTCTCAGCACGACGTCCACTGGTCGGTGTTGGAACGATGGGCGGATCGCTTTCCCGACGTCGATGTGGACGATGGCCGACGCAGCATCCTTGAACTCCTTTCGGAGGCTCGGATCTATGTCACGACCACGAATGGGACGACGTTCCTCGAATCGATCTACCTTGGGGTGCCGACGGTGATGTTCTGGGATCCGGACCGGTGGGGCATCCTCCCGGAGTCGCGGCCCTGGTTTGATCGCCTTACCGAGGTGGGGGTCTTCCACGAGGATTCGATTTCTGCGGCCGCCCATGTCAATTCGATCTGGAACGACGTGGAGGCCTGGTGGACGGGGGAGGACGTGGTCGACGCGGTGGCTTCCTTTTCGAAACGATTCTGCCGACGGTCTCCTGACACGGTCGGTCGCGTTGCCATGGAGATCAAGGCGGCGGGTTCCCGGTGACAGAAGCCGATCTGCAGAGGCGGCTTGGCCTCGCCGAACTGTTGACGAGGCTGTGGAGGCACCTTCGCCCGAGGCGACGTCGACAGTTCATTGCCGTCACCCTTCTGATGATGGTGAGTGCCCTGGCCGAGGTGATGACCCTCGGCGCGGTCATTCCCTTCATCTCCGTCCTAGTGGAACCCGAAAAGGTGTTCCGCTTCGGCGTCGTTGCCAGCTTTGCCAACTGGCTCGGAATCACGGATCCAGAGGACCTCCTCGCCCCTCTTGCCGCGGTCTTCATCGTCGGAGCGCTTGTCGCTGCCGGACTTCGCTTGATGGTCATGTGGGCCTCGGTCCGACTCTCCGTAGTCGCCGGTGTCGACCTAAGCGCTGACGCGTACGAGAGGACCTTGCGCCAGCCGTACGCGGTTCATCTTGGCCGGAACAGCAGTGCGGTGGTCAGCGGCGTCGTCCAGAAGGTGGATGGTGTGATCTCTGGGATGTTCTTCCCCCTCCAAATGGCCCTCGGTTCTGCTCTCACCGCGATCACCGTCCTGGCAGCGCTCATAGCGATGGACCCGATCGTGGCGGCAGTCGCCGTCGTCGGATTCGGTGGGAGCTATGTCGTGATCACCTGGATGGCCCGACGCCGCCTCGAACGGAACGGCGAGCGGATCGCTGCTGAGCAGACGCGTGTCATCAAGGCGATCCACGAGGGCATCGGTGGGATTCGGGACGTGGTGATCGACGGCTCGCAGGAAGTGTTCCTCGAACAGTTCCGTCGATCCAATAGACCCCTCCGCATGGCACAAGGATCGAACAGCGTGATGCAGACCTCCCCGAGGGTGCTGATGGACGGTTTGACCATGCTCCTCATCGCTCTGCTGGCCATCTACCTGAACGGTCGGACAGGTGGCGTGGTGGACGATCTGCCGACCCTGGGAGCGCTGGCCATCGGCGGCCAACGGCTCCTCCCCGTTTACCAGCATTGCTATTACGGGGTGACGACTGTCCTCGGGAACAGGGCGGTCCTGTCCGATGCGCTCGAGTTGCTCGACCAGCCGATGCCGGACACTGGTGGACCGGATGCGGTGGAGCAGGTGAAGATGACGTCGGGGATCCGGTGCCGCGACCTCAGGTTCCGGTACTCCGATGACGGGCCATGGGTGGTCGATGGAATCGACCTGGCGATCGATGCCGGATCGACGGTGGGGTTCGTCGGCCCGACCGGCTGCGGGAAGACGACGTTGCTGGACCTCTTGATGGGCCTGCTCGAACCGTCCTCCGGATCGGTGGAGGTCGATGGGGTCAGGCTGGGGCGGTCGTCGGTCCGAAGCTGGCAGCGGAACCTTGCCCACGTGCCACAACACATCTTCCTGGCAGACGCGACGGTCGCCGAGAACGTCGCCTTCGGCGTCTCCCCTGATCAGATCGACGGTGAACGGGTCCGCGCGGCGGCTCGACGGGCTCTCGTCGACTCCTTCGTCGATGCGGAGGAGGAGGGCTATGACACCCTGGTGGGCGAGCGTGGGGCCCGGCTCTCCGGGGGCCAACGGCAGCGCATCGGGATCGCCCGGGCCCTCTACAAGGACGCGGACATCCTCATTCTGGACGAGGCCACGAGCGCTCTCGATAACACCACCGAACGGCGGCTGATGGAGTCCATTACTGGTTGGGGTGGAGGACCGACCATCCTCATGGTCGCCCACCGCCTCTCAACGCTTCGGACGTGTGATGTGATCTTCGAGATGGTCGAGGGTCGGGTCGTGGCGATAGGGACCTACGACGAGTTGTTGGGAACGAGCCCCACCTTCCGGGCCATGGCTCAAGGGGACGAGCGTGGTCTCGGTGGCGAAGCGGCGGAAGTGAGAGGAGAAGAGGTATGAGGTTGGAGGGAGGCCGGTTCGTCGTCGTGGGAGGCGCCGGACTGATCGGTTCCCACACCGTCGACCTTTTGTTGGCGGCAGGTGTCGCAGAGGTGGTGGTCTTCGACAATCTGATTCGAGGCTCCACGGACAACCTGACTGCCGCTCTGGCCGACAACCGGGTCCGGATCGTCCAGGGCGACCTCCGCGATCCGTCGGACCTCGACCCGGTCCTTTCTGGGGTCGACGGCGTCTTCCACTTCGCGGCGCTGTGGCTCCTGCACTGCCACGAGAATCCGAGTGAGGGTTTCGAGGTCAACGTCACCGGGAGTTTCAACCTGTTCGAGGCCTGTGTCCGACACGGGGTGGAGCGGGTGGTCTTCTCTTCGTCGGCTTCGGTTTATGGGGATGCAGTTACAGAGCCCATGGCGGAGGACCACCCGTTCGCAAACACGACTGTGTACGGGGCGACCAAGATCGCTGGCGAGGCTCTTCTGACCTCGTTCCACCACCGCGATGGGCTGGAGACCGTGGGGCTCCGATATTTCAACGTCTACGGCCCACGACAGGACTACAAGGGCGCCTACGTCGCCGTCATCATGAAGATGCTGGACCGGCTCGACCGGGGCGAGCCCCCAGTGGTCTTCGGAGACGGAACGCAGTCTTACGACTTCGTGTCGGTTCGGGACTGCGCCCGGGCGAACCTCGCTGCCATGGAAGCCAGCGTCGTCGACCGGTACTACAACGTCTGCACGGGGGTTAAGACCTCGATCTCCGAGGTGGCGAACCACCTCATCAGGCTCACCGGCCAGGACGTCGAGGTCCAGTTCCTTCCCGATGAAGCGTCCTTCGTCCGCAACCGGATCGGTGACCCGGAGGCCGCCCGTCGCGACCTGGGGTTCACGGCGTCCGCAGAACTCGAGGACGGCCTGCGGGAGTTGATCGCCTGGCGGGCCGAGCACCAGAGGATGGGATCGACCGCATGATGCCCTTCATCGATCTGGCGGCCCAGCAGGAGGCGCTTCGGGGACGGTTGGACGAGGCCGTGGCTCGGGTCCTGGACCACGGGGCCTACATCCTCGGTCCGGAGGTCTTCGAGCTCGAATCGACGCTCGCCGACATGGTGGGGAGGCGACACTGCATCTCCTGTGCGTCGGGCACCGACGCTCTGCAGATGTTCCTGATGGCGAAGGGCGTGGGTCCCGGCGACCGGGTGGTGGTCCCCGACTTCACTTTCGTGGCGACCGCCGAGGCAGTCCGGCTGGTCGGTGCCGATCCGGTGTTCGCCGACGTCGACCCGATCACGTACACCTTGGATCCGTTATCGGTCGCCGAGGCCTGGCGGCTCGAGGGGCCGGATCCGGTCGGTGTCATTGCCGTTGACCTCTTCGGCCACCCAGCGCCCACGCCGACGCTGGAGGCGGTGGTCGCCGATCTCGGCGCCTGGGTCCTGGTCGATGCCGCCCAGTCGTTCGGCGCGGAGCGGGACGGCCGTAGCAGCCTCGCCGACGGTCTGGCTGCGACGACTTCCTTCTACCCGGCGAAGCCCCTTGGGTGCTACGGAGACGGGGGCGCGATCTTCTGTGACGATGACGAACTGGCCGAGGTCTTGCGATCAGTCAGGGTGCATGGAGAGGGGGTCAACCGGTATGACCACGCGCGGGTAGGCCTCACGGGACGGCTTGACACCATCCAAGCTGCTGTCCTCCTGGTGAAGCTCGAGGTATTCGACCATGAGGTGGACCTCCGTCAGGAGGTGGCTGCGAGGTATACCGAGCTAATCGCCAGCGATGGCGTGGCAACCCCAGTGGTGGCCGATGGCTGCAGGTCAGTCTGGGCTCAGTACACCATTCGGGTAGACGGTCGAGAGGCGATCCGGCAGGCACTAGCGGAAGCGGGGGTGCCGACGGCTGTTTTCTATCCGCAGCCCCTGCACCGCTCCTCTGCGTACTCGTCGGCGCCGGTGGTGCCAGACGGTGCGCCGGTGACCGAGCGGATTACTGGGCGCGTGGTTAGCCTCCCGATGCATCCCCACCTCGGTGAAACAGACCAGGTCCGGGTGGTCGAGGCCCTTCGAACGGTTCTTGACTCGAGTTGAGGCCGAGGCAGTGACCATGAGCAGCGATTCCAACCCGACATACATCGACGCCAGGGCGGAGGTCTCGCCTGAGGCGGATCTGGGGGCGGGCTGTCAAGTCTGGGACTGGACGAAGGTCCGGGAGCGAGTCCGGATCGGCTCGGGGACGACGATCGGACAGGGATGCTACGTCGACCACGGAGTGGTCATCGGTGCCCGGTGCAAGATCCAGAACGGCGTCAACGTTTACCACGGCGTGACCCTCGGTGATGAGGTGTTCGTGGGGCCGGCCGTTACTTTCACCAACGACCTGTACCCCCGCGCCGCGGGGGACTGGGAAGTGAAGTCCACTGTGGTCGAAGATGGCGCGTCCATCGGTGCTAACTCGACAATCGTTTGCGGGGTGGTGATTGGTGCCGGGGCCATGGTCGGTGCCGGATCGGTGATCCTCGCTGATGTGCCACCAGGAGCGCTGGTAGTGGGCAATCCGGGCCGGATCGTCCATCGGGGAGAAGAGGGTGTGGACCGGGGAGCCAATCGTGGTTGATCCGGTCCGCATAGCGGTCGTGGGCGTCGGGCACATGGGACGTAACCACGCCAGGTGCCTCGCCTCGATGAAGGACGTCCATCTGGTGGCCGTCGTCGACCCAGACGAGACCAATCGTGCAGCCGTGGCTGAGGCCCACGGATGCCTGCCCTTTGCTTCGATCGAAGACCTGCCGGAGGTGGACGCTGCGGTGGTCGCCGTTCCGACGGGTCACCACCTCCAGACGGGTCAGGAGCTCATGTCCCGGGGGGTCCACTGCCTGATTGAGAAGCCCCTTACCCCCACCCGGGACGAGGCGGGAATCCTGATCGCCGAGGCCGAGAACGCCGGAGTCGTGCTCCAGGTAGGTCACGTCGAGAGGTTTAATCCGGCGGTCCGGCAACTTCGAGAGTTGGTGGAGGGTGAGCAGGTGCTAGTCGTCAACGCCCGCCGCATGAGCGCGGTGAGCGCCCGGGTAAGCGACATCGACGTGGTGATGGACCTGATGGTCCACGACATCGACGTTGTCCTCTATCTGATGGGCACTGACGTCGCCGGGATAGAGGCCCGGGCGGTTGAAGGTCCCCACGGCTCGGACCACGTGACGGCCCTCCTGGGATTTGGTGGGAATCGCCTAGCGTCGCTAACGGCGAGTCGGATCACCCAGAACCAGGTGCGACAACTCGAAGTGACCACTGCGGACCGCTTCTTGACCGTGGACTATCCGAGCCAGGAACTCCTGATCTTCCGTCAAGGGAGGATTGGTGACGTTGGGGAAGAAGGCTTCGACGGCCGTTACGCACTGGATGTGGAGACCCGTCGGGTCTTCGTCCGTCGGGCCGAGCCGCTGGTGGCCCAACTCGAGCACTTTGCGGGCGCCGTTCGGGGTGACCATCCCTGCGAGGTCGACGGCCGGCAGGCCCTTGCCGCGCTGGAACTTGTCTGGAGCATCCAGGACCGGTTGGCCAGCGTGGGTTCATCGTGACCATGGCCGACCTCCCAATCATCATTCCCGACGTCCACTTCGACGAGGTGGAGTCGGACCTTCGAACCGTCTTCGCGTCGGGCCAGTTGACCTCGGGCCCGTTCGGGACCGAGTTTGAAAGGGCAGTGGCTGAATTCGTAGGAGTCGGGGAAGCTGTGGCGACCACGTCCGCGACTACAGCGCTCCACCTAGCGCTGGCCGCACTCGATGTGGGCTCGGGCGACGAGGTCCTCTTGTCCGACTTCACCTTTCCGGCGACTGCCAATGTTGTGGTCCAAACTGGAGCAACGCCTGTCTTCGTCGACTCGTCACCGAATGACTTCTCCATGGATCCCGAGTGCCTCCGGAGCCTCGTGTCTGGCCGGACGAGGGTGGTGATGCCCGTGGATCCCTTTGGCCAGCCCGCAGACCACGCGGCGATCGGGGCCATCGCCGCTGAGGCGGGAGCGAGCGTGATCGTGGACGCAGCCTGCTCACTGGGGGGCGAGCGCGATGCCATCCGGTGTGGCGCCCATGGGCTGATGGGCTGCTTCAGCTTCCATCCCCGGAAGGTCGTGACATGTGGCGAAGGGGGGATGGTGATGACCGCCGACCCGGACCTCGCCGGAAGACTCCGGACACTGAGGAACCATGGTTCGGTTCGGGCCGGTGGGCCCGGTCTCTCGTTTGTTGAACCGGGCTTCAATTACCGACTCGGCGAGGTTCCGGCGGTAATGGCTCTATCCCAGGTCAGACGACTGGACGAGATCCTCACCGACCGCCGACGGACGGCCAGCCTTTACGACGAACGGTTGACCGGGACCGAAGGACTTACCGTTCCCCGGCCGCCCGACCGCACCGAGTGGTCCTACCAGTCCTACGTCGTCGTCCTCGACGACTACCTCGACCGTGATCGTGTCATCCGTGACATGGCTGAGGAGCGGATCGGGACCACGATCGGCACCTACGCCTGCCACCAGCACCCCGCCTATTCCCGTTGGGGGTACGTCGACGGAGACCTGCCCAACTCAGCCAGGTTCGCCGGTCAGGCTCTGACGCTCCCACTGGTTCCGGGGATGACTCTGGAGCAGGTCGAGCGGGTCGTGGAGACCCTCCGGCGCGTCCTGAGGACCGGATGAGGATCGCCCTCTTCGGTCCGTACATGTTCGAACTGGCGGTCGGGCTGCGAGAGAACGAGGCCAACGAGGTCCACCTCTTTCTGGATGAGGCCACCCTTCCCCGCTCTCTTCGTTCCGAGACCCTGCTTGACGATCCTGATTTCGCAGCAATCGGTCCATGGATCGATAGTCGATCCATCCTCCGGCCCTCAGCCTCTGACATCGCCGGCCGGATTGGAGAGTACGACATCGCGCTGGTCACGGAACTCGGACCGGTCTTCGCGCGTCACTCCGGGATTCCATACGTGTTTATCCCCACCGGCTGGGACCTGACCTGCGGTCCGTTCCCCATCCGCTCCCGATCTAGCCGTCGACGAGGGATCGGGGACCTCTCGGCATTGGTGGTGGCGGCCAGGCTGCGGGCCGGGATCAGAGAAGCGGCGGGAATCTGGGGGGCTCCGTTCGCTCCCTTTACGATTGCGGCGGCCAGGCTCGGACTTTCGCTTACCGACAACTTGCCCCAACCGCTGGACACTGACCTCTTCTCACCACCTCGGGAAGCCGATCGGCCCCAGGCCGACTCAGACGACGGGCGGGGACTCGTGATCTTTCATCCGTCGCGAATAATGATGTCCGAGAACCGGTTTCTGGTGGAGACCGGCCAGTGCAAGCGGAATCAGGTCCTCTTCGACGGGATGGCCGAGGCAGTGGCCTCGGGCATCGATGTGCGACTGCAGCTTCTTCGCCGGGCCAGTTCACCGGATGAGGATGAGGCGATCCGACGGATTGAGGCTCTCGGCCTTCGTGGACGGGTCGAGTGGCTCGATGCCGGAAGGCCGGAAGGATTCACTTGGGCCGAACTGGCCGACCTGTACCGCTCTGCCGACCTCGTGGCCGACGAGTTCGGTGGTTGGTTCGGGCTGGTGGCGATCGAGGGGGCGGCCTGTGGACGACCCGTCCTTAACCATGTCGATTCGGACACCATGGCTGAGATGTATCCCGATGGACACCCGTTCCTTCAGGCCGCTACGTCCGGGGAGGTGGCGCGTGCAATCCAGATCGTTGGCGATGCTGATCGACGCCGCCAGATTGGCGAATCGTCTCGCGAATGGGTCCTTAGACACCATGACCGTTCGGTCGTGGCCCGGTGGGCCGAGGCGGCGCTGTCGTTGATCTTGTCCGCACCGGGGTCGGGCAGATGAAGATCGCCCTCTACGGCCATTTCATGTACCAGCTAGCGGCGGGGCTGCGCGCTCAGACCGACCACGATGTCCACCTCTTCCTTGACTCGGAGACCATGCCGACCTGCCTGCGCGATGAGCCGTTACTGGATGATCCGACCTTCGCGACTTCGGCGCCCTGGGTCGGCGGGCGCGAAATTCTGCGTCCGGGTGATGCTGAGATCGCCCGTCGGCTAGCTGATTATGACGTGGCGATCGTGACCGACCTTGGTCCGATCTTTGCTGAGCGTTCAGGGATCCCCTACATCTTCTTCCCCGCCGGTTGGGACCTGACCCACGCCCCTTTTCCCGTCCGGGCCCGGTCATCCAGGCGGCGTGGGCGTGCCGATGTCGTCGACACGGTCATCGGAATCCGACAGCGTCGAGGGATCCGCAGAGCCACCAGCATCTGGGGGCCGGCCTTCAAACCATTCCGCTCGGCCACCCGTCGCCTCGGGGTCGCCCTCGGGGGCTGCCTCCCGCAAGCCATTGACACAGACCTGTTCCGACCGAGGGAGCCAGTGGCAGACCGAACAGCGCCGATCTCGGTATTCCATCCGGCTCGCCTTATGTTTGCTCCCGATCCGTTCATCATCGAAACGGGTGGGTGGAAGCGGAACGACCTCCTCCTCCATGGCTTCGCGCTGGCCGTCGCAGACGGCTTCGACGGTCGCCTCCTCCTCGTCGAACGGGAGGGTTCGTCAGATGAGAACCTGGCGCGCCGGTTGATCGACGACCTAAGCATCTCTGACAGGGTCGACTGGCTGGGCACGGGAAGGGGCATCGAGTTCACATGGCGGGAGATCGTCGACGTCTATCAGGCCTGTGACATCTCGTCGGATGACTTCGGCGGTTGGTTCGGGCTTGCCGCTCTCGAAGGAGCTTCCTGTGGGCGCCCGGTCCTCAACCATCTAGAACCCGGAGTAATGAAATCCGAGTATCCCGGCGGACACCCCTTCGTGCAGGGCTCCGATGCCGAGTCCATTCGAACTGCCCTTCTTGACCTCGCTGACCGCGATCACCGGGAGGCTGTGGGTCGTGCTTCTCGCGACTGGGTGATGGAGCACCACGATCGGGGGGTGGTGGCGGAACGGTGCGTGCGCATGCTGGAGGAGATTGGGCTGGCATGATGTCGGGGCATGGAAGACCGAGCGGGACGAGGAGGGTGAGCTAGAGCGGTGAGTGACCTCCATCAGGACCTCAGACTGCTGAGGAACGAGGCAGATGCCGCCACGAGGAGGGAGTGGAACCGCAGCGTCCCGTTCCCCGAAGCGTTGTTCGACCGTTGGGAGCGAGCACGGGTCCTCGGCTTCGGGGAGGGCTCTAGCGTCTTCGACTCGGTACACGTGCTCGGTCAGGTGGAGGTCGGTCGTAAGGTCTGGATCGGCCCGTTTGTGATGTTGGATGGATCCGGGGGCTTGCTGACGATCGGAGACCACTGCGACATCTCGGCTGGTGTTCACATCTACACCCATGACACCGCGCGTCGTTGCGTGTCGATGGGCGCCGCTCCCATTCTCACCGGGCAGGTGACGATCGGGAGCGGGAGCTACCTCGGTAGCCAGGCCGTGGTGCTCCCTGGAGTAACGATCGGGTCCCGATGTGTGGTCGGTTCCAACAGCTTTGTGAACACGAACCTTCCGGACCGGACGATCGCGGTGGGGAGTCCCGCACGACCTGTTGGCCGGGTGGAGGGTGATGGCGAGGACGTTCGATTCGTTTACTCGGACCAGTCGTGAAGCCTGCGTTGTTCGAGGAGGACGGCGCCGCGCGGTCGTTACTCGTCGTTTCGACAGGTCTGGCGAACGTAGGTTCGGTTGTGAACATGTGCAGCCGGCTTGGGGCCGACGTCACGGTAAGCGACGACACGGCTGAGGTGCGAAGGGCTCATCGGCTGCTCCTTCCGGGGGTTGGCGCGTTCGATCTTGGCATGGAGACCCTTGCTCGTAACGGGCTCGACCGGGCGCTTGTTGAAGTTGCCGGGTCGGGTCGACCGATCCTAGGAATCTGCCTTGGAATGCAACTCCTCCTTGATCGGAGCGAGGAGGGCGACCGCTGCGGCCTCGGCCTCGTTCCGGGCGTCGTGCGCCGGCTGGCCTCTGAATCACACCACGGGCGGGTACGCATTCCCCATATGGGCTGGTCGCGCGTCAGGGAGGAAGGTGGACATCCCTTGTTCGACGGGATGGATGAGGCGTCGCGCTACTACTTCGTTCATTCCTACGCAGCGGATCCGGACGACCCGACGGATGTGATTGGACGCTCGACCCATGGCGCGCCCTTTGTGTCGGCGGTGGCCCGCCGAAATGTGATGGGTGTGCAGTTTCACCCCGAGAAGAGCCATAGGTACGGAAAGGCCCTGCTCGGCAACTTCCTTCGGATGGATCCGTGTTTGTAGAGCCACGGGTCATCCCGGTCCTGCTTCTCGAGAACCGTCAGTTGGTCAAGACCAGGGTTTTCGAAGATCCGGTCTACGTGGGCGACCCCGTCAACGTACTGAGCATCTTCAATGAGTTCGTGGTCGACGAGATAGTGCTTCTAGACATCGTCGCCGCCCGCACGAGGACCCCCTCGTCCTTCCCGCTGCTGCAGAAGTACGCGGAGGAGTGCTTCATCCCGCTGGCCTATGGAGGCGGACTGACGGAGCTCGACCAGTTCTCCGAGTTGTACCACGCCGGCTACGAGAAGGCCGTGGTGAACACCCTCCTCTCCGAGGATCCGTCGGTGGTTGAGGCGGCGGCCTCCCGTTTCGGCAGCCAGGCCGTTGTGGCGTCCATCGACGTCCGACGAGGCGGCGGAGGTCTCGAGGTCGTGGTCAGGGGTAACCGGGAGGTGGTGTCGGATTCGCCAGGCGACTGGGCGCGCCGCGCTGTCGACCTAGGCGTTGGGGAGGTGCTGGTCACCGCGGTCGATCGAGAAGGTACGGGAGCCGGATTTGATCTGGAGTTGATCTCAGAGGTGGCGGAGGCCGTAGACGTTCCGGTCATCGGCCATGGAGGTGGTGGACGACGTGCTGAACTCGGCGATCCGGTGCTCAAAGCCGGGGCCTCGGCAGTAGCCGCTGGCACTCTCTTCGTCTTTCAGGGACCCGATCGGGGGGTGTTGATCAACTATCCGCCCAGGCGGCAGATCGAGAAGATTCTGATGCTGAGGGACGGGGTATGGGCCGAGGCGTAGACCCAGGAGCGGACCCCACGTCGACAGTGGGTGAGTCTGCCAACGGGGTACAGAAAGCTTGCAAGCGGTGCCTCTACGACGAGGCCATCCCGGGGATCTCTTTTGGGGCCGACGGGTCTTGCTCGTACTGCGACCTCCACGACCAGATGGATGTCCAGTATCCGGTTGGGCCCGAGGGCGAGGAGCGACTCCAGGCGCTGGTCGACGAGATGAAGGCCGACGGTCGAGGCAGGCAGTTCGACTGCATCCTCGGGGTGAGCGGAGGGTGTGATTCTTCGTTCTTGGCCCACGAGATGGTTCGTCGTGGTGTGAGGCCACTGGCCGTCCACTTCGACAACACGTGGAACAGCCCGATCGCCACGAACAACATCTACACAGTCCTTGACCAGTTGGATGTTCCCCTCGAGACCTTCGTCGTCGACAACCAGGAATACGACGACATCTACCGGGCGTTCATCGAGTCCGGCGTGCGGGACATCGAGGCTCCGACGGACATCGGCTTCATGGGCGTTCTATACAGGGCGGCCGAGAAGCACCGGATCCGTCACATCGTCGAAGGACACTCATTCCGGACAGAAGGAGTCTCGCCACTTGGTTGGCTTTACATGGACGGCCGTTATGTCCGGGAGGTCCATCGTCGGTTCGGGACGATGCCGATGCGGACCTTTCCCAACATGCCATTTGGGAAGTTCGTGAAGTGGGCCGCGCTTTCGGGGATCCGGCGGCATCGGCCGCTGTACCACCTCGACTACCACAAAGAGGCTGTAAAGGCGTTCCTGACTGAGGAGTATGGGTGGGAGTGGTATGGCGGCCACCACCTGGAGAACCGCTTCACTGCCTTCTACCACTCCTACTTCCTGCCCCGCCGGTTTGGCGTCGACCAGCGGATCAACGAACTTTCGGGACGGGTCCGGTCGAAGCAGTTGACCCGAGAGGAGGCGCAGGCCGAGTACGAGGTGGATCCGGTTATCGATCCCGAACTACTTGCCATGGTCAAGAAGAGGCTCGGATATTCGGAGGACCGCTGGGTGGAGTTGATGGACGCTCCGCGTCGACACCACACCGACTATCCGACCTACCTGTCGACCTTCCGACGTCTTCGGCCTCTGTTCTGGCTGCTCTACCGCCTTGATCGGGTTCCCAAGACCTTCTACGTGAAGTTCTGCCGACCCGAATTAGTCGGTGGAGGACCGAAGTGAAGGTCCTCGGGCTAGCCAACGCCTGGGACTCCGGCGCTGCACTCCTGGTAGACGGCGTGGTAGTGGCGGCGGCNAACGAAGAACGATTCTCGAGGATCAAGCTCGACCGCTGCTTTCCCGAGCGCGCCATCGACTACGTGCTGGCCGCCGGAGGCTTGGGAATTGACGACGTCGACATCGTGGCCTCCGGCTGTTGGAACGGTGTCCATCCCACGGAGACGATGCCCCACCTAACCGCCGAGGCGGAACGACAGGTGGCGGAATCCTCCGCTCNGGAGCAGACAGCGCAGATGGTTCAGGAACGTCTGGACGTCTCCGCGAGTCGTGACGCTGAGTTCCGCGGCGAGTTGGTCCAGGGACTGGCGGTGCGGGGGGTAGAGGCCGATCGGATCCGATTTTTCGATCACCACTACACCCACGCAGTCTCCGCGTGGAGTCCCTCGGGATTCGGCGAGGGGCTCGTCCTTACCGCAGATGGCAGGGGGGACGGACGGGCAGTAACTCTGTGGCATGCGACGTCCAGCGGCTTGGAACTTGTCGACATGGCCACCGAACTGGTCAGTCCGGGTGCCCTCTATGGCTTCGTGACCGCTTGGATGGGCTTCGTGCCGGACCGACACGAAGGGAAGGTCACTGGCCTGGCCGCATACGGAGCGCCATCAGGGGCGCGCGACCTGCTCGAGGCCGGTTACGGCTTCGATGCCGAGGCTGGTTGCCTCCGGTCGGCCATCGGACCGTCATACGCTCCGTTCGCCACCGCCCGTCTCCCTGAACTCGAGGCTGGTCTGGACGGGCACCGCCGTGAGGACGTCGCTCATGCGGTGCAAGCCCTACTGGAGGAGAGCCTCGTCGGCTTCATGAGGGCCAATCTGGAGGGTTTGGGCATCAGGTCGACAAACCTCTGTCTCGCTGGCGGTTGCATGGGCAACGTCCGACTCAACCAGAAGCTTCGGGAGGTTGACGAGGTCGAGGAGGTCTACGTCTTCCCCCACATGGGTGACGGTGGCCTCGCCCTGGGAGCGGCGATGGCGGTCGAACTTGACGGCGGGGAAGGGAAAGGAGGCCGGCGGGTCTCACTGGAGACCGCCTACACGGGGCCGGGTTTTGACGACGAGGAGATCGAGGCGGCGGTCGTGCAGTCGGGCCTGTCCTACCAGTTGCTCGAGGAATCAGAGATAGCGCCCGTTGTCGCCGAGCTAATCGCTGGGGGAGCAGTCGTCGGTTGGTTCCAGCACCGGATGGAGGTCGGGCCCCGAGCTCTCGGTGCTAGGTCCATCTTGGCTGCGGCGACCGATGCGGGGATCAATGACTCGCTGAACCAACGGTTAGAGAGGACGGAGTTCATGCCGTTTGCACCGGCGACAACTGAGGCGCTTGCTGCAGACTGCTTCGTCGGCTGGGAACCCCAGCAGTTAGCTAGTCGTTTTATGACCATGTGCTACGACTGCACCCCACTCTTGGCAGAGAAGTGTCCAGCCGTGATCCACGTCGACGGTACGGCACGACCGCAAGTCGTGGTGCGCGATCACAACCCGCGATACCACGACGTCATCGAGGCTTATGCGTCGATGACCGGCAACCCGGCGATTATCAACACGAGCTTCAACCACCATGAAGAGCCGATCGTGCTTTCGCCCGAGGATGCGCTCCGAAGCCTCATGACCGGCAACGTGGATGTGTTGGTGGCGGGTAGGTGCTTGGTTCGTCCCGTTGCCTGAACCGGATCAGTTCGCCACGTTTGGCCGCCACGGACGTGTGCAGCGAGGCGATGAGGACGGCGTGAAGCCTGGCTCGACGAAGGAGAGGTTCGGGTTGTACGCGGGGTCCTCGTCGAGTCGGTTACCCCAACGGTTCTTCATACGTGCGAGTTCGGTCTGGAGCCTGGCTCGCCGGGTCGGGTCGTCGTCGTAGCCGCGGGAGATCGACTCGTGGTGGTGGAGAACGGCGTTCGGTTCCAGGATCACGGCCAGGCCCTCATGACGCGCCCGGAGGCAGAGGTCGACGTCGTTGTAGGCCACGGCTAGTTCCTCGTCGAGGCCGCCGAGCGATCTCCAGTCGTCGGCGCGTATTGCCAGGCATGCACCTGTCACCGCGGCGACGCGATGGGGTATCAGGAGTCGGCCGAGGTGACCGGGGTGATCGCCCGGGAGGTGTTTGTGGCCGTGCCCCATCAGCCCACCCAGGCCGGGATGGACGCCCGCGTGNTGGATGGTTCCGTCCGCGAAAAGGAGGAGCGCTCCGACGATTCCGACCTCAGGCCGTTCGAGATGGTTGACCATTCGCTCTAGCCAGTCCGTGGCGATCACCTCGGTGTCATTGTTNAGTAGGACGAAGACATCGCCCGATGCGGCCGCGGCGGCACGGTTGACGATGGCAGAGAAGTTGAAGGGTCCGCGGTGCTCGAGGACGACGGATGCCGGGTCCTCGGCTAGATCGTCGAGAACCCGGCGTGCCAGAGGCTCGGTNGTTTCGTGGTCGACGACGACTAACTCGACGTCTGGATAGGTGGTCAGCCTTCGGATGCTGGAGAGGCAGGCCGCTAGCGGGCCACCCTGGTCCCGGGTTGGGATCAAGATTGAGACGCGCCCATTGATCCGTGTGCTTGGAACACGGTCGATGGGGCTGGGTCGAAGAGGGGGCCCGGTCCGGCTGGCTAGGAGGTGGGGCAGGTGGTAGATGGACCGCGGGTCGATGTCGGGAACGAGTTCGGGCCCGGCTTCCGGGTGGCGTGCCACGAGCGCGCTGATACGGCCAAGGCCGACGAACAACTCCGGGTTCCAGTCGGGTAAGAACCACGGTTCCGTTGGGAGCCCGTCCTCGTTGAGATGATCGTGGTCTGAGTAGATGAGTCGCAGGGTGGGCCTAGCGGCGATCACGTCGGCCAAGGCCCAGAGGGCAGCCTCGTGGAGCACCACGCCTGGCTCGAGGTCGATCGTCCAGCGGTGCCCCACGCCCGAGGGCAGGGGGTCCAGGGTCCAGGCCTTGTGCAGTTGGGCGTCCAGAGAGGCGAGCGTCAAATTCGTGCCGACTGGGTCGGCCTCGCCGACAAGTCGCACCAGGAAACCGGTGTCGAGGCTGGTGCGACGAATGTGGTCGCGGTCGTCGTCGGTGAGGTCCACGTGCAGACGGCGCCATTCCACATGGTCGATCCTCGGAACCCTTCGCAGAGTTCCGAGACGTCTTGCGATCCGTCTTGCGATTCCCCTGACGTCGCCAGCCCGGAGAAGTGCCNTGAAACTCCTGAAAGTGCGTGGTCGGATTCCGAGTCGCCGACCGAACCACCTGAGGAGCGTCACCAGACCAGCCTACGAGCCGACTCGGAGGCCCCCCGTTAGCCTGCTGCCACATGCGAAGGCTGCGATTCGTGGTGATTGGAGGCGGTCCCGGNGGGAATTCAGCGGCTACCTACGCGGCCCGGCACGGNGCCGAGGTCGTCGTCATCGAGAAGGACATCATCGGCGGTGCGGCCCACTTGTGGGATTGCATCCCGTCCAAGGCCATGATCGCCACTGGCGGCGCCATGTCGTTCCTGGCTCGGGCCGGGGGCATGGGCCTTGGCGACGTCAGCCCTCGCATTGACGTCGACAACCTGAGCAGTCGTCTGGCCCGCATCGAGGAACGTATCCACCGGTCGACCACGGCCCTGCTGGAGAGCCAGAACGTCCGGATCCTCGACGGCACCGGATCGCTCAAGGGCCCCCACGAGGTGGTGGCTGAGACGGCCGACGGCTTGGAGGAGATCGAAGCCGACGTGNTGGTGCTCAGCACAGGGAGTCGACCCCGCATCCCGGACTTCGCGGAGGTCGACGGCGAGCGGATCCTCACCACCCGTNACNCCTACCCGCCGAACGAGTTCCCCGACCACGTCATCGTGATCGGGTCCGGCGTCACCGGCGTGGAGTTCGTCCATATGTTCGAGTCCTACGGCTGCGAGGTAACCCTTGTGGTCAGCCGCCAGCAGGTCCTCCCGCAGAAGGACCCTGAAGTGGCCGCGGCGCTCGAGGCCGACTTCCTTCGCCGTGGCGTCCGCCTGTTCAAGGGGGCCCGTGCAGAGTTGGTGACCCGGGACGGTGATCGGGTTACCGTCCGGTGCGACGACGGCCGGGTGGCCGAGGGCAGCCACGTGATCTTCGCCGTGGGGTCGATCCCCAACAGCGACGGGCTCGGCCTCGACAGCGTTGGGATCGAGACTGACGGCGGCTACATCCCCGTCGACCCCTACTGCCGGACCTCGGTTCCGCACATCTACGCGGCCGGCGACGTGTCGGGGAAGCTGCCGCTGTCGTCGGTGGCCCAGATGCAGGGTCGCAAGATCGCCGAGCACGCCATGGGCCTCACCGACGACCGGCCCCACCGGCAGCTCGACTATGACAAGGCCGCCTCGGCGGTGTTCACCGAGCCAGAGATCGCCGACGTGGGCCTCGCCGAGGCCGACGCCTTCGCCGAGGGCCGCAAGATCCGGGTCACCAAGGTGCCCTTCTCGGCGTCGGCCAAGGCGGTCATCAACGATGACCCCCGCGGCTTCATCAAGATCGTGTCCGACCCGGCCACCGGTGTGGTCCTGGGTGGGTCGATCGTCGGGCGACACGCCGCGGAACTGATCTCCATCGTGGCCCTGGCCGTCACGGCCGGCCTGACGGTGCACGACATCCAGGAGAGCCTGTTCGTGCACCCCACCCTGGCCGAGGCCCTGGCCGACGCCGCCGAGTAGGTCGGCCGACGCTCCGACCTCTTCCCGGCAGGTTGCGAGTTCGAGCTACTCGATCACCACGACGACGTCGCCGCCGCCCACCGAGTCGCCCGGCGCGACCAGCACCTCGGCGATCGTCCCCGCCTTGTCGGCGGCCACGTTGTTCTCCATCTTCATGGCCTCCAGTACGCAGACTGGGTCCCCGGCCTCGACTGTGTCGCCCACGGCCACCAGAACCTTGACGATCGTGCCCTGCATGGGCACGGCCACCCGGCCATCGCCCCCTTCGCTTCCGCCACCGGAGCGGGGACCCTTGGCTTTTCCCGATCGGGCCGGGGTTGCCGGGGCGGCGCTCTTCGGCACCCAGAGGCTGACCGCAAACCTGCGGCCGTCGACCTCGACGGTGGTGTCCCGTCGGACGGTGGCGGCCGCCTCCTCGTCGTCTCCTGCCGGAGCCGCGCCATCGGCTCGGACGTCGGAGAGGTCGAGGGTCTCCTCGACCCACTTGGTGGAGTGGGCCACGGCGCCGAAGTCGGGGTGGGCCAGGATGGCCATATCGGCCGGGATGGTGGTGGCAACACCGGTGACTTCCATCTCGTCGAGGGCCCGCAGGGTGCGGCGAATGGCCACGTCGCGGTCCCGCCCCCAGACGACTAGCTTGCCGACCAAGTTGTCGTAGAACTGGCTGATCTCGTCGCCGGCCTCGTAGCCGCCGTCGAAGCGAACCCCGAAGCCATCGGGCACCTTGAGCCCGGTGATGCGTCCTGGGCTGGGCAGGAAGTTGCCGCCGGCCGGGTCCTCAGCGTTGATCCGGACCTCGATGGCGTGCCCAGTGATGGCCACGTCCGCTTGGCCGAACGACAGCGGCTCGCCCGAGGCGATGCGCAACTGTTGTTCGACCAGGTCGAGGCCGGTCACCAGCTCAGTCACCGGGTGCTCGACCTGGAGCCGGGTGTTCATCTCCAGGTAGTAGAAGTCGCCGTCTTCGTATAGGAACTCGACCGTCCCGGCATTGGTGTAGCCGCAGCCGAGGGCTACGGCGACGGCCGCCTCGCCCATGGCGGCCCTCACCTCGTCGGGGAGGGCGGGTGCAGGCGCCTCCTCGATCAGCTTCTGGTGGCGACGCTGGGCCGAGCAGTCCCGTTCGCCGAGGTACACGGCGTTGCCGTGTGCGTCGGCCAGGACCTGGATCTCGATGTGGCGGGGGGCGGTCAGGTACCGCTCCATGTAGATCTCGTCGCGGGCGAAGTAGGCCATGGCTTCGCGCTGGGCGGAATCGATGGCGTCTTCGATGGAGGCCTCGTTGGCCACGACCTTCATGCCGCGGCCGCCGCCCCCATACGCCGCTTTGATGGCGACCGGGTAGCCGTGCTCGGCACCGAAGGCCCGAACCTGGTCGGGGTCGGTGATGAAGTCTGTCGTTCCCGGCACCCCGTGGACGCCGACTTCCTTGGCGGCCAGGCGGGCGCTGATCTTGTCGCCCATGATCTCGATCGCCTCGGGCGGCGGGCCGATGAAGGTGACGCCTCGGTCGGTGACCGCCCGGGCGAAGTCGGCGTTCTCGGAGAAGAACCCGTAGCCGGGGTGGACTGCGTCGGCGCCACTGCGGTCGATGGCCGACAGGATGGCCTCGGTGTCNAGGTAGCTCTCGGCGGCCGTCTGGCCCCCCAGGGCATAGGCCTCGTCGGCCAGGCGCGAGTGGAGCGCCTCGCGGTCTAGGTCGGAGTAGACGGCGACGGTGCCGACGCCCATCTCGCGACAGGCGCGGATGACGCGGACGGCGATCTCGCCGCGGTTTGCGATCAGGACCTTGGTGAACACGTCCCTATCATCGCCCGAATGGAGGGCCCGTCGCACCACCTTGGCCCCGGCCCTTCGTCACAGGGCGTTTCGCCGCCGGGCCCGTTCCGGGTCGAGGTGGTCGAGGTGACGGGTTCCACTAACTCCGACCTGGCGCAGCGAGCCCACGCGGGGGAGCCGGCCGGCCTTGTGCTACGGACTGAGCACCAGACCGCGGGCCGGGGCCGCCTGGACCGCGCATGGNAGGCGCCCTCCGGGGCCAATCTCCTGTTCTCGGTGCTCCTCCGTCCTGACTGGCCCAGCGGGCGCGTTCCGTTGGTCACCTCGGCTTTGGCAGTGTCCCTGACCGCGGTGCTGGAGGGACCGNTGGCGGACCTCGGGCTGGCGCCGGCCGTGAAGTGGCCCAACGACGTGGTCCTCGTGGACTCCGCGGGCTCGACGGTCGGGAAGGTGGCCGGGATCCTGGCCGAACTAGTCGACGCCGACCCGCCCTCGGTCGTGGTGGGCATGGGCGTGAACGTCGGATGGCCGGAAGCGGGAGACGGTCCGCCTGGGGCCGTCTCTTTGCGGACCGCCGGTCTCGACGCCGAGGTCGACGGAGTCCTCCCGCTGGTCCTGGACGCGTTCGGCAGCTGGTGCGAAGCGCTCGGCGGTGACGACGGGGACGGGCGCCTNCGCGTCGAACACCTCCGACGGTCGGCCACCGTCGGCCGGCGGGTGTCGGTGGAGCTGGCGGACGGACCGATGGAGGCGGTGGCCGTGGACATCGCCCTGGACGGCGGCCTGGTGCTCGACGTCGAGGGCCAACTGGTTGAGGTGCGGGCCGGCGACGTGGTGCACCTCCGGGCTGACGTCCCCGACTAGGGGTCCATCGAAGCGGCCTCCACGGAGGCGAACGCTTCCATGGCCCGGGAGGTGACCGGCCCGGGTGCCGGGTCGAAGGTCACCTCGACCACCCCGGTGACGGCCGAGATGGGGCTGACGTTCCGGGTGGACGAGGTCAGGAAGGCCTCGTCGGCGGCGTGGAGTTCGTCGGGGGCGAGGTCGCGGACCTCCACTTCGTCGTGCAGGGCTTCCAGCAGGAGCTCCCGGGTCACGCCGGCCAAACAGCCCGAGGACAGCGGCGGGGTGGTGGGCACGCCGCCGACCACCAAGAAGAGGTTGGTGCCGGTGCCTTCGCAGAGGTCGCCGGCCACGTTGCGGAAGATGGCCTCGCTGCAGCCCGCCCGCTTGGCGGTAGCCAGGGCCAGGGCGTTCTCGGCGTACGAGGTGGTCTTGAGCCCGGTCAGGGCGCCGTGCTCGTTTCGGCGCCACTCCACGAGGTGGACCGCCTCGGCCGGCGGCCAGTCGTTGCCCGCCGACGTGGCGACCACGAGGGTGCCGTTGCCACCGCCCCGGGCCGAGCCGAGGGGGCCGCTCCCGCTGGACCACGTGATGCGCAGCAGACCGGCGGTGGGGTCGGCGGCCAAGACCTCGTCCACGGCGGCCCGGACGCGACGCTCACCGACCGCGGGGATCCCCAGGCCCGCGGCGGAGTTCTCGAGGCGGCGGAGGTGTCGGGTTAGGGCGAAGGGGGTGCCACCGACCACCTTCATGGTCTCGAAGACCCCGTCGCCGGTCACCACCGCGTGGTCGTCGGNGAGGATCGACGGCTGGCCGGGTTCGACGAGGCGGCCGTCGGTCCAGCACGCGCCGGTCGGCTTGCCCGATGGGGGAGGGGCCGGCGGGGTCGGAGGAGGGGCCACCGGCCGAGGCTAGGCGCCGTCGTCGGGCGAGTGGGGTCGTGTCGAGCATCGATTCGCTGATTCGGGGCGACCGGGCCGGTCGGAGGGCCACTGGTAGGATCCTCGCCGTGTCGCCCGGATCCGTCGAGGGGCCCGATTCGGTCGAGCCTGAACCAACCCCCGNGCCGGACGGGTCGGGGGATGCGCCCGGCGATCCGGTGGACGAGCAGCCGTCGGATGCCCAGTCGACCACTCGTCGGACCTGGCCCCAGCGGCTCCTGATCGCCGGAAACCTCCTGGTGGGGGTCGGCCTTCTCCTGGCCGCCGGCCGCCTCGACTCCTTTGAGGAGGCGGTGGGCAGCATCGTGCGCATCGACGTCCCGGCTGGGGTGCTGGCCGACCTCGAGTTGCCGGTCGACGAGCTGGAGGACGGCGACGGATCGGGCACTGCTAAGTCATCGGATGCCTCGGGCGGAGATCGTCCGTCACCGCCCCGCAACGTCCTGCTGATCGGCACGGACAGCGCAGTGGGCCTCCCCGACGACGACCCGGCAGGGAAGCGGGACCGGACCCCGGGCGTGGCGTTGGCCGACGCCATCATGCTGCTGCGCCTCGACCCGCACCTCGGAACCGCCGCCCTGGTCTCGTTGCCCCGGGACCTCCACGTGATGATCCACCGGGAGGGGGTCCCGGTGCGGGAGGANAAGCTGGCCTCCGCNNTGCTGGTGGGCGGNATGGAGCTCGGCGCCCCCACTCTGGTGGAGACGGTCACCCGGAACTTCGGCGTCCCCATCCACGACTTCGTGGTGGTCGACTTCCTCGGCTTCGAGGAGGTGGTCGACGAGATCGGCGGCGTCGCGGTGTGGTTCCCCCATCCGGCCCGCGACGTCGGCTCGGGCCTCTACGTCTCCGAGGCGGGCTGCACGATGCTCGACGGGCGGGCCGGGCTGGCCTTCGTCCGCAGCCGGAAGCTGGAGCTCTTCGTGGACGGCCGGTGGCAGCGTGTTGGTGTGTGGAACGACCTGGAGCGGAACCAGCGCCAGCAGGACTTCCTGACCTTGGCCCTCGAGGAGGTGATCGACAGCGGAGCTCGCTCGCTGATCGTGCGCGACGACCTGATCGAGGCGGCGGCCCGCTCGGTGGTGCTCGACGACCGCCTCACCATGCGGACGCTGCTCGGACTCGGCCGGGCCTTCTCCGGCTTCGACCCCGACGACCTCGACCGCCATGTCCTGCCCGTCTACGACGACGTGGTGGGTTCGTCCTCGGTGCTCCGCCTCCGGCCAGAGGCACGCCGGGTGTTCGACGTATTCCGGGGCATCACGCTGCGACCTGAGGACGTCCCGGTCCGGGTGGTCGACGCCCGTGGCCCGGTGGACGAGTCGGTCCCGGCCCACGCCCAACTGGTCCTGAAGGGCTTCCCGGTGGAGACGGCGTCGGCCGAAGCGGTCGAGGCGACCGAGGTGCGGGCCCACCGAGAGGACTTCGCCGCCGCGGTGCTGTTGGGCCAGATGGTGACGCCCACCCCCCGCTTCACCTTCACCAACGAACCGGGGGCGTCGGGAGGTCCGGTGGAGCTGGTCCTCGGCAGGGACTTCGCCTCCTTCCTCCTCGTGCCGCGGGCCCACCACGAGGTGGACGCCCTGGCCCGGCGTGCCGTCTCGGCCATGGGCGACGAGGTGGGTGCCCCGTCGGTCGGTTCCCTGGCGGCCGCTCCGTCGCTGCTGCCGGTCCGGTCGGCGCCGAGCCTTCCAGCCGAGGTCCCGTCGAAGGTGGACGGGCGGCGGCCCGACGGCTCGGCGTGTCCCTGAGCAGCCCGTGACCGGTCGCCTGCGCGTCGCGTACCTGCTGGAACAGCTATGGCACCGGGTGCCCGGCGGTACGGCGGTCGCCGCATTCCGGACTGCCGAGGCACTGGCCGCCCGTGACGACGTGGACCTGGTGGGGTTTACCGCCCGACACGGCGAGCCTTCGACCGGCGACGTTTCGGTGGTGCCGCCAGCGGACATTTCGCTGGTCGCCTCACGGCTGCCCCGGGCCCTCCTCTACGAGTCCTGGCACTGGTTCGCTCTGCCACGGGTCGAGGCCCTGATCGGCGAGGTGGACCTGGTCCACGCCTCGGGCGGTGCGGTCCCCGCAACCCGCCGACCGTTGGTGGCTACCGTCCACGACCTGGCCTGGCGCCGCTATCCCGAGGCGGCCACGCCCCGGGGCCGCCGGCTCTTCGAGGCCTGGCTGGCCGACGCCCGGCGGGCCGAGGCGGTGGCCTGCCCTTCGGAGGCCACCCGCCTCGATCTCGCCGACGCCGGCTTCGACGAGAGTCGACTCCACATCGTCCCCCTCGGGGTGGGAGGTGGCCGGACCCACTCCGTCGAGGACCTTGACGCCGCTCGCGCCAACGTGGCGGCCTGCCTCCGGAGGCATGGTGTCGACGGACCATTCGTGCTGTGGGTGGGGACCGTGGAGCCACGTAAGAACCTCCCCGGCCTCGTGGCGGCCATGGACCGCATCCCCGATGGAGGCTCCGTCCCCCTGGTCCTGGTCGGGCCCGCCGGGTGGGAGGCCGACGCCCGTCGGATCGCCGAGCCCCTAGGCGACCGGGCGATCCTCGTTGGCTCGGTTTCCGAGGCGGAGCGGGACGCTTGGCTGGAGGCGGCCACCGTGCTGTGCCTGCCTAGCCTCCATGAGGGCTTCGGCCTGCCCGTGCTGGAGGCGATGGCCGCCGGGACGCCCGTAGTCACCTCGTCCGGGACGGCGACTGAGGAGGTGGCCGGAGGGGCCGCCCTCGTGGCCGATCCCGCCGCCCCGGGGTCCATCGGCGAGGCGCTCGGCGCCGTCCTCGCCAACGAGGACCTCGCCAGCCGGCTGGCGGAGACTGGGCTCGAACGGGCGGCGACGTTCACGTGGGAGGCCACGGCGGAGGCGACGGTCGCCGTGTACCACGAGGCCATGGCACGGTGGGGTGGATGAGGTCCCGGATTGCTGTCGACCTGCTCTGGCTGGTACCCGGGGACGTGGGTGGCAGCGAGGAGTACGCGGTGCGAACCCTCCTAGCCCACGCCCGTCACGGGTCGTCCGACCTCCGGCCGGTGGTCTTTCTGAGCGAGGTGGCGGCCGACGCCCACCCTGAGCTCGGCCGGGCCATCGACCTAGAGGTCCGCCCGCTGGACAACCGTCGCCGCGGTCGGCGACTGGTCGCTGAGGCCTCCTGGCTNGCCCCCNGGGTTCGCCGCCTCGACGCCGTCCACCACGTGGGTGGACGCNTTCCGATGCGGACCGGGCGGCCGGTTGCGGTGACCGTGCACGACCTCCAGCCCCTGGACCATCCCGAGCACTTCTCTGTCGTGAAGCGCGCCTACTTGGGGCGTGCCCTGCCCCGGTCGGTCCGTCGGGCCGACGTGGTGGTCACCGTGTCGGACGCCGTGGGCGATGAGGTGGTCCGGCGCTTCGCCTTGGACCGAACCCGGGTGGTCACCGTGTCGGCAGGAGTGCGCTCGGTCGCCCCGCTTCCAGCCATGCCCGACAGGCCGCCGACTGTCCTATACCCGGCGGTCACCCATCCCCACAAGCGACACGACCTGCTCATCCGGGCCTTCGAGCACCTAGCCGACGACCANCCGACGGTCCGCCTAGCCCTGACCGGTGGTGTCGGCCGCGCCGAGGACGAGGTCCGGCGTCTGGCTGCGGCCAGCCGACATGCGGACCGGATCGACCGGCCGGGCCGCGTCCCCGCAGCGGAGCTGGCCGCCCGGATGGCGTCGGCCGCGGTGGTGGCCTTCCCGTCGGCCTACGAGGGCTTCGGGCTCCCCGTGCTCGAGGCCATGGCGGCCGGCGTCCCGGCCCTCGTCGCCGACGGCACCCCGGCCGCCGACCTGGTTGGACCCGCCGCCCGGGTAGAGACCGGAGCCGGGGCCGCTGAATGGGCACGGCGACTCGGCATCGTCCTCGACGACGAGGGCGTTCGCCGGGACCTGGCGCTCGACGGGTTGGACCGGGCGTCCGCCCATGGCTGCGAGGCCACCGCCGAGACCCTGGACCGGGCGTGGNGCCTCCTCCTCGGCGGGAGGATTTCCTGACCGTGCGGCTCCTCGTCCTCACCCCGCACCTTCGGCCCGACACGGCGCCCACCGGCGAGGTGGTGTCGGCCATCGTCGACGGTCTGGTCGGTCGGGGACACGACGTACACGTGGTGACGTCGCTGCCCTGGTACCGCGATCACCGGATCGCCGACGGGTGGCGGGGTCGTCTGGTCCACCGGGGTCGGTACGGCGAGGCCACGGTGACCCGCGTTCACCCCTTCCCTACCGACAAGGGGGGCGCCGAACGGAGCAACCTGGTGGGTCGGGCGCTGGGCTTCCTCGGCCTGACCGGGCTGGCCACCTTGGCCGGAGCCCTGACCAGGGGCCCGTTCGACGGGGTGGTGGCTGTCTCGCCGCCTCTCTCATTCGGCTTGGCCGGCTGGCTCCTGGCCTGCCGCCACCGCTGTCCGCTGGTGTTCAACGTCCAGGACGTGTTCCCCGACGTGGCTGTCGAGGTCGGGGCCCTGCGGTCGCCACGGGCCATCCGGTTCTTCCGGTGGCTGGAACGAGCGACCTACCGGAGGTCCGACGCGGTCACCGTACTGTCCGAGGACCTGGCGGAGAACGTCCGGTCCAAGGCCGGTTCCGGTGACCGNCCGTTGGTCCAGGTGGTGCCCAACTTCGCGGACGTCGAGGCCATCCGGCCCCTGGACCGGGCCACCGGATATCGGATGGAGCTGGGCCTTGGCGACCGGACGGTGGTCATGTACGCCGGGAACCTCGGCCACTCGCAGTCCCTGGACCTGGTGGTGGAGGCGGCTCGACGCCACCGCGACCGCGACGACATCGTCTACGTGGTCAATGGAGGTGGCATCCGCTTCGACGACCTCGTTGAGGCGGCGGGCGACCTCTCCAACCTGGTGGTCGTGGGCTACCAGCCCATCGAACGGGTCCCCGAGGTGCTGGCCACCGGTGACGTCCACCTGGTCCCGCTGCGGGCCGGTCTGGCCGCCTCCAGCGTCCCCTCCAAGACNTACTCGGTGCTGGCTGCCGGCCGACCGGTGGTGGCCTCCATCGACGAGGGCTCGGAGGTGGCCCGGGTAATCGACGAGGCCGGTGCCGGCCTGTCGGTCCCACCGGACGACGTCGACGCCCTGGTGGCGGCCATTGAACGGCTGGTCGNCGATCCGGCTGGCCGACGGGCTATGGGGGAGCGGGGTCGCCGATGGGCCGAGGCCTGGCGGTCGCCCGATTCGGTGGCCGGGACGTACTCCGATCTGGTGGCGGAACTGGCCGACCGGCACGGGTGATCCGCGGAGGGTCGCCGATAGCCTCGTCCGCCATGGCACGTGGAGATTCGGCGAGCAAGGTCGCCCGCGCCGCTCGGGCCGGAGCGGCCGGCNGCANNGGCGAACAGCGGAAGTTGGGCTTCCCGGCGGCGGTNGCCCTCGTNGTCNTGCTCGGTGGCCTCCTGGTCTTNTGGGCCCGGAGCGANCGCGAAGCCACGTCGGCCCCCCGGGTNGGCGACCACTGGCANTCGGCNTACGACGTCTACGTGTGCGANGACTTCCGGTCNAAGATNGTGCTGGAGACNGACCCCAANGGCATCCATTCGCACGGCGACGGCCTGATNCACATCCANCCGTTCAACAAGCTGGCCTCGGGTCGCGACGCCACCATGGGCGAGTTCTTCTCNGNCTTCGGGGGCTTCATCGACGACGAGTCCTTCCTGCTGGACTCNGGCGAGTTGGTGGTGGAGGGNGCCGACTGCAACGGCGAGCCCGGCGTCCTGAAGGTGGCCCGCTTCGACGCCGACGACCTGGANCGCGATCCCGAGGTGGTGACCGAGGACGTCGCCGGNATCCGCTTCCTGAAGAACCGNGAGGCNTTCACCATCGCCATNGTCCCCGAGGGNGTCGAGCCCCCGCGGCCGCGGACCGANCGGCTCTCGTTCCTGGACACGGTGGACCCGGNGCGCCTNCAGTCNGANTCNCCCACCCTGGCGACNACGACCACCGTCGNCGANTAGNNGGTCCGGCCCGTGGAGGCCGTNGTCCTCGTCGGNGGGTTCGGNACCCGCCTCCGTCCGCTGACCGCGGACACCCCGAAGCAGATGCTGCCAGTCGTCGACCGGCCCATGGTCGAGCACGTCGTCGACCACCTGGCCGCCCACGGCGTGACCCGGGTGGTGCTGTCCCTCGGGTTCCGCCCGGAGGCCTTCACCACGGCCTATCCCGACGGCACGTGCGCCGGGCTGCCCCTGCACTACGCGGTGGAGCCCGAGCCGCTCGACACCGCGGGGGCGGTGCGCTTCGCGGCGCTCGACGCTGGCGTCGACGGGACGTTCCTGGTCCTGAACGGTGACGTGCTGACCGATCTGGACGTGTCGGCCATGGTGGGTCGTCACTGTGCGTCCGGGGCGACGGGGACCATCGCCCTGACCGAGGTGGACGACCCGTCCCGCTACGGGGTGGTGCCCTTCGACGATGAACGTCGGGTGCTGGGCTTCGTGGAGAAGCCGCCGACCGACGAGGCGCCGTCCCGCTGGATCAACGCCGGGACCTACGTCCTCGAGCCCGCGGTTCTGGACCGGATCGCGCCGGGACGCCGTGTGTCCATCGAACGGGAGGTGTTCCCGTCCCTCGCCGCCGAGGGGGCGCTCCGAGCTGAGCCGTCCACCGGCTACTGGCTGGACACCGGGACGCCCGAGGCCTACCTGCGGGCCAACCTCGACTTGGTGGACGGAACTCGGGCCGGCCTAACGGCGGTCCACCCGTCGGCCGCCGTCGACGACGGGGCGCGAGTCGGACACTCGGTGGTCATGGCCGGTGGCAGCGTCAGATCGGACGCGGAGGTGTGCGACGCTGTCGTCATGGGCGGGGCGATGGTCGGACGAGGGTCCACGGTCCGCGCCTCGGTGGTCGGTCCCGGGGCCACCATCGGCGAGGGCGCCTCGGTCGTCGGGGGTTGCCTGGTCGGACCCGGTGCCTCGGTGCCCGTCGGGACTGTTCTGGATGGTGGCCGATTCCCCGAGGAGGACTGACGTGGCGGTGCTGGTAACCGGGGGTGCCGGCTACATCGGAAGCCACACCGCGGTGGCCCTCCACGAGGCGGGGCGGCGGGGGGTAATCCTCGATGACCTGTCCAACGCGTCGAGGGCCGCCGTCGACGCCGTACGGGGGCTCACCACCCCGGACCTGGCCTTCGTGGAGGGCGACGCAGCCGACGTGGGCCTGGTGGGTGAGGCCATCGACCGGTACGAGGTGGACGAAGTGGTCCACTTCGCGGCGTCCAAGTCGGTGGCCGAGTCGGTCGAGCTGCCGCTGGCCTACTTCCGCAACAACCTCGGCTCGCTCCTCGGCGTGCTGGCCGCCATGGAGGATCGGGGCATCCGTCGCCTGGTGTTCTCGTCGTCGTGCACCGTCTACGGTGAACCCGACGTGGTCCCGGTGACCGAAGCGTCGCCGATCGGGGCGGTCAACCCATACGGCTGGACCAAGTTGCACGGCGAGCAGGTCCTCGACGCGGTGGCGGCCGCCGGCGGCCTAGACGTGATGCTGCTCCGCTACTTCAACCCGATCGGTGCCCACCCCTCCGGCGTCATCGGGGAGGACCCGACCGGCATCCCGACCAACCTCGCAGCCCTCCTCATGCAGGTGGCGCTCGGTCGACGTGACCGGTTGCAGGTGTTCGGAGGGGACTACGGCACGGTCGATGGCAGTGCGGTGCGCGACTACCTCCACGTGGTGGACCTGGCCGAGGCCCACTTGGCGGCCCTCGACGCACTGACGACCCGGACGGGGGCCACCGCGGTCAACCTAGGAACCGGGCGGGGACACACCGTCCTCGAACTGGTGCGCCTGGCCGAGGAGGTGGTGGGCCACCCCATCGCCCACGAGGTCGTGGCACGGCGACCCGGTGACGCAGGGCGGATCTGGGCCGACCCGTCGCTGGCCACCGAGGTGCTCGGTTGGACGGCCGAGCGGGACCTGCGGACCATGCTCGAGGACCACTGGCGGTGGTGTGAGTCTCACCCGGACGGGTTCGCAGACGCCCGAACGGATCCACCCCGTGCTCCCCGTCTTGGTGGCGCCCCGGGTTCCTAGCGGAAGAGGTCGTCGGCGGGGTCGCGGACGACATCGTCGGCCACCGACCCGTCGCCCAGCCACGAGGGGTCGATGCCTCGGACGATCGCCGCCGGGATCCCCTCGGCCTTGCCCATGACCAACTCGGCTGCCGATGCGATCTCGTCGACCACGGCCACCTCGGTAACCTGGAGTTCGCGCCCGAGGGCGTCGGTGGTGCCTCGGAGGTCGACCACCGGATGGAGCCCCGCGCAGCCGATGGCAACGTCGGTGACGCCGCGGCGCCAGGGCCGGCCGAAGGTGTCGCTGACCACCACGGCCACGTCCACGCCGAATCGGTGGCGGAGCCCGTCGCGGATCCGTCGGGCCGACCGGTCGGAGTCGATCGGCAGCAGGGCCGCCCGTCCTTCCTCCACGTTGGACAGGTCGATTCCGGCGTTGGCGCAAACGAAGCCGTGCTCAGTCTCGCTGATGACCAGGTCGCCACGTCGCCGGAGCACCCGGACCGACTCGCGTTCCACCAGCGGCTTGTGGCCGACATCGGGGTCCACGTCCACCAGGCGGTCCTCGGCCTTGCTCACCACCTTCTGGGTGACCACCAGGATGTCTCCGTCGCGGAGGTCGGCCGCCTCGGCGATCAGGGCCGCCAGGTCGTCGCCGGGACCGATCTCGCCGATGCCATGGATCGGGAGCAACTCGATGGGCCGACTCAAGTCGTGCCTCCGGGCTCGGGGTTCGCGACGGCCAGCACCTTACGACACAGGGTGGCGGCCACGTCGACGTCGGTCATGACCGTGTCGGCGACCACGCAGGCCATGCCATTGGCCTCCACCGAGTCGGCCAGGTCGGCATCGGCCCGATCCACGACCAGGGTGGCTGCCACGTTCCGGTATAGGCGGGCCACGCCGACCACCGTGGGTTCGTGGCCGAGTTCCCGCAGCATCCGGTCCGCCGGGCCCTTCAACGTGGCCCCGTCCACGATGGGCGACACGGCGACCACGTTGGACCGCCGGGCCACCAGGGACTCGGCGATACCCGGGACGGCGAGCATTGGGCCGATGGAAACGATCGGGTTGGACGGGGCGATGACCACTGTCGGAGCGCAGCGCAGGGCCTCCAGGACACCGGGCCCCGGTTGGGCGTCCTCCACCCCCGTGAACCGGACGGAACGGATGGGGACGTCGTGACGGAGCCCGACGAAGTAGTCCTGGAAGCCGACCTCGGTGCCTTCGGGCGTGTCGTCGTCGAGGGTGACCATGGTGGCCACCGGATCCTCGGTCATTGGCAGCAGGGTGGCCTCCACGCCCCAGGCGTCCGTGACCTCCCGGGTGACCTCGGCCAGTCCAGCGCCGGAGGCCAGGCGTCCCGTCCGGTGAAGGTGGGTACCCAGATCGCGGTCGCCAAGGCGGAACCACGTGGGAGTGCCGTACCGGTCCAGGGCGTCCATGGCCTGCCAGCTCTCGCCCAGCAGGCCCCACCCGGTCTCCGGGTTCACTGCCTCGGCCAACGTGTATGTGACGGTGTCCAAGTCGGGGGACACGTGAAGGCCGTGCAGGACCACGTCGTCGGCGGTGTTGACCACGGCGGTCACCTGTGTGGCGGGCACGGCCCGCACCATGCCGCGGAGCAACTTCGCCGCGCCCACCCCGCCGGCTAGGACGGTCACCAGGGGTGCTTCGGTCGGGATCACCCCGTGTACCAGCGGATCAGGAGCGGTCGGCGGTCCGACCCTCCAGGAGGGCCAGGTCGGCGTCGACCATCATCTCGACCAACTCGGTGAAGCCGACGGTGGGTCGCCAGTCGAGGCGATCGGTGGCCAGCGAGCCGTCGCCGACCAGCAGGTCGACCTCGGCCGGCCGGTAGAAGCGCTGGTCGACCACCACGTGTTCCTCCCAGTCCAGGCCCACCCGG
>PBUO01000056.1 GCA_002727895.1 Acidimicrobiaceae bacterium | reverse complement strand
TGTGGATACGGCCCGCGCACTCCGGCGCGGAGGAGCCGGCCCGGAACGTCCACGCCCGACTCTCCTTCTCGCCGGTGGTGAAGAAGGTCCGCAGGCCCAGCAGGTGGTACGCGGCACGCACGAAGACGGGCAGGGCACCCTCGCCGAGGCCGAGGCCCTCGAGCATTTCCACCCGGTCGGCTTCGGGAAGCAAGGCCGCCTCGGCCTCGAGTTGCACGCACATGCCGATGACCTCGGCGCCGTCCAACTCGGCCACCACCGGGGCCAGGACCTCGTCGGGGTCTACGACCTGCTCCTCGTCGAGGTTGACGACGGCCAGTACAGGCTTGTCGGTTAGCAAGAAAAACGGCTTCAGCTCGGCCCGGGCGGCGTTCGAAAGGTCGCTGCGGTACAGCGGTACGCCCTCGCCCAGCAGGTCGACGGCTTCGTCGAGGGCGGCGATGGCCGGCCCCAGCGACGGATCGCCCTTGGCGGCCCGACGGAGCTTGTCGAGCTGTTTCTCGGCAGTGTCCAGATCGGCGAGGGCCAGCTCGACCTCCACAACCCGGAGGTGCTCCAGCGGGTCCGAGGGGCCGGGCACGTCACCGTCCCGGAACGCCCGGAGCACGAAGACGATGGCGTCGACCTCGCGGATGCCGGCCAGGAACTTGTTCCCCAGACCCTCCCCCTGCGACGCACCCTCCACCAGACCGCCGATGTCGGCGAACTCGACGCTGGCCGGGACGATCTTGCGGCTGGCGCTCATCTCGGCCAGCCGGTCAAGGCGGTTGTCGGGGACCTTGGCCACGCCGATGTTGGGGTCGGTGGTGGCGAAGGCGTACGGGGCGGCCAGGGCGCCGCCGCCAGCCAGTGCGTTGTAGAGCGACGACTTGCCAGCGTTGGGCAGGCCCACGAATCCGAACCGTTCCACGGCGGTGCTGCCTCCTCGGCGTTGTCGCCTCCTCGATGGAGCCCGTCGGATGCGACGACGGGCCGGCGGGTCAGGCTACGAGGCACCGGTTCGGGCCGGGCGGTCCCGCGACCCCGACCGGGGCGCCCATCGGCCGCCCGGGGGAACGTCGGAGGCCTCCCGCTACCCTGACGGCCATGTCGAAGCGCACCTCCCGGCAGAAGGCCAACGCCCGCCGAAAGAAGGCCAACCACGGTCGCAAGCCCAACATGGGCCGCAACAGCTGACGCTCCGCGTCACCTGACGACCCTCTCCGACGACCCCATCTGACGGGCCCCGTCGCCCGGCCGCCTCGGCGACGACAGATAGCGTCGGCAGCGTGCTCGGTCTCATCACGGGAAGCGGCTTCGACGGACTGTCGGAACTGGACGAGGCCGAGCCCGACGTCATCTCCACCCCCTACGGCGACGTCCCGGTCACCCGGGGCTGGCTTGACGGCTCCCAGGTGGTCGTCCTGCGACGCCACGGCGCCGGGCACCACGTCCCGCCCCACCGCATCAACTACCGGGCCAACGTCCGGGCCATCGACGAGGCAGGGGCCACGGCGGTGGTAGCCACCGCGGTCAGCGGGGCCATCGACCCGGCCCTTGGCCTCGGCGACCTCGTTCTGGTCGACCAGTTCATCGACGTCACCCACGGTCGGATCGGCACCTTCCACGACGACGCTGTGATCCACACCGACATGACCGAGCCCTACGACCCGGCGCTCAGGGCCTTGCTCAAGCAGGTCGGCGAAGCGGTCGGGATTCCGCTGGTCGACGGCGGCACCTACGTGTGCACCAACGGCCCCCGGTTCGAGACGCCGGCCGAGATCCGCATGTACCGGGCCGCCGGGGCCACCTTGGTCGGCATGACCGGCTGTCCCGAGGTGGCACTGGCCGTCGAAGCGAGCCTGCCCTACGCCTCGATCGGCGTGGTCTCGAACCCGGCGGCCGGGCAGAACGACGAACCGCTGGGGCTGGACGACATCCGGGCCGCCATGGCCGCCGCTGCCAGACCGGTCCGCACCCTGCTGGCCGGGGCGGCGGCGAGGCTCACCTAGTCGGCGGCGAGGCGCTCGGCCCGCTTCTGGACCTCGGTCCGGGCCCGGGCCACGTCGACGGTCAGGACCTCGCCGTCGACCACCACCGGTTCGCCGGCCACCCAGACGTCGGTGACCGACCGGGAGGACCCGGCCCACACCAGGTGGGCCAGCAGTTCGTCCGACGATGTCACCGGGGTGAACGCCGGGTGGTCTAAGTCGATCCGGACCAGGTCGGCAGCCATCCCCGGGGCCAGGCATCCCACGTCGTCGAGGCCCACGGCGTCCGCTCCGNGGCGAGTGGCCATGGCCAGNACCCGGTCGGCCGGGAGCAGCGTCGGATCCAGGGCGTCGACCCGTGCCAGCAACGACGCCACCTTGACCTCCTCCCAAAGGTCGAGGGTGTCGTTGGAGGCGGGACCATCGGTCCCCAGGGCCACGGTCATCCCGGCGTCCAGCATGGCGGCCACCGGGGCNACCCCCGAGCCCAGCTTCATGTTGCTGACCGGGCAGTGGGTCACGGCCACCCCGGCTCNNGCCAGCAGAGCGATGTCGTCGGCGTCGACCCAGACGCCGTGGGCCACCAGCGTCCGGGCAGCGAACACCCCGTGGTCGTCGAGGATNCGCACGATGCTCCGGCCGTACTCGGCCTCCAGTGGGGCGCTNTCCTCGCGGGTCTCGGCCACGTGGACGTGGAGNACCACGTCNAGGTCGCGGGCTAGACCGGCCAGCAGGGCGACGCGCTCCACGCCGAGGTCGTAGGCCGAATGGGGGGCGATCCCCACGGTGACCCGACCGTCAGGATCGTGGTGCTCGCCGTGGAATGCGGCCATGGCGTCGAGGCGGTCGCCGTCACTGCCGAAGGCGTCGCCGTGGAGGACGGAGAGCACGGCCGGCGTTACCACCAGGCGGCCGCCGGAGGCTCGCACCGCGTCGGCCACCGCGTCCTCGAACAAGTACATCTCGCAACTGGTGGTGACCCCGGCTGCCAGCATCTCGGCCGACCCGAGGGCCATCCCCCACCAGACGTCCTCGGGCGTCATTCGACCCTCGCGGGGCCACATGGCCTCGGTCAGCCACCGCTGCAGGGGCAGCCCGTCTCCTGCGCCCCGGACCAGCGTCATCGGCGTGTGGGCGTGGGCGTTGACCAGCCCGGGCATCANCAGGCCGCCGTGCTCCCGGATGGTGCCGTCGACCGGCGGGGCCTCATCGACGGGGCCCACCCGCACGATCCGTCCNTCNGAGACGTCGACGGCGCCGGGGGCGTGGACTGTGCCGTCGATGTCGCAGGTGAGCACCACGTCGGCCACGTGACGGTCGGTGACGATGGTGGGACGGGGCACGACCCGACGCTAGCCAGCCCGTTCGCCGGCACGAGCCGCGCATGTGCATTTCGTCAGAGGACGGACTACCGTCATTTCCCCGCAGGCGGCTTGGGGTCGTCTCGCGGCGCAATCATGCGACGACGAACCGGAGNGGTTCATGAGTAAGCGACTCATCCGCCTTCTCGCTGTGGTGCTGGGGTTTGCCCTGGTCGTCTCGGCGTGTGGCAGTGACAGTGACGAAGCCGCACCTGCGGCCACCACCGCGGCGCCNGCGGAGGCTCCGGCTACCACCGAGGCTCCAGAGCCTCCTGCGGAACCGGTCAAGGTTGGCTTGGTTTTCGATATCGGTGGACGCGGCGACCAGTCGTTCAATGACGCCGCTTATGCCGGCCTGGAGCGCGCCGCCAATGATCTCGGGGCCATCGTTTCCGACATGTCCCCGAATGCCGACGGGTCCAACCGGGCCGAGTTGCTCCGCCTCTCGGCTGACGCGAACGATCTCGTCATCGGGGTTGGTTTCCTCTTCGATGCGGCAATGGCCGAGGTGGCTGCCGAGTACCCGGATGTGCATTTCGGCATCGTCGACGGCTTTGTCGATGCTCCCAACGTGGCCTCTCTCCTCTTCGCCGAGCACGAGGGCTCNTTCCTCGTTGGCGCGGCTGCCGGCCTCAAGACTGCTGCCAACAAGATTGGCTTCATCGGCGGCGTGAACTTCCCGTTGATCCACAAGTTCGAGGCGGGCTTCGTCGCCGGTGTCGAACAGGCCAACCCGGACGCGATGGTGATGGTCGAATACGTCACCGAGCCGCCGGACTTCGATGGATTCAATGCCCCAGACCGCGGACGGGAAATCGCCCTTTCGATGTATGAGAAGGGCGCTGACATCATCTATCACGCCGCAGGCGGAACTGGTGCCGGTCTCTTTGAGGCTGCCAAGTCGTTCTCTGAGGACTCTGGTTCGAAGGTTTGGGCCATCGGTGTGGACTCCGACCAGTACCTCACGTCCGACGAGTCGGTTCGCGAATACATCCTGAGTTCGATGCTCAAGCGAGTCGACGTGGCCGTCTACAACACCATCCGCGCAGCAGGCGATGGTTCTTTCCAGGGCGGCGCGCAGACGTTCGACCTGTCGGTGGATGGCGTGGGCTACTCGTCCACGGGTGGATTCGTCGATGACATCGCCGGGGAGTTGGACGCTCTCAAGGCAAGGGTCGTCAACAAGGCGATCTCTGTCCCGGAGGTTCCGGGTGAGCGTGCCGTGGTCATGCCTGACCTCGGTGGTCGGGTCATCACGATTGCCGTGGACAACGCCTACCTGCCGTTCGCCTATATCCCGGCCGACACCGGCGTCGCCGAAGGCTGGGACTACGACGCCATGGATGAGGTTTGTGCNCGCTTGAACTGCGTTCCGAGCTTCCAGGAGTTCGCTTGGGACGGAACGATCATCGCGACCGGNGAGGGCCAGTTCGACATGGCTGGTGGTGGCATCACCATCACCGAGGAGCGNGACAAGGTCGTGGACTTCTCGATCAGCTTCATCAGCACCGATCAGAAGATCCTGGTGGCCAAGGGCANCTCGGAGATCGGCTCCCGTGACGACCTCGCNGCCTCGGACTGCAAGGCGGGTTCGATGACCGGTACCACCAACTACGACCTCACGGCCTCGATCACCGGCGAGGANCGNATCGTGGCCTTCGAGTCGTTCGCCTTCGCCGTTCAGGCCCTGATCAGCGGCGACGTGTGCGCCGTGATCATGGATGACGTGGCCGGTCAGGGCTATCAGGGCGAGAACGCCGATCAGGTCGACCTGCTTCCTGACTCCCTGCAGTCTGATCCGCTGGGCTGGGCCTTCACCGAGGGCAGCGACCTCGTGGATC
The DNA here is from genome assembly GCA_002727895.1 of Acidimicrobiaceae bacterium. Classification (GTDB taxonomy): domain Bacteria; phylum Actinomycetota; class Acidimicrobiia; order Acidimicrobiales; family MedAcidi-G1; genus UBA9410. Next base: position 233 of record PBUO01000056.1, on the reverse strand, counting down.
CGTTCAACATCGCCATCCAGGCAATGAAGGACGACGGCACCCTGGCCGCGCTGAACGCCAAGTACTTCGGTACGGCGTTCACCATCACCTACGACGACATTGGCGATGGTGCCTACGCAGAGGAAGAGTCGGCTGCTGCTCTGCCTGGTGAGGGTGTGGACTTGACGATGTGTCGTGCGAACTGGGCGTCTGGGTACATCCAGGCTGAGATCGTGCGTCAGATCCTGCAGACC
>PBUO01000055.1 GCA_002727895.1 Acidimicrobiaceae bacterium | reverse complement strand
GAAGCCCCCACCGAAGACGAGGCACCGGCCGAGGACGAGGCCCCCGGAGAGGAAGCCCCCACCGAAGACGAGGCACCGGCCGAGGACGAGGCCCCCGGAGAGGAAGCCCCGGCCGACGAGGTACCCGGAGAGGAGACCTCGGCACCGTCCGACGACGCTGCCGAGGACGCCGACCCCGCCGACGAGGAGGAGTAGGCCCGGCCCGTGCCGGACCTCCCCGCCGCACCACTCCGACCGGTCGACGACGACGAGGTCGCCGCCTTCCGGCGCGACGGCGTCGTCCACTTGCCGGGCGTCCTCCCCGCCGCGTGGCTGGACCACCTGGCCGGACCGGTCGAGGCCGCCGTCGCCGACCCAACAGTCACCACCGATATGACGGCGCTCCGTGCTGTCCTGTCGGATGCCGACCACCCGCCCGTCGACCGGCCCCGCTTCCTGTCCGGAGTCGACCACTGGCGCCACGACCCGGCCTTCGCCGCTTTCGCCACCGGGTCGCCACTCCCCGCCATCGCCGGCACCCTCCTCGACGCCCAGCACATCCACCTCTACGAGGACTCCGTACTCGTCAAGGAGCCCGGGACCACCGAAGCCACCGTTCTGCACCAGGACCTCGGCTACTTCCACCTCGAGGGCGACCGGATCTGCACCACCTGGGTCCCGCTCGACCCGGTCGATGCCGAAACCGGCGCCGTGTCCTACCTCCGGGGCTCCCACCGCTCGGGCCTCGTCCACCGACCCAACTGGTTCGTGGTTGGCGACCCGCTGCCCGGCGCGGCCGGCGAATCCGTCCCCGACGTACTCGACGACGACCCCCGCTTCGTCGCCTTCGACGTCCGCCCCGGCGACGTCGTCGTCCACCACGCGGCCACCCTCCACCGGGCCGGACCCAACCGTTCGACCACCCGACGACGCCGCGCCGTCTCGGTCCGGTACTGCGGCGACGGCACCACGCACCTCCTCCGACTCGGGTCGCCTGGCAAGCCCCACCACGACGGATCCCACCGAGACGACGTCCACGCACCCGTCCGGTCCGGCGACCCGGTGGTCGACCACCCCGGGTGCCCGATGGTCTGGGAGCGACCCGTAGGGTCGAATCGATGACCGCCCGCTGGGACACCATCCCCCGGCTCGTCGATGACGCCGCCGATCGCTTCGGCGACCTCGAGGCGTTTGTCGACGAGGACCGCCGCTGGTCGTTCGCCGACTACCGCGACCGCATCCACGAGGCCTCCCGGGCGCTCATGGCCCGTGGCATCGGCCACGGCGACCGGATCGCCGTCTGGGCCCCCAACCTGGCCGAGTGGGCGGTCGCCGCCCTCGGCGCCCACTGCGTCGGAGCCGTGCTCGTCCCCGTCAACACCCGGTTCAAAGGCCGCGAGGCCGCCGACTTGCTCCGGCGCTCCTCGGCCCGCATTCTGTTCACCGTCACCGACTTCCTCGACGTGGATTACGTGGCCCTGCTACACGAGGCCGATGCCGGCCCCGACCGGCTTGCCACCCTCGACGAGATCGTCGTGCTGCGGGGCTCGCTCCCCGAGGGCTGCACCGCATGGGAAGACTTCGTGGCCGCCGGCATCACCATCGACGATGCTGACCGAGCCGCCCGTTCGGCGGCCGTCACCGGGGACGACCTGTGCCACGTCATGTTCACCTCGGGCACCACCGGTGCCCCCAAGGGAGCCATGCTCCGCCACTCAGCGGTCTGCCGAAGCTTCCTGTCGTGGAGCGACGTCATCGGCCTGGTCGAAGGCGACCGCTACCTGGTGGTCAACCCGTTCTTCCACGCCTTCGGGCTCAACTCGGGGATCTTGGCCTGCCTCATGAAGGGCGTAACCCTCGTTCCCCACCTGGTGTTCGACGTCCCCTCGGTCATGCGCCGGGTCGTCGAGGAGCGCATCACCATGCTCCCCGGACCGCCGGCCATATACCAGACCATCCTCGGCCACCCCGATAATGACCTCCCCGACCTGTCCACCCTGCGCCTGGCGGTGACCGGTGCGGCAGCCATCCCCGTCCAGATGATCCACGACATGCGGGACCGCCTCGGCTTCGAGAAGGTGGTCACCGGCTACGGCCTCACCGAGGCCTCAGGCATCGCGACCATGTGCCGCCACGACGACGATCCGGCACTCATCGCCAGTACCTCGGGGCGGGCCATCGACGACGTGGAGGTTCTCGTCGTCGACCCGGACGGCACCCCGTGCGCCCCCGGCGAGCCCGGCGAGGTAGTGGTCCGGGGCTACAACATCATGGTCGGCTACCTCGACGACCCCGAGCAGACCGCCGAGGCCGTCGACGCCGACGGCTGGCTCCACACCGGCGACATCGGGGTCATGGACGCGGACGGCTACCTGGACATCACCGACCGGGTGAAGGACATGTTCATCAACGGCGGCTTCAACGTCTACCCGGCCGAGGTGGAGGGCCTGATGCTGGCCCACCCCGACATCGCCCGGGTGGCCGTGGTCGGCGTCCCCGACGAGCGGCTCGGCGAGGTGGGTGCCGCCTTCGTCGTCCCGACCGCCGGCACCGAGCCGGACCCCGACGACCTCGTGGCCTGGTGCCGAGCCGAGATGGCCAACTACAAGGCCCCCCGCCTGGTCAAGGTGGTCGACGACCTCCCCGTGAACGCCAGCGGCAAGGTCCTCAAGTTCGAACTGCGCGACCGGGCCACCGCCCTGCGCGCCACCTGACCCCGCCCGGAAGGGCACCGGTAGCCTTCCCCCGGTCATGACCGACACCCCTTTCCCCGAGGCCTCCTCCTCCGACGCCCCCTCCCCGGAGGCCCCCTACCCAGAAGTGGGCCGGCCCGACTTCCCGGCCATCGAGGACCGGGTGCTGGCTCGCTGGGCCGACGAGGGCACGTTCGCCGCCTCGGTTGAGGGCCGCCCGGTCGACGACGAGTACGTCTTCTTCGACGGACCGCCCTTCGCCAATGGCCTTCCCCACCACGGCCACCTGCTGACCGGTTACGTGAAGGACGTCGTCCCCCGCTACCAGGCCATGCGGGGCCGCCGGGTGGAGCGCCGCTTCGGCTGGGACTGCCACGGGCTGCCCGCCGAGATGGAGGCCGAGAAGGAACTACCGGTGTCGGGCCGGGTCGACATCATCGAGTACGGCATCGACCGCTTCAACGAGCAGTGCCGCACCTCGGTTCTCCGGTACACCGAGGAGTGGGAGAAGACGGTCACCCGTCAGGCCCGTTGGGTCGACTTCCGCAACGACTACAAGACCATGGACCGCTCCTACATGGAGTCGGTCATGTGGGCCTTCAAGCAGTTGTGGGACAAGGGACTCGTCTACGAGGCGTTCCGGGTGATGCCGTACTCGTGGGGCGCCGAGACTCCGCTGTCCAACTTCGAGATCCGCCTNGACGACGCCACCCGCCCCCGCCAGGATCCGGCCATCACCGTCTCCTTCGACCTCGACCCCGTCGACGGCGACCCCGGGCCGATGCGCATCCTGGCCTGGACGACCACGCCGTGGACCCTGCCGTCCAATCTGGCCGTGGCCGTCGGACCCGACGTCACTTACTCCCTGCGGCAGGACGCCGACGGCACCGTGTTAGTCCTCGGCGCCGACGCCGTCGAGCGCTACGCCGCCCAACTGGAGGACACCACCGAAGTGGGCACCTGCAAGGGCGCGGACCTGGTGGGCCGCGCCTACCGGCCGCTGTTCGACTTCTTCGCCGAGCGCACCGACGCCTTCCGGGTCCTCAGCGCCGAGTTCGTCGACGCCTCGGACGGCACCGGCGTGGTCCACATGGCCCCCGGCTTCGGCGAGGACGACCAGGTGGCCTGCGAAGCCGCCGGCATCCCCATCGGCCGGGTCGTCCCGGTCGACGACCAGGGGTGCTTCACTGCAGACGTCGCCCCGTGGGCCGGCACCAACGTGTTCGAGGCCAACCCAGACATCATCCGCCACCTCAAGGAGNCCGGCCGGGTNGTCNGCCACGACACCTACGAGCACAACTACCCGCACTGCTGGCGGACCGACACGCCGATCATCTACAAGGCCATCTCGTCGTGGTATGTGAAGGTCACCGACCTCACCGAACGCCTGCTGGCCACCAACGCACAGATCAACTGGGTACCCGGCCACATTCGCGACGGCCGCTTCGGCATGTGGCTGGCGGGGGCCCGCGACTGGTCGATCAGCCGCAACCGCTTCTGGGGCTCGCCCATCCCGGTGTGGCGCAGTGACGACCCCACGTACCCGCGGATCGACGTCTACGGCAGCCTCGACGAGATCGAACGGGACTTCGGGGTCCGCCCCGACGACCTGCACCGGCCGTTCATCGACGAACTCACCCGCCCCAACCCCGACGACCCAACCGGCAANTCCANGATGCGGCGGGTCCCCGAGGTCCTGGACTGCTGGTTCGAGTCGGGCTCCATGCCCTTCGCCCAGGTCCACTACCCGTTCGAGAACCGGGAGCGCTTNGAGGAGCACTTCCCGGCCGACTTCATCGTCGAGTACATCAACCAGACCCGCGGCTGGTTCTACACGCTGCACGTCCTGGCCACCGCCCTNTTCGACCGGCCGGCCTTNNAGAACGTCATCTGCCACGGGATCCTGCTCGCCGAGGACGGCNCCAAGNTGTCCAAGAAGCTCCGCAACTACACCGAACCGACGGCCATCTTCGAACAGCAGGGGTCAGACGCCCTGCGCTGGTACCTGATGTCATCCAACATCGTGCGGGGCGGCGACCTGCGCATCGCCGACGCCGGCATCGACGACGTGGTCCGCCAAGTCCTGCTGCCCATCTGGAACGCCTACAGCTTCTTCACCCTCTATGCGAACGTCGACGGTCACCGGGCCGAGATGCGGGCCGACTCCACCCGTCTGCTCGACCGATACCTGCTGGCCAAGGCCCGCCGGCTTGTCGAGAACGTCCAGGACCGGATGGACGCCTACGACCTGCCGGGCGCCACCGCCGAGGTCCAGGGCTTCCTTGACGCCCTCAACAACTGGTACATCCGCCGCAGCCGCGACCGCTTCTGGGCCCGGGCCGACACCTCGCCCGAGACGGCCGCTGACAAGCGCGACGCCCACGACACCCTCTACACGGTGCTGGTNACCCTGTGCCGGGTGGCCGCCCCGTTTCTCCCCATGATCATGGAGGAGATCCACGGCGGACTGGTCGGCGGCGACAGCGTCCACCTTGTCGACTGGCCGGACGCCGACGACCTGCCGTCCGACCCCGACCTGGTCGACCGCATGGATCGCCTGCGCGACGTGGCCTCCACCGCGCTGCGCCTCCGCGAGGACCACGGCCTCCGGGTCCGCCTGCCACTGGCGTCGTTGACCGTGGCCGGGGCCGACAGCGAAGGTCTGGCCGACCTAGTCGACCTGCTGCTCGACGAGGTGAACGTNCGGTCCGTCGAGTTGACCGACGACCTGGAGCGCCACGCCCGCTTCGTACTCAAGCCCGACGGCCGGGCCCTCGGGCCGCGCCTGGGCGGCGACGTGCAGGCGGTGTTCGCCGCGGCGCGATCCGGGGACTACGACTGCAACGACGACGGCACGGTGACGGTGGCCGGGCACGTGCTGGCCGCGGGCGAGTTCGAGTTGGGCCTGGAGTCGCCCGACGGGGTCAGCGCTGCGGCCCTGGACAGCGGCGACGCGGTGGTCGTGCTCGACACCGAGGTGACCGACGAGTTGGCCCGGGAGGGCCTAGCCCGCGACGTGGTCCGCCACGTCCAGCAGGCACGCCGCGACG
>PBUO01000054.1 GCA_002727895.1 Acidimicrobiaceae bacterium | reverse complement strand
CACGACTTGGCCCGCCGGAAGTAGAGCTGGGCGTCGCACTCCACGGTGAAGCCCATGCCGCCGTGGACCTGAATGGCCACGCCGGTGACGTCCCGACAGGTCTGCGTGGCGAACAGCTTGGCCATGGGGGCCAGCGTCGAGGAGTCGCGGCCCTCATCGCGGGTCCACGCGGCCCGGTGCACGAGCGTCCGGGCACCGTCGATGGTCGTGATGCCGTCGGCCAGGTAGTGGCTGATCGACTGGAACGACCCGATCGGCTTGTCGAACTGGTGGCGCTCCTTGGCGTACTCGGTGGTCAGGGCATGGGCCGCCTCGGCGCCCCCGACNGCCTGGGCGGCCACGAGCACCATGGCGTCCCCGAGTACGGCCGACAGCGTGCCCCAGCCGGTCCCGGCGTCGCCGATACGGTCGGTGCCCGCCACTTGGACGCCGTCCAGGTCGACCCGGTACTGGGTGTCGCCGGCCATGGTCCGCTGCAGGGTGAGGGTGACGCCGTCGGCCGTCGGGTCGACCAGGAACAGGTCGATGGCCTCGGGCCCGTNACCGGTGCGGGCCGGCACGATGAGGCGCTCGGCCGACGAGGCGAACGGCACGTGACGCTTGGCGCCGGTCAGGACGAACCAGTCTCCGTCTCCGTCGGCGACGGCCGGCAGTCGCACGCCGGNCGGACCCGAGCCGTTGTCGGGCTCCAGCCAGGCCACCGACAGCACGGCCNCTCCCGAGGCGATGCGGGGCAGCCAGGTCGACCTCTGGTCGTCGGAACCGGCGCCGTCGAGGATCCCGGCGGCCACCACCGACGACACGAAGTGGGGCGACGGCACGAGGCTCCGGCCCAGCTCCTCGTAGACGACCACCGCGTCGAGCAGGCCCATCTCCGAACCACCGACGTCGGCGGGCAGCATCAGGCCGGTCAGTCCCATGGCGGCCAAGCCCTGCCAGAAGCCGTCGTCGAAGCCGACGGGGTCGTCCTCGAGGGCCCGCACGCTGTCGGCGGCGTCGTCGCAGAGGCCTCGTACGGCCTCTCGCAACATGTCCTGTTCTTCGCTGAAGGCGAGGTCCACGGTGGTCTCCTGGATCCGAGGGGTGGGCGTCGAGAAGGGGATTAGGGGCGCCAGGCGTCGCCGTGGCGGGCCCAGGGGTTGTCGTCGGCGTCGAGGGGGAGGGCCACCCGGGTGGCGCACGTGGTGGTGGCCACGTCGCCGACCGTGAGTGTCACGTCGAGGTCGACCCACCCGCAGCCCGCCTCGTCGACCGAGGTGCCGGTGACGGTGGCCGAGAAGACCATGCGGTCGCCGGGGAAGGTCGATGCGTTCATGCGGAAGGNCATCCTCCCGAGGCGACCCGTGGGGCCGGTCCAGTCGGTGACGTAGCGCTCGAACCAGGCGGCCTGGTTGGGCGTATTGAGAAAGATGTCCTTCGTGCCGTTGCGGTTGATGGCGAAGTCGCGGTCGTGGTGCATGGGGCGCCAGTCCCGCGAGGCCAGAGCGCCGAGGACGACCGTGGTGGTGGTGACGTCGTGGGCCAGTTCGGGCAGTCGGTCGCCGACCGTCACGTCGCCGTGGAGGATCCCGGTCATGCGCCCGCCTCCTGCCCGGAACGCCGGTAGCCGAAGGCGGTGTAGGACTCCACGCCCAGGAGCTGTTCGTCCTGGTTCAGGTACTCCACGTCGATGGTCCAGAACCGNCCNCGCCCCAGCTTCGTGGTCTTGGGGTCGCTGATCGACCGCAGGACCTGGCGGGACCGCACCCGGTCGCCGATTCGGACTGGTTCGTGGAACGTGTTGGTGTTCGACGAGATGATGGCCTCGGGCAGGTCCAGGTCGTCCTTCAGGTCGAAGTGGGCCTGTAGCGGCACCGCCGGCTCGGTGCGGCCCGGCGACCAGTGGTGGGGCCGGAACCAGACCGAGAGCATGGTCGGCGGGGCGATGGGGCCGTCGGTCAGTTCGGCGGCCACGTCCTCGTCCCAGAACAGCGGGTTGCCGTTCTCCACCGAGGCGCAGGTCGTCCAGATGTAGCCGTGCTCGACCGGGAAGCCGCCCTCCTCCTCGTACTGGACGAGGCCGATTCGGGCCGTCACCTCGTCGGGCACGGGGGGCAGTTCGTCGTCGGGGGCGGTGTTCGTCATGCGATGGCTCCCTCGGCGCGGAGTGCGGCCAACTCGTCGACGCCCAGGCCGGCGTCGGTCAGGACCTCATCGGTCTGGGACACCGCCTGGTCCCGGACGTCCATGGTGGCGGCATCGACCTGGCCGGCCAGCGGGGCGGCCACCTGAGCGATGGTCCCGGCAGTCGGGTGGACCACCTCGGTGAAGGCGCCCCGGGCCCGGTACTGCTCGTCGGCCAGCAACTCGGGGACGTCCAGCACGGCGGTCACGCACGTGTCGGCCGGTCCCAGCAGGCCCACCCACTCGTCGCGGGTCCNGGTGGCGAAGGCCGCGGCGAAGTGGGCGCGCATNTCGTCCACGGCGTCCTCGTCGTACTGGTGGCCGATCCACCGGTCGCAGCCGAGGCCCCGGCAGAGGTTGGCGAAGAAGTGGGGTTCGATGGCCCCGACGGCCAGCCAGCCGCCGTCGGAGGCCTCGTACAGGTCGTACCAGGCGTACCGACCGGTGAGCAGGCCGTGNCGGGGGCCCGGCTCGGTGCCGTCGGCCAGGTACTCGTCGACGGCCAGCGACATGAGNGACAGCACGCCGTCGGCGATGGAGACGTCCAGGTGGGTGCCCTCGCCGGTGGCAGCCCGGGCGGCCAAGGCGGCGCAGATGGCGGCCACGGCGTGCAGGCCGCCGCCAGCGCTGTCGGCCACCGTGGCGCCGGGCAGGGCCGGCCCGCCCCGCTCGTCGCGGCCGGTGCAGTGGAGGTAGCCGCCGACGGCCAGGTAGTTGATGTCGTGGCCGGCCCAGTTCGACCGGGGTCCGGTCTGGCCGAAGCCGGTGGTGGAGCACACGACGATGCCCGGGTTCACGGCCCGGAGAGCGTCGTAGCCGATCCCCAGGCGGTCGACGACCCCGGGCCGGAAGCTCTCGACGACGACGTCGGCGGTGGCGGCGAGGCGCAGGAAGGNGTCCCGCCCGCCGTCGGACTTGAGGTCCAGGAGGACGCGGCGCATGCCCCGGTGGGCGCTGTAGGCGTAGGCCGGGGGGACGATCTGCACGCCGGCGTCCTTCGGGACCGGTCCGACCTTGACCACGTCCGCGCCCCAGTCGGCCAGCCACCGAGACGCCCGGACGGCCGGGCCGACCGACGCCAGGTCGAGGACCCGGATGCCGTCGAGGAGGGGGCGGGTGCCGGTGGCGGACACGGGCGAGGGCCTCAGAAGTTCTTGGGGAGGCCGAGGCCGCGTCGGGTGATGATGTTCTTCTGCACCTCGGAGGTGCCGCCGCCGATGGTGTCGAGCACCGTNTAGCGGTAGGTCGACTCGGCCCGGCCGGCCATCGGGGCCTCCTCGGTGCCGACCCGCAGCTGAGTGCCGGGGCCGCCGAGGTCCATGGAGGCATCGGCCAGGCGCTTGGAGAACTCGGTGGTGAACAGCTTGTACTCCGAGGCCTCGATGGTGGGGGGTGCCCCGCCGTCGCGTTCGGCCTTGACCGAGGCGTCCACTACCCGCAGGCCCATGCCCCGGGCCACCTCGGCGTCGGTGGCCAGGCGGGCGATCCGCGACCGCACCCGGGGGTCGTCCTTCAGCGCCTCGCCGTCGCGGGTGCCGGTGCGCACGTGGTCGACCAGCAGCTCGAGGCGCTGCTCGACCGGCGAGAACGTGAACATGGTGAACCGTTCGATGTCGAGGGCCTGGGAGATGTACTGGAAGCCGTGGTTGAGCTGCCCGACCACGTACTCGTCGGGCACGAACACGTCGTCGAAGAAGACGTCGTTGGTGCGCTCGTCGCCCATGGTCCAGATGCCCTGCACGGTGATGCCCGGGTGGTCGAGGGGGATGAGGAACAGGGTGATGCCGTGGTGCTTGGGGGCGTCGGGGTCGGTGCGGGCACCCACCCAGTACCACTCGGCGAAGTGGGCCGAGGTGGTCCACGTCTTCTGGCCGTTGAGGATCCAGCCGCCNTCGGTCTCGGTGGCCTTGAGCTTCATGGCCGCGGCGTCNGAGCCGGCCTCCGGTTCGCTGTANCCGACGGCGAACTCGACCTCGTTGGCCAGGATCTTGGGGAGNAACTCCTCCTTGAGGACCTCGGAGCCGTGGGCGATCAGGGTCTTGCCGATGATGCCGACGCCCTTGCCGATCTGGGGGCCNCCGCGGCGGGCCAGCGCCTCGTTGAGGATGTACTCGTAGACGCCCTCGCCCTCCTGGCCGCCGTACTCCTTCGGCCAGGTGATGCCCAGCCAGCCCTGCTCGCCGATCTTCTTCATCATCGCCCGGCGCTTCGGGGTGTCGACGATCTGGGCCATGTTCTCCCGGGTGGGGTCGAACACNTCGGGNTCGTCGTTNGCGTCNAGGAACGCCTCNACCTGGGNCCGGAAGGCNTCCTGCTCGGCGGTGAAGTCGAAGTCCATTGGGGTGTCCCGTGTCNGNGGGCGGTAATCTGACGGTCCGTCAGGTCNNNAACGGTAACCGGAGGGANGGGACATGAGCGCACCCAGGGGNATCCTCGCCTANGGNGCCCACGTGCCNTACCGACGGCTCGACNGGGNCGANNTCGNNGCCTTCCTCGGCANNNCGGCCGGNCNNGGCCANCGGGCCGTGGCATCGTTCGACGAGGACGCCGTGACCATGGGGGTGGCCGCCGCCCGCTCGGCCCTGCCCGCCCATGGGCCAGTCGCTCACGAACAGGCCGCCGGACCGGCCGCCGTCTGGTTCTCGACGGTGGCCGCGCCCTACCTCGACAAGACCAACGCCAACGTCCTGCACGCCGCCCTGCGCCTCGACGCCTCGGTGCCCGCCCTCGACTTCGGCGGGGCCCAGCGCTCGGCGGTCGGCGCCCTGCGCACCGCGCTCGAGGCCGGCCGGTCGACCCTGGTGGTCTCGGCCGACGTCCGCGTCGGACGCCCCGGCGGCCTGGAGGACGGCGGCGGTGGCGACGCGGCGGCCGCCGTGCTGGTCGGCTCGGCCGACGACGGCCCTCTGGTGGCCGAGTACCTGGGCGGGGCCACGGCCACCGCCGAGTTCACCGACCGCTGGCGCACCCCCGGCGACGCCCACTCCCAACCTGGGAGGACCGCTTCGGCGAGCAGGCCTACGCTCCGCTCGGCGCCGCGGCGTGGGCCGACGCCCTGGCTGCCACCGGCTTGTCCGCCGACGACGTCGACGTGGCCGTGGTGACCGGCCTGCACGCCCGGGCCGTCCGCAAGGTCGGCTCGTCGTTCGGCGTGGCCGTGGCCGACGACCGGACGGGCGACGTCGGCAACAGCGGTGCCGCCCATCCGGCCCTGCTGCTGGCCGACGTCCTCGACGGCGTCGAGCCCGACAGGGTCGTGGCCCTCGTGGTACTGGCCGACGGTTGCGAGGTCATGCTCTTCCGGACAACCGCCGCTCTGGCCGACCGGCGTCCGGCCCGCAGCGTGGCCGCCCAGGTGGCCGACCGGGTCGACGTCCCTTACGCCCGCCACCTGTCGTGGCGCGGCACGCTCGCCTTCGAGCCGCCCAACCGCCCCGAGCCCAACCGGCCCTCCTCGTCGGCGGCGCTGCGGCGGACCGACTGGAAGCATGGCTTCGTGGGCAGCACCGACCGCACCACTGGGGTCACCCATCTGCCGCCGTCGAGGGTCGGCATCGCCGGTGGCGAGGTGGACGACATGGACCCGGCCCCCATGGCCGACGCAGTGGGCACCGTGGCCACCTTCACCGTGGACCGCCTCGCCTACTCGCCCAGCCCGCCGGTGGTCTTCGCCGTGGTCGACTTCGACGGCGGCGGTCGCATGCCCATCGAGCTGACCGACGTNGANCCGGCCGAGGTGGCCATCGGCGACCGGATCGAGATGACCTTCCGTCGGATGTTCACCGCCGACGGNCTGCACAACTACTTCTGGAAGGGNCGCCCGGNCCGGGNCTGACCGGNCCGGCGGCGCACGANCGGACGAGGGGAGCNCGCATGGCTTCGCACGGCATCCNGGANCGGGTGGCCATCGTCGGGATGGGCTGCACCCCGTTCCGCGAGCACTGGGACANGTCGCTGGACGACCTCCTGATCGACGCCCACGGGGCCGCCCTGNCCTCNGCGGGCATCGCCAAGGACGACGTCGACGCCTACTGGTACGGNACNTCGCAGTCGTCNGCGTCCGGCATCTCGCTGGCCACCCCGCTGCGCCTCGACAACCGGCCGGTCACCCGGGTCGAGAACTACTGCGCCACCGGGTCCGAAGCGCTGCGCCAGGCCTGCTACGCCGTGGCGTCCGGTGCCTACGACGTGGCGGTGGCCATCGGCGGCGAGAAGGTCAAGGACGGTGGCTACCAGGGCCTCAACGCCTTCCCCGTCCCCACCGACGGCACCAACCGCACGCTCACCGCGGCGGCCATGTTCAGCCTCATGCTGCCCGCCTACGCCGATTCCTACGGAGTCGACGAGGACGAGCTGCGCTACGTGGTGGCCAGGATCGCCGAGAAGAACCACTTCAACGGGGCCCGCAACCCGTTGGCCCAGTTCCGACGGGAGACCTCGGCCGAGGTCATTTGCGAGATGGCCGCCGTGGCCGGCCGCCTGTCGGTCTTTGACTGTGCCGGCGTGGCCGACGGGGCCGCCGCCGCAGTGGTGGTGCCCGCCGATCGGGCCACCGATTACACCGACGCCCCGCTTTACGTGAAGGCCCTTTCGCTGGTGGCCGGCGACGGCTCCGGNCTCGTCGACCCCGAGTTCGACTTCACCACGCTGCCCGAGTGCGCGGCTGCCGCCNCCGACGCATACGCCCAGGCCGGGATCACCGACCCCCGGGCCGAACTGGCCATGGCCGAGGTGCATGACTGCTTCACCCCGACCGAGCTGGTCCTCATGGAGGACCTCGGGTTCAGCGCCCGCGGCGAGGGCTGGCGTGACGTGCTGGACGGTACCTTCGCCCTGGACGGCGGCCTGCCCGTCAACACCGACGGAGGGCTCAAGAGCTTCGGCCACCCGGTGGGGGCCAGCGGTCTGCGCATGCACTACGAGGCCTGGCTGCAGCTCCGGGGCGAAGTACCCGAGGAGCGGCGCATCTCCACGCTGGAGACCCGGAGCCGGGCGCTGGTGCACAACCTGGGCGGCTACCCGGGTGAGATGGTGTCCTTCGTCGGCATCTGGGGCACCGAACTCGGGTAGTTCAGGGGCCGCAGGCCACCCAGGCGTCGACCAGGNCCTCGTCNCCGAAGACCTCGAGCGTCGGCAGGGCCCGACCCCAGCACCGCAGGTGGAGGTCGGACGCCGAACCCCGGACCGCGGCGTCGCCCTTGGCGTGCTCCTCGGTNACNACCATGACGCCGTCCTCGGCCCTCACCAGCCACTCNCCGTCGCCGTCCGTGCGGTGCAGGTGGAGCGANCCGTCGGGGAAGTGCTCCACCGGGCCGCGGCTNTGCCATCGCCAGGCGAAGCCGACGGCCTCGCCGATCCCGTCGACGGCCAGATCGGCGTCGATGGGGGAGGCCTCGCCCACGGCGTTCTCGGCGTCCCACCGGTGGATGGCCGCCTCGTGGGCCATGCGGCGGACCATCCAGGCCACGTTCCGGTGCTCCTCGGGGCACCAGTTCCAGCACGGNTCGGACGGGTCGGCGGCGGCCAGCAGGGCCACCATCCGGTCCAGGAGTTCGGCCGGCGTCGAGCTGTCGCCCTCGGGCCGGGTGGAGGCCTCGGGCGAGGCCGCGGTGACCTGGGCCGTNATGTAGGTCCACACCATGGCCATGTGGCCGACCANGGCCTCGACGTCCCAGTCGGGGCAGTGCTCGACCTTGGCCGACGGGTCCGAGGCGGCGGCGGTCAGCAGGGCCCGCCCCTCCCGGTCGAAGGCGTTCAGGAGGTCGGTGGTGTCCATGGCGGCGAGTCTTGNCGCCCGGCCCGGCCCGGTTGGAACCGGGTCACTCCTTCTCGCGTCGACGCTGGTCCTGGTCGCGGAGGAAGGCCTCCAGTTCGGCGGCCAGGTCGTCGCCGCGGGGCAGCAGCGCCTCGCTCTGGTCGGCCTGCTCCTCGAGGCGAAGCACGTGGGAGCGGACTTCGTCGTTGTGGGCCACGGCCTCGTCGACCCGGGCCTGCCACTCGGCGGCCGGCCCGTCCAGGTCGGTGAACGACGTCTCGATGCCGGTGACCTGTTCGAGGCGTCTGAGCAGCGACCGGGTGGCCTTCGGGTTGGGCGAGTCGGGGAGGTAGTACGGGACGGACACTCGCAGCGAGATGATCGGCACCCCAGCTCGGTCCAGGGTGTCGTGCAGGACCCCGACCACACCGGTGGGGCCGGTGTAGGACGGGCCGTCCAGGCCCAGGCGGTCGGCCATCTCCCGGTTGGCGCAACTGGCCGTCACCACCGGCGGTCGGGTGTGGGGGGACATGCCGCTCATCGAGCCGAGGGTGGCCACCAGGCGCGAGCCGGTCCGGTCGGCCGCCTCCAGGAGCGCCTCGCTGAACGTCCTCCACCGGAGGTGGGGTTCGACGCCCGACAGCAGCACCAGGTCGCGCTGGCCCTTTGGGGTCCGTACGGCGAGGACCCGGTTCTCGGCCCACCGGATGCGTCGCTCCCCGGCGGTGTCGAACTCCACGACCGGTCGCTGCTGGGTGAAGTCGTAGAAGGTCTCGGGGTCGACGTCGCCCACCTCATCGCCATCGAGGCGTTCGGACAGCCACTCCACNGCCGAGGTGGCCGAACCCGCGGCGTCGAACAACCCCCTGAAGGCAACGATCAGGACCGGTCGGTCCAGCTGGTCGGCCAGCATCCCGTCGGCGGTCCACCGCAACTCGTCCACGGCCACAGGTTCGCAGATCGGCCCGCTCCGATGCGGATCCGCCGGACCGGCCGGTGCGGGCGGCCCCGTGGGAGCATCGACCGGTGGTCCCCACCCCCAGTGACGCCGCCGACGCCCGACGGCACCCCTACCGGTGGGTGCTCTTCGGCGGCGTCTGTGGCGTGTACTTCGCCTTCGGCGTGGTGGTCATGTCCATCCCGCCGCTGGTCGGCGAGGTCCGCGACGATCTGGGCCTGAGCCGGAGTGCCATGGGCCTGGCCCTTGGCGCCTGGCCCATGGTGTACCTGGTCTCGGCCCCCATCGGCGGGCGCCTCCTCGACCGGCTGGGCATCCATCGCGGGATCCTCCTGGGGAGCACCGTGGTGGCGGCCAGCGGCTTCGCCCGGGCGGCCGCCGACGGCCTCGGGTCGTTCTGGCTGGCCATCGCCCTGTTTGGCGTGGGCGGTCCGCTCATCTCGGCCGGCGCTCCCAAGGCGGTGGGGCTGTGGTTCGGCGACGAGCGCGAGCGGCGGCTGGCCGTCGGCGTCTACAGCACCATGCCGGCCATAGGCGGCATGGCGACCCTGGTGCTGTCCAACACGGTGCTCATGCCGCTCACCGGGTCGTGGCGGACCACCGTGGTCGTTGAGACGCTGGCAATCGTGGTGGCCGGACTGGCCTGGCTGGTGCTGTCCGGGCGGGCCCCCGAGGCACCGGTCGCCGTCCATGACGACGACCTGGCCTCCGCCGCGGGCCGACGGGAGCTGCTGGCCAGCCCCGAGTTCCGANTNGTGCTCGTGCTGGGCCTCGGCGTCTTCTTCGTCACCCACGGCCTGGGTGGGTGGATGCCCCAGGCCCTGCGGACCCACAGCGGGTTCTCGGCCATGGCCGCCGCCAACTGGGTGGCCTTGGGCGGCCTGGTCGGGGTGGCGGCCTCGTTGGTCGTCCCGCGACGGACCGACCGGTCGAGGCTCCCAGCCACCCTGGCGACNATGCAGGGGGTGATCGCCGTCGGCCTTGTTGCCGTCCTGGTGTTGCCCACCGCGTTCGATCCGGTGCCCGTGGCCGTGGCCGGACTCCGTTCCGCCCTGGTGCCCCTGGTCCTGGTCGCCCTGCTGGAGTGCGGGCCNGTCCGCCCGGCCAACACCGGGGCGGCCTNCGGCCTGTGGTTCGCGGTGGCCGANGTGGGTGGGGTCAGCGGTCCGCTGGTCATGGGCTGGGTGGCCGACTCGTCGGCCGGCTTCGGTGGGGCCCTCCTCCTGATGGCCGGTGTCTGCGTCCTGATGCTGGTGCCCGTCGCCCGCCTCCGCCGCTTCACCCGGTGACCACTACCGTGCCCCCCCGTGACCGAAGGGAATGGGGCCTGGGCCTACCGGGGCTTTGAGGGGGAGGCCGGCCGGATCTTCTCCACCTCCACCCCGTGGTGGCCCCAGCCACCGACGGCCCCAGAGGGCGCTCCCAACGTGCTGGTCGTCCTGGTCGACGACCTCGGCTACAGCGACGTCGGCTGCTTCGGTTCCGAGATCGACACCCCGAACGTGGACCGTCTGGCCGCCGAGGGCCTGCGCTATGCCGACTTCCACGTCAACCCCATGTGCTCGCCGACACGGGCCTCGCTGCTGACCGGGCTCAACCACCACCTGGCTGGAGTGGGAACCGTCTGCCACATGGAGCCCGGCTTCCCGGGCTACGCGGCGTCCATCCGGTCCGACGCGGTGACCATGGGCGAGGTCCTGCGGGATGCCGGCTGGGCCAGCCTCATGGTCGGCAAGTGGCACCTGTGTCCGGACAGCGAGCTGACCGAGGCCGGCCCGAAGACCGGCTGGCCGCTGCAGACCGGCTTCGACCGCTTCTACGGGATCCTCGACGGNTTCACGAACTTCCACCAGCCGCACCGGCTCTACGAGGACAACCANGCCCTCGACGTCGACGACTACNCCGACGGCTACTACTTCACCGACGACCTGACCGACCGGGCGCTCGACATGGTCCGCGAGGTCCGCGACGGGCACCCCACCAAGCCCTGGTTCCTGTACTTCTCACACGGCGCCGTCCATGCCCCGCTGCAGGCCAGGCCGGAGGACCTGGAGAAGTACCGGGGCCGCTACGAGGCCGGCTGGGACGAGGTGCGCCGACGCCGCTTCGAGCGCCAGAAGGAGCTGGGNCTGTTCGACGACGACGTGGTGCTCCCGCCCCGAAACTCCGAGGAGAACTACGCCGTGCGGGCCTGGGACGACCTGTCGCAGATGGAGAAGGAGTTGTTCGCCCGCTACCAGGAGGTTTTCGCGGCCATGGTCGACAACGTCGACCAGAACCTGGGACGACTCCGCGAGGGCCTGGAGGCCATGGGCGAGTGGGCGGACACCATCGTGGTGTTCACCTCGGACAACGGTGGGAGTCGCGAGGGGCTCGACGGCGGCACCTCGGCCTACTTCCGGACCCTGATCGGCCAGACCCGCGACAACCCGCTGGACTCCGTGGAGCTGGACCACTCCCGGATGGACCTCCTCGGCGGCCCGCAGGCGCTGGCCCACTACCCGTCGGGCTGGGCCATGGTGTCAGGCACCCCGTTCCGGCTCTACAAGATCAACGCCCACCAGGGTGGACACCGGGTGCCCTTCATCCTGTCTAAGGGATCCGGCCTGCCCGACAGCGGTGCCATCCGGCACCAGTACCAGCACGTCACCGACCTGCTGCCCACCGTGCTTGACATGGCCGGCGTCGAGATGCCGACCACGAAGCACGGCCGACCGCTGCCCCCGCANTCCGGGGCCAGCTTCGCCCCGTCCGTCGACGACGGCGACGCACCGGGCACCCACCCGGAGCAGTACTACGAGCAGATGGGGCACCGGGGCTTCCACCGCGACGGCTGGTCGGCCGTGACCTGTCACCAACCCCGCACTCCGTTCTCCGAGGAGCGGTGGGAGCTGCACCACCTGGCCGTGGACCCCACCGAGTCGAACGACCTGGCCGACGAGCACCCCGAACGCCTAGCCGAACTGGTGGCCGGCTGGGAGGAGTCGGCGTGGGCCAACCAGGTCTTCCCGCTGGACGAAGGCAACCACGTCAAGAACCTGCTGCGGCCGCCGTGGGGGGCCGAGGTGGTGGTCGACACGGTCCTGCGGCCTGGGGCGCCGACGACCGAGCGTTACCGGTCTCTGGCGCTCATCAACTTCCGGTCCTTCGAGGTGGAGGNGGCCCTGGAGTTCGCGCCCGGCGACCGGGGCACGCTGGTNGCCCACGGCGACCAGGGCGGCGGCTACGCCCTCTATGTGGTCGAAGACCGCCTACAGCTGGCCTGGAACGGCTACGGAACCATGACCGAGGTGGATGGCGGGCNGTTGGCACCGGGGACCACNTCGGTGGTGCTGGTCGTCGAGAACGTAGGGAACCTGACCGTCCACGTCGAGTTGCGGGCCGACGGCTCGTCGGTGGCCGCCCATCGGGACCTCCCGGTCCTGACCGCCATGGCGCCCTTCCAGGGCATCGACGTGGGCATCGACCGCAAGTCGCCCGTGTCGTGGTCGATCCGGGAGCGGTTCGGGACCTTCCCGTGGACCGGCACCCTCCACCACGTGACCTACCGTCCCGGGGAGCCGGCACCCGACGCCGGCGCACAGTGGCTGGACGTGCTGCGCGAGGCCGGCACCCGCTACGAGTAGCGGTCGNGGGCAGGCGTCGGCAAGGGAAGGGAGTCGAGGTGGACCTGAGGGACCTGGTCGAGCCGGGGCATACCGCCCTGTGCGTCGTGGAGACCCAGAACGGGGTGGTGGGCCCCGACTCGTCGATGCCAGCGGTGGCCGAGGCGGTGGCGGCGGCCGGCCTGCTGGAACGGCTCGGCCTGCTGGCCTCGGCGGCCCGCTCCGCCGGGGTGCGGGTCGTCCACTGTCCGTTCCACGCCCACGGCGACATGTGGGGTGGCAACCGCAACTCCCGACTGTTCGCCGCCGGCCGTCGCTCCGAGGTCCAGCAGTACGTCGGGACCGACGCAGTCGAGCCGCCACCCGATATCGGCTTCGTGGAGGGCGCTGACGTGGTGGTGCCCCGCTTCCACGGGTTGTCCCCCGTGTCAGGGACCGGGCTGGCCCCCATGCTGCGCAACGAGGGGGTGTCGACGGTGGTGGTTGTCGGCGTCAGTCTGAACGTGGCCATCCCCAACGCCGTGTTCGACCTGGTCAACGACGGCTTCCAGGTCGTGCTACCGACCGACGGGTCGGTGGCCACCGTGCCCGGCTACGGCGAGCAGGTGCTGGAGCACACGCTGGCCTACGTGACCACGCTGACCGACGTCTCGACCCTCATCGAGGCGTGGCTGGACGCCGGGGTCCCGGAGGCGGGCTAGTCCGTCGCGTTTCGTCGGGGGGTCCGGCGAACCCGCAGGCCGACGGCCAGCGACAACAGGATCCCGACCAGCACGCCCTGCTCGACCCGCGGTGACAAGGCCAGGGTGGCGACGAACGTGGTCCAGGCCACCAGCGCGTCGGCCGGCGAATGGCGGACCATGCCCACCAGCTCCACGGGTCGCACCAGGCCGACCACCGCGGCGAACACCACACCACCGAGGACGGCCCTCGGCAGCGGGGCCAGCACGTCGGCGAAGGGCAGGAAGGCCAGCACGGCGGCGCCGGTGACCAGGCCCGACCAGCGAGTTTGGGCCCCAGCCAGACGGTTGAGCGACGAGCGACTGAACGAGCCGCCCACCGGGAAGGCGCCGGACACCGCGGCGGCCAAGTTGGCCGCGCCCTGGCTGACGAACTCCCGGCTGGCGCTCCAGCGCTGGCCGTCGGCGTCGGCGAATACCCGGGCGATGGATGCCGGCTCGGCGTAGCCGACGAGAGCGATGAGGACGCCGCCCACCAGCAATGACCCCGTCGAGCCCCAGGGCAGGTCCAGGGCCAGGTCGGGCAGGCCGGTGTGGACGTCGCCCACNATCGGTCCGTCGTAGTCCATGGCCCGGCTGACCGCCACGCCACCGGCCANGGCGATCAGCGCNCCGGGGAACAGACGGTGGACGGCCCGTCGGCCCAGCAGGACCAGNAGCGCGGTCACGGTGGCCACCACCACCGAGGTGGCCTCCCAGCGGTCGACGTGGANAATNGACCAGCCGGCTCGCCACAGCACGCCTCCGTCGGGCGCGGTCACGCCGAGGGCCTTCGGGAACTGCGAAGCCAGGATGAGCAGGGCGGCGGCCGAGGTGAATCCGGTGACCACGGGATCGCGCATCAGGTAGGTGACGGCGCCGAGGCGAAGCACGCCGAGGAGCAGGCGGGTCAGCCCGACCACGAGGGCCAGCAGGGCGGCCAACTCCACGTATTCGGGGGTGCCTGCCTCCGCCATACCCGACAGGGCACCCAGGGTGAGCAGGCTGGTCAGGGCCACCGGTCCGGTCTGCAGGTAGGGCGACGAGGCGAAGAAGGCGGCCACGATGGGCGGGAGGGCAGAGGCGAACAGGCCGACGTGCGACGGCAGGCCGGCCAACTCGGCGTAGGCCATCGACTGGGGGACCAGGACCATGGCCACGCTGAGGCCGGCCAGCAGGTCGACCATCCCGGGGCGAGACGGTGGCTCGGTCAGCGGTCGGGGACCGGTTCCGTCGGTCCTCGGTTCCTCCGATCCCGCGTCCTCGGCCACCGCGCCACCCTACGGGGCCTCCATGGGGAGGCCTCGGGCCGCTGGGAGGCCCGGACCGGTCGGTCAGTACGGTCCGAGGCCGTGCCTGGGAGTGACGGTTCGCAGGGGGTGGTCGGGGACCTTGGCTGGCCCGGCGTCCGCCTCCCGGTCGACGTGCCGCGGTCGACGCTGCCCACCGACGGGGTACCCATCAGACCGGCGGCCACCGTGGTGCTGGTCGACGACCGGCCCGACCTCCACGTCCTGGCCCTGCGCCGCACCGACGCCTCGACCTTCGTGGCCGGCCACACCCTCTTCCCCGGTGGGGCGGTGGACGACGGCGACCACGACGACCGATGGCCCGACCTGGTGGTCACTCCCTCCGACGAGTCGTCGACGCTGGCCGATCCGCTGGCCTTGCGGGTGGCCGCCGTGCGGGAGACCATCGAGGAGGTCGGCATCGCCCTCGGGGTCGACGACCCAACCTTGGCCAGGGCATTGGTGGCCCGCCGTCGCGACCTGGAGGCCGACCGGGTGGACCTGGCCGACCTGCTGGTCGCTGCCGGACCCGCCGGTGCCGCGCCGCTAGACCTCACCGTCCTGCACCCGATGGCCCGGTGGATCACTCCCATGCCCAGCAACAAGCGCTACGACGCCGCCTTCTTCTTGGCCCGCTGTCCGGCCGGTGCCGAACCAGTGGTCGACGGCCGGGAGGCGGTCCACGCCGAGTGGATGCGACCGGCCGACGCCCTCGCCCGCTGGGAGGCCGGCGAGCTGACCATGATCAGCCCGACCGTCGGGGTGTTCCAGCGCCTAGCCGGGCACGGCGACGCCGCGTCGGCCATGGCCGCGGCGGCCGCCGGGACGCCGGCTCGCCAGGCCAGCGTGCTCGACGAATCGACCGATCGGGTCCGGTTCGAGGGCGACGAGGGGCTCGACGATCCGGGCCGGCGGCTCACCATGGGATGGGTGTGGCTGGACCCCGGCTCCGTAGCCTGAGGGGCATGGCCGCGCCGAAGCACGTCCCCCAGCCCGCCGTCCGGGCCACCGGCCGGGCCTACGTTGGTCCCCGTCGCCGTCTCGGCTCCTGGCATCCGGGACGACCCGGCGAGGTGGTCGACGATGGCGGCCAGCCTCGGGGCGACCGTCTGGGCAGCCAGGGCCCGGACCAGGGCTACGCGCTGCGTCTGGCCCGCGGCTTCGAGCCCCGCCTCCTGCTCGGAGCGGGCGAGCACTCCGCCGACGTGGTCGTCGGCTGCGTCGGGGTGGCCCTCAAGCGGGCCGCCCTGTTCGGTCGGGCCCCGATCGCCGCCGACCTCGAGGTGGCCTTCGGAGTGTTCGGCTTCCTGGCCGAGCCCCCGACCGGTGAGCGCCTCGCCGAGCGACGCCGCCTCTTCGCCGGAGTGGCACACCACCACCACTACGCCGAGTTGCGGCGCATCGCCGACCGGGTACCCGAGGGCGTGCTGTCGCTGGGGGCGGCTGCCGCCCGCGATGCCTCCGTCGTCTGACGCCACGGCGCCGGGCCCGGCCCGGCCCGATCGCAGCCGGGTCCTCGACTCGGTCCTGCCCATCGCGCTGTTCCTGGTCCTAGACCGCCTGTGGGGCCTGGCCGCCGGCGTGGCCGGGGCCACCGCCTGGAGTGTGAAGGCGGCGGTGGGTCGCCGACGCCGTGGCGAGGCAGTCGGCCGGTTCCTCCCCCTCCTGGTCGCCTACCTGGTCGTCCGGGCGGCCATTGGCATAATCACCGACTCCGAGGCCGTCTTCTTCGGGATCGGCATCGGGACCAAGGCGGCCATCGGCGCCGCGCTAGTCGGCACCGTGGTGGCCGGTCGCCCGTGGCTGGCTGGGTACGCCCACCTCGTGGTGCCGTTCGACGAGGCCACCCGGGCCCATCCCCGGTTCACCATCGTGATGGGCCGGCTCACCGTGGCTACCGGGTGCTGGCAGTTCCTGACCTCTGCGTGGGACATCTGGCTCTTCAACCGCACCGGGTCGGCCGGCGGCTACGTGCTCATCCGGTTCCTGGTTGGCTGGCCGGCCGGGACCCTGGCCACGCTGGTGGCCTTCGCCTGGGCCGACCGGGCCCTGCGGCCCATCCCGGGCTTCCCGGGCATCCTGGACCTGCTGGCCCCGCCGGAGGATGCGGAGGACGATCCCGGCGAGGCGCCGACGGAGGAGGACCGGGACGATGGCTGACGGAGCACTGGCCGGGACAGGGATCCTGGTCACCGGCGGGGGGACGGGCATCGGCCGGGCTTGTGCCGCGGCCCTGGCCGCCGACGGGGCCACCGTGGTGGTGTGCGGACGGACCGCCGAGCGCCTGGAGGCCACCGTGGCGGGGATCGAGCCCGGCCACGGCGGGTCGGCCCACGCCGTGGAGGCCGACGTGACCGTCGAGGACGACGTCCGTCGGGCCGTGGCGGCCACCGTGGAGGTTGCGGGCCTCCTGACCGGCGTGGTGGCCAACGCCGGGGGCGGAGGGGCGCTGGCCCCCCACCACCTCCAGGACCTTGAGGCCTACGAGGCCGTACTGCGGCTCAACGTGGTCGGCACCATGCTCTGCGTGAAACACGCCGTGCCGGCCATGGTCGCCGCCGGGGGCGGGTCGTTCGTCGGGATGTCGTCGCTGGCCGGCCACGTCACCCACCCGCACTTCGGCGCCTATCCGGCGGCCAAGGCGGCGATCGAGCAGATGATGCGGAACGCGGCCGACGAGTACGGGGCGTCGGGCGTGCGGTTCAACGCAGTGCGTCCGGGCTTCATCGCCACCGAGGTCATGGAGGCCATCCCTCGCGACTCCGACGTCTACGACTCCTACGTCCGGAACACCCCTTTGGCCCCGACGGTCGAAGGCGGCGTCGGCGAACCCTCCGACGTGGCCGCTCTGGTGCGGTTCCTGGTCGGCCCCGAGTCGCGGTGGATCACCGGCACGTCGATCGCCGTGGACGGAGGGCAGGCGCTGCGCTCCGGTCCGGACTTCTCGTCGTTCCTGGCGGGCCTGGGCGACAACGTGCTGGGCGGCAGCCTCCCCGAGGCCTGAGCCCGGCCAGGTGCCGGGCTTCAGACCGGGACCAGCTCCAGGCGGGCCTCCCGGAGGCCGTAGACGAAGGCGTTGGGCATTTCGACCGGCTTGGTGCCCGGAGCGATCCGCACCTCGGCCACCCGGGCCACGAACTCCTCGAAGAACGACCGGATCTCCAGGCGGGCCAACGCCGCACCGAGGCAGAAATGGGTGCCGAAGCCGAACGCCAGGGGGTGGTTGGGCGTCCGGGTCACGTCGAAGCGCTCGGGGTCCTCGAAGTGGTCCGGGTCCCGGTTGGCCGACGAGTACATGAGGAGCAGCTGGTCCCCGGTACGGATAGTCGTCCCGTGCATCTCCACGTCTACGGCCGCCACCCGGCACATGTTGTGGATGGGCGTGACCCACCGGATGAACTCCTCCACCGCGGTCTCCACGTCGGCGCCTTCGCGCAGCAGCGCCCACTGGTCCGGGCGACGGGCCAGCTCGACCAGGGTGCGGGCGATCACCGTCCGGGTTGTCTCGGCGCCGCCGTCCAGCAGCAGCAGGCAGTCGGAGATGACCTCGTCGAGGCCGAAGGCGTGCCCGCCCATGGCTTCGGGTCCCTGAGCCTCGCGGTCGATCCACACCGACATCACGTCGTCCAGGGGACACCCTTCGAGGACCCTGGGCTTCTTCGACTCGTAGAGCTCCGCGCAGGCCCCGGCAAACTCCAAGGCGGCCACGATGCCCGCCTCGTCGTGGTACCGGGGGCCGCCTCCCAGGGCGATGGTCCGCTCCGACCACTCCTGGAGCTTGGGCCACATCTCGGCGCCGAAGCCGAGCAGCAGCCCGATCATCTGGGCGGGCAGGGGCGCGGCCAGCTGTGAGACGGCCTCGACGGCGCACCGGCCGTCCGGCCCGGGCACGGCTAGGGCTTCGTCGACGAGGCCGGTGACGGTGGCCCGGACGTGGTCCTCCCAGCCGCCGACGGCCCGTGGGGTGAAGCGGCGCGACACCACGTTGCGGCGCAGCAGGTGGTGGGGGTCGTCGAGGCCGATGATGGACCGGTCGGCCGGGATGTTGGGTCGGTAGCCCCGTCCGGTCTTGGGCGACAGTCGTGGACCATCGGCCGGTTGCCCGGAGTTCACGAAGGTGGCCTTGTCCTTCTCGATGGCCACGATGTCGTCGTAGCGGGACACCGCCCACAGGTCGTTGGCCTCGTCCCGGTGGAGCGGATACTCGTCGCGGAGCCGGGCGTAGGTGGGGTAGGGGTCCGAGACGTAGAAGGCGCCGTCCAGGAGGTCGAGGTCCAGCAGGTCGAGGCTGGACGGGTGTCCTCTGGGGTGGCCTGCCGACATGGCCGGATCGTACGGTCGGGACCTCCACGGGTTCCCAGCGGGGCCCGCCATCCACCGAGGGGGACGTCATGCGAGCGGTGCGGACGGTCGACGGGGCGTTCACCCTCGTGGAGGTGCCCGAACCGTCGGGCGATGGCGTCCTGCTCGAGGTGGCCGCCGCGGGGATCTGCGGCTCGGACCTCCACATGGTCGACTTCGGCCTGCCCACCACGGTCGGCCACGAGGTGAGCGGCTGGACCATCGACGGAACGCCGGTGGCCGTCCGCCCCACCCTGACCTGTGGGACCTGCGATCGGTGCCTGGCCGGCGAGGTCCAGCAGTGTCGGGAACAGGGCCTCTACGGCCTCGTCCGCGACGGCGGCATGGCCGATCGGATTCTCGTCGACCCGAAGTGCGTCCTCCCGCTGCCCGACGGCCTGCCGGTCGCTGACGCCTGCCTGGTCGAGCCGGTGGCCGTGTCGGTCCACGCGGTGGCCACCGCCGGGGTGGAGTCCGGGCACCGGGTCCTGGTGGTGGGCGCCGGCACCATCGGGCTGACCGCCGTGGCAGCGGCACGGGCCCTCGGTGCCGACGTCGACCTGTCGGCCCGCCACGACCACCAGCGGGTGGCCGGGGAACGTCTGGGGGCCGGGGTGGATCCCTCGGGCGAATACGACGTGGTGGTGGAGGCGGTGGGCACCGAGGCCGCGATGTCCACGGCCATCGGCCATGCCCGGCCTGGGGGGACGGTGTCGATGCCCGGCGTCTACTGGGACGGCCTGGCGCTGCCCGAGGTCATGACGATGTTCCTCAAGGAGGTCCGCCTCGTGCCGTCGTCGATGTACGGCTGCGCCCGGGGCGTGCACCTCGGGCACCGCCACGGCCCGGTGGCCGGCGACCCGGAAGACGACCCGGCCGGGGAGATGAGAGTGGCGGCCCGGCTGCTGGCCGACGTTCCCGACCTGGCCGACGTGCTCGTCACCCACCGGTTCGGCCTGGACGAGGCCGCGGAGGCATTCCGGGTGGCCGTCGATCGGTCGGCCGGCGCCATCAAGGTGGTGCTGGAGCCCTAGCCGACCCAGGGCCCGGACCGGCCGGGCCCGCCCGGTCAGGCCAGCGTGACCTGGGGCAGGGGGAAGCGGCTGTCGCGGGCGAACAGGTCGCGGACCATCGGCTCGAAGTCCTCCAGCGGCATGGTGTCGTGGTTCCGCTCGAAGCAGTTCTGGTCGTACTCGGCGCAGAACGCCGCGCAGTCGTCGAACCACTCGTGGTCCCTGTACGCCTCCCGGGCGTGCTGGTCGGCCCCCAGGTGGTGGAAGTAGTAGTACCCCTGGAACAGACCGTGGTGCCGAATGATCCAGTGGGTCCGGTCCGACACGTAGGGCCGGAGGATGTCGGCGGCTACCGCGCTGTGGTTCTCCGGGGCGATGGGGTCTCCCACGTCGTGGAGCAGGGCGGCTACCACCATCTCGTCGTCCTCGCCGTTGCGCAACGCCCGGGTGGCACTCTGCAGACTGTGCTGGAACCGGTCGACGGGGTATCCGAGCAGCGGTCCGGCCATGGCCTTCAGCGTGCCCAGGACGTGGTCGGCTAGGTGGTCGGCCTTGTGGGCGGCCAGCTCCCGCCCGATGATCTCGTAGTCCTCGGGCGTGCCATCCACCATGTGTTCAAAGCTCACGGTTTCCATGGCTGCGCAGTCTGGCAGGACCCAGCGCCGAGGAACAGGCTCGCTGGGAGGGCTGGCTAGCCTCGCCGCCGTGTCGGATGCGCCCGCGGTCGTCGTTGAGGGGCTCCGCCGTTCCTACGGCGACGTGACGGCCGTCGACGGCCTGACGTTCGAGGTTCGGCCGGGCGAGGTTTTCGCCCTGCTGGGTCCCAACGGCGCTGGCAAGTCGACCACCGTGGAGATCCTGGAGGGCCACCGCGGCCGCGACGCCGGCGAGGTCCGGGTGCTGGGCCACGACCCAGCCCAGGCCTCGGCCGGCTTCCGGGACCGCATCGGCATCGTGCTCCAGGAGGTGGGGATCGAGCGGGAGCTGACCGTCCGGGAGGCCCTCGAGCACTACGGGGCCTGCTACTCGCGTCGTCGTCCCATCGATGAGGTCATGGCGCTGGCCGGCCTCGACGGCCTCGGCGACCGCCGGACCCATCGGCTGTCCGGCGGCCAGAAGCGGCGGGTGGACCTGGCCCTCGGGCTGGTCGGCGACCCAGACCTGCTGTTCCTGGACGAGCCGACTACCGGCTTCGATCCGTCGGCCCGCCGCCAGGCCTGGGAGATGGTCGACGGCCTGCGGTCGTTGGGGACGACGATCGTGTTGACCAGCCACTACATGGACGAGGTCCAGGAGCTGGCCGACCGGGTACTGGTCATCGCCGGCGGCCGGGCGGTGGCCGAGGGAACCCCGGACGAGCTGCGCGGCTCGATGGACGCCGAGACGGTGGTCCGAACCCGGTTCCCCATCGGGGCTGAGGGAACCGTCCACGACCTGCTGGGGGGCCTGGCCGGTCGGGCCACGGTCCGCGATGGCCGCCTCGAGGTGCGGACGGAGCAGCCCACCGCCGACCTGCACCGCCTGACCGGGTGGGCACTGGAGCGGGGCGTGGACCTCGACGGCCTGGAGGTGGCCCGCCCCACCCTGGAGGACGTCTACCTGGAACTCACCGGCGGGGACTCGACCGGGGATGCGGTCAAGGAAGGGGCGACCGATGGCTGACCGCCTCCCGTCCCGGCTGCGGCTACTTGTCCGCCAGGTCGGCTACCAGAACCGGATCTTCCGGCGGGTCCCCATCGCCGCGTTCTTCACGCTGGCCTTTCCGCTGATGTTCCTGTTCCTGTTCGCCTCGATCTTCGACGACGTGTCGATAGGCGGTGGCCGCGAGGTCGCCGCGGCCCAGTTCTACGCCCCCGGCCTGGCCGTGTTCGCCGCCGCGTCGGCCACCTACACCAACATCGGCATTTCGACGGCCATCTCCCGCGACGAGGGGATCCTGCGCCGGGTGCGGAGCACACCGCTGCCGCCGTGGGTTTATCTCGGTGGGGTGGTGGGCTCTGGGGTGTCGATCGCAGCCTTCGGCGTGGCGGCCATGCTGGCCGTGGGCATCGGCGTTTACGGCGTCGAGGTGGAGTTAGACGCCGTGCTCCCCGCGGTGGTGGCCTTCGTGGTCGGGGTGGCGTCGTTCGCCGCCCTGGGCCTGGCCCTGGCCGCACTGGCCCCGACTGGACAGGGGGCGCCCGCGCTGGCCCAGGCCACCATCCTCCCGGTGGCCTTCGTCTCCGACGTGTTCATGCCGCTCGGCGACGATCCGGCGAGGTGGATGGAGGTGCTGGGCGATGCCCTGCCCCTGAAGTCGTTCGTGCACGCCTTCTTCGCCCCGTTCGACCCGTTCCGGACCGGCTCGGCGTGGGAGCCGGGCCACCTGCTGTACGTGGCGGCGTGGGGGGCGTTCGGCGCGGTGGTGGCCGCGCGGAGGTTCCGGTGGGAGCCGTCGGTCGGGTCCACTGGTGGTGGTCGATCCCGACGTTCCCGCCGGCCTCAGCCCGCCGACTGAACCGTATCGGCGAGGCCCGTTCCCTCCAGGTCGGCCCCTTCCAGGTCAGCCGGATCGTCCACGTCCCACGCCAGGTCGGGATCGTGCAGCGACCGCCAGGCCACGCCGGTGCGCCCCAGCCGTTCGGCCTCGGCCACGTGGGCGGCGTACGAGGCCGGGCCGTAGGCGAAGCGGAAGCCGGCGTCCGGTGGGACGACCAGCACCGGCGTGCCGTCCAGGTGGCGGTCGGGGACCAGAGTGATACCGCCGGTGGCAGCGCAGTGGTCGAGGCGGCGGGCCCGGGGCAGATCGGCGTGGGCCACCACCACCCGGTCGAAGCCGGCCTCGCCGAGGGCGGCCACGCCCGTCTCCACGGCCCGGTTCAGGCCCGGCCCGTCGACCCGCACCACCTCGGCGCCCAACGAGCGGGCCCACTCGGCCACCCCGTCGTCGTCGCAGGCCACGGCTACCGGCAGGGGGTGGGCGGCGGCCACCACGATGGTGGCCATCCGGCGGGCCAGCTCGGCGCGGGCGTCGCGGCCGAGGGTCTCGGCGAGGCGCTCCTTGGCAGCGTCGAAGGCCTTAACCGGGATCAGTACGCCGACCGTGCCCGGCACGACCGGCGTCGTTTTGACGCCCGGTGACTCGCTCTCCAGATTCACCGCCACACCCTAGGGTGACCCCATGGCGAGGCTCGTGGCCCGGGACGGGGCGACCCGGATCGCGGTCATCGGCGCCGGCTCGTGGGGGACCACGGTGGCTGCCCATCTGGCCACCGCCGCCCCCACCGTCCTGTGGTCCCGGCGGCCCGATGTGGCCGACGACGTGGCCGCAGGCCGTGGCAACCGCCGCTACCTCGACGGGCACGCGCTGCCATCGGAGNTGGATGCCACCTCGGACCTNGCCGCCGCGGTCGACGGGGCCTCGATCCTGNTGGTGGCCGTACCCACCCACGGCTTCCGGGANGTGCTGGCCGAGGCCGCACCCGGGGTGGCCGACGGGGTGCCGGTGGTCAGCCTGGCCAAGGGATTCGAGCAGGGGACCGACCTGCGGATGAGCCAGGTGGCCGCCCAGTTGCTGCCCGGCCACCCGGTGGGGGTGCTGACCGGACCCAACCTGGCCCGGGAAATCCTCGAAGGACGCTCGGCGGCCACCGTGGCAGCGGCCACCGACCCCGGCGTGTCCCTCGTCCTGCAGGAACTCCTGACGACCGACCGCCTGAGGGTCTACACCAACGACGACCTGGTGGGCTGCGAGATCGGCGGGGCGGTGAAGAACGTGGTGGCGCTGGCTGCCGGTATGGCCGAGGGCCTGGAGACGGGCGACAACGCCCGGGCGGCGCTGATCACCCGGGGCCTGGCCGAGATGACCCGCCTCGGCGTGGCCCTCGGCGGCGACCCGTTGACCCTGTCAGGGCTGGCCGGACTGGGCGACGTGCTGGCTACCTGCATGAGCGACCAGAGCCGCAACCGGCACGTGGGCGAACAGGTGGGTCGCGGCCGTTCGCCCGCTGAGGTGTTGTCCGGGATGAGCCAGGTGGCAGAGGGCGTGCGGGCCGCTGGAGTGACGTGCCGCCTGGCTGCCGCGGCGGGCATCGAGGTGCCGATCGCCGAGGGGGTGCGGTCGGTGTTCGAAGACGGTCGGGCCCCCACCGAGGTGTGGTCGGCGCTCATGGCCCGTCGGACCGGCGCCGAGGTGGCCCCGACTGGCGACGGGGCCTGAGCGTGGGCCTGCTGGACCGCTTTCGGTCGCGTCGCGCCCACGACCTGGCCGGGATGACCGGGTTGCCGCCGACCGGGATCCGGGTGGGGACCGACGACGGCTTCCGGGCGGTGGTCGACGAGCGGGGGACCGTCGCCTTGGCGGGTCGGGACCACGTCGTGGAGTGGTGGATCGGCGGCGACGACCGGTGGTACGCCCCGGCCACCGAGGCGGCGGTCCGCCAGGTGCGGCCCGGGGACGCGCCGGTGGTCGAGACCCGGATGCGGGTCCACGGGGCCGACGTGGTGGCCACCACCTGGGCCGGACAGGCCGACGGCTCGCAGGGTCCGGCGGTGGTGGTCGAGTTGACCAACGAGACTGCGGTCCCGGTGGCCGTGGCGGTGGCCGTCCGGGCCGCCCCGGGTGGGCGGATCCATCGCCTGGCCGTCGACGGGCGTCGGCTGGTGGCCGACGACGAGGTGGCAGCGGTCGTCGACCGCGCGCCCGGTCGCCACGCGCTGGTCGACGCGGCGGGCGACCTGTGGGACGAGGTGGTCGGCGGGCGGGCCACCGTCGAGCCTCCGGCACCGGTGCACTGTCGGAGCGGATTGGCCGCCGGCGCACTGGTGGTGCCGTTGCCCCACCGGGCAGCCCTGCGCGTCGCCGTGCCCGGCGGGGATCTGGCCGGCGATCCGGCCGCCTTGTTTCCGCCGGTGGAGCGGGTGTTGGCCGGTTGGGCGAGCCGCCTCGACCGGGCGGCCACGGTGGACGTCCCCGACGGGGACGGATCCCGGTCGCTGCTGGCGGACCTGCTGCTGGCCGATCCCGAGCCGGCCGGAGTTCTGGAGCTAGCCCGCTGGGGCCTGCCGTCCGAGGCCCTCGGCCGCCTCGACGGGCTCGGTGGGCGGTCGTTGGCGCTGGGACTCGTGGTGGCGGCGGCGGACGACGACCCGGACGACCTGGCCGCGCTGGCCGAGCTCTTTGCGGCGGCGGACGAGGCCACGGCCGCCGGTGACGCTCGAGCGCGGGCCCGGGCAGCGGTCCGGGGCGTCGACGACGACCCGGCCGACCCGGACGGACGCCCGGCCGGCCGGCTCCGGGCGCTGGCTCGGACGGTGGTCCGACCGTCGGCAGACGGACTCGACCTGCTGCCCGTGGCGCCCGACGCCTGGCGGGGGCGTCCGGTCGAGGTTCACGGCCTGGCCACGCCCTCGGGGCGCCTGGGCTTCGCCGTGCGTTGGCACGGCGAGCGTCCCGCCCTGCTCTGGGAGTTGCAGCGGCACCCGGTGCCAGAGGAGGGGCCTGACAGGGACGCCGTCCTGCGGATCCCCGGCCTGGACCCGTCCTTCGCGACCACGGAGGCGTCGGGCGAGGTCCTGCTCGCCGCAGCCGCCGACCCGCGCCCCCCGGATCGGTAGGCGACCGGTGGCCGGTCGACCGCGCATGCGGGCCGCCCTTCGGGGGAAGGCCCCCGGCCTGGCCGCCGAGCGGGAGTGCTGGGCGGCCGGCCACGAGGTGGTGGCCGGGATGGACGAGGTCGGCAAGGGGGCGTGGGCCGGGCCGTTGACCGTGGGGGCGGTGGTGCCCGACCGGGATCGCCGGATCACCGGGGTCCGCGACTCCAAGATGCTGACCGCCGACGAGCGGGAGCACCTCTACGAGCGGATCACCGGATGGGCGACGGCGTGGGCGGTCGGCCACGCCAGCAACGACGAGTGTGACGAACTGGGCATGTCGGTCGCACAACGCCTGGCCGCCCGTCGGGCCCTCGAAGGCCTCGGCGTGGACGTGGACCGGGTCCTGCTGGACGGCACGTGGGACTTCGTGGGCGGCGGCCGGGCCCGCACCATCGTGAAGGGCGACGCCTCCAGCCTGTCTATCGCCGCGGCGTCGGTGGTGGCCAAGGTGACCCGTGACCGGATCCTCCAGGACGCCGAGGCCGAGTTTCCCGGGTACGGCTTCGCCGCATCCAAGGGCTATCCGAGCCCCGTCCACCGGGCCGCCCTGGCCGAGTGGGGGGCCACCACCTACCACCGGCGGTCGTGGTCGTTCATGGAGGGCCTGCCACCGGTGGGCGAGCCCCGCCGGGATCCGCCGGGGACCCGCTCCCTCTTCTGAAGGTCGGCTCCCGGGGGCCGGCTCCTCGGGATCCGACCGGCGGAGGAGTCGGCGGTGGGCCGGTCCGGAATCGGGGGTCGCTACCGTTTCCCGGATGCGCGGGTTGACGAGGCTGCTCTGGGTCGCAGTGGCGTGGACGGCGGTGGTGTGGGTGGGCCGCATCCGCAACGTGGTCGGCGACGACGACCTGTCGGGCGGGGCCGGGGCGTGGCGCATCGTGGTGGCCGTCGTGTTCCTCCTCTTGGCCGCCCTGCTGGCCACCGTGGCCCTCGGTCGTTGGCACCGTCGGCCCCTCGGATCCACCCGCCTGGTGGCCATCTTCTGCCTGTGGACCATCGTCTTCTGGGTCGTCCGGGGCGGTGGCCTGCTCTTCGCCGACCACGATGCGGGCTTCAAGGTGGTCCACACCGTCCTGGCCATCGCCTCGATCGGCCTGGCCGCCGCCCTGTACCGGGTCGACCAGCGCGTCGCCTCGGCCTCCGGCGGCGGCTCGGACGCCCCGGCACCGGCCGGCGACCGGTAGCCTGCCGGCCCATGGGCCAGCCGATCACCGTCGTCGCCAAGCCGTCCTCGCGTGCCGGGGTCGTCCGGTATGAGACCAACCGTGCCCTCACCGGCATGGGCCACGAGCGCTACCGGGCTGGTGACGAGATCCTCGGCGCAGCGCCCGCCGACGAGTTGGCCCGTCGCCTGTTCGACCGGGGCGGCATCGCCGGCGTGCACGTGAACGGCAACGTCGTCACCGTGGAGTTGGCCGATGCCGGCGCCGACGGGATCGAGGACGTTATCGCCGGCCTCTACCTCTACTGGGTCGAGGGCGTCGAGGTCCCGAGTGACGACGAGCTCACCGGCGCCGCCGGCTGACGCCAAGCCTCCGGCCGACGCGTCCCCAGGGGAGCCGCGTGGCCACCGAACCCTTGCTCCCGGTGGACGATCCGTCCAACCTGGGCTTCGATCCCCGCCGCCTGGCTCGGGTCGCCGACTTCGCCCGGTCGTCCGTCGACGACGGACGGATGGTCGGCGAATCCCCGGAAGGCGCCGAGCCTGACGTCGGCGTCGGACCTCATCCCGGTCCCTGGCCCGACGATCCTCGGCTGGATCCCGAACTGCTGGCCGCCGGCGACCGACGCAACGTGGTCGACCGTTACCGCTACTGGACCGTCGAGGCCATCGTGGCCGACCTGGACGCCCGCCGGCACCCGTTCCACGTGGCGGTGGAGAACTGGGCCCACGACCTGAACATCGGCACCGTGGTCCGCAACGCCAACGCCTTCGGGGCCGCCGCGGTGCACATCGTCGGCCGCCGCCGGTGGAACCGCCGGGGCGCCATGGTCACCGACCGGTACCAGCACATCGTCCACCACCCCGAGGTGGCCGACCTGGTGGCGTGGGCGGTCGCCGAGGGCCTGCCGCTGGTGGGGATCGACAACCTGCCGGGCGCCGTGCCGCTGGAGTCGACCGACCTGCCCGAGGCCTGCGTGCTGGTCTTCGGCCAGGAGGGGACCGGCCTGTCCGACGAGGCGCGCGCCGCCACCGACGTGGTCTGCTCCATCGCCCAGTACGGGTCGACCCGGTCCATCAACGCCGGGGTGGCGTCGGGCATCGCCATGTACGCCTGGGTCCGCGCCCACGCCGGTCCGCCGCCGGGCTGAGCCGTGGCGGTGGCCACAGATCCCGACTGAACCTTCGGGGGGGTCCAGCGGTACCTTGACCGGATGGAACCGACCGCTGTGGTCCGGCGCGTCCACCGGGTACTCACCGCCCTCGTGCTCGTCCTGCTGGCCACGGCCTGTGGTGGTGGGGACGACCAGGACGCGGGACCCCTCGAGGGCCACGATTCCCATGGGGCCGACTCCCACGCGTCCGTTTCCCACGACCACGACCACGACCACGACCACGGCGCCCTTTCGGGCATCCCGCTGGACGATCTGGCCGAACCGCCGACGGTCGCCATCGCCGTCGAACCCGATGGCGAGGGGGGCGTCACCGTCGAGGTGGTGGTCGACGGCATCGAGTTGGTGTCGACCGACCCGCCGGTCGACCACCGGCCCGGCCAGGGGCACCTCCACGTCTCGGTGGACGGCACCACCGTGGCCATGACGGCCGAGACCGTCGTGTACCTCCGCGACCTCGTTGACGGTCACCATGAGGTGGCGGTCCGCCTTTCGGCCAACGACCACCGGGACTACCTGCTCGACGGCTCGCCGATCGGCGACGCCGACATGGTGGTGGTGACCGGCGGCCGGGCGCCGGCTGTCGCCGACCGTGCCTTCGCCGTCGAGGTGGTCGATGGGAAGGTGGTGGGCGGGTTGCCCCGCTTCGAGGCCTCGATTGGCGACCTGGTGGAGGTCGCGGTGGCCAGCGACGTCGAAGAGGAGGTCCACCTCCACGCCTACGACGTCACGGTGACGGTGCCCGCCGGCGGACGGGGCGTCCTCCGGGTGGAGGCAACCATCCCGGGCGTGTTCGAGGCCGAGCTCCACGGCAGCGGCCTGAGAGTCTTCGAACTGCAGGTGTCTTGACCGACCTGGCCGGGCTCCCGTCCGAGATGGTCGTCCTGGCCCACGGGGTGGGTGGGCGCACCGACCTCCCCCTCTCGGCCTGGCAGGCCGGCTGGTCGGCGGCGGTGGCCATGGTCCTGTCGTTCGCGGCCCTGGGCCTGCTCTGGCACCGGCCCCGCCTGGCCGTCCTCGCCGACGGCCGGCCGGTGTCCGGCATCGGGGTGGCGGGCCGGTGGGCCACGACGGTGGTCCGGGCCGCGGTGCTAGCCGTGTTCGCCGTGGTGGTGACCGCGGGGATCGCCGGCGCCGACGACGTGAGTGCCAACCTCTCGCCGGTCGCCGTGTACGTGGCCTTCTGGGTGGCCGTGCCCATCCTGTCGGCCCTCGTCGGGCCCTTCTGGCGTTCGGTTGGGCCGTGGGACACCCTGGCCCGGCTGGCGTCCCAGGGTCGACCGGTCGGATCGACCCCGCCGCCGGCGGCGGTGGCTGGCGGCTGGCTGGCCCTGGTGCCCGTCGGGGCCTTCCTATGGCTGGAGCTCGTGTACCACGACGGGGCCCGTCCCCGGGTCCTGGGATGGGCCGGGCTGGCCTACACGGTGGCCGTCGTGGCGGCGGCCCGCCGGTGGGGGACGGAGGCGGCCCGCCGGGTGGAGGGTTTCGGGGTCGTCATCGACCTTCTGGCCCGTCTGGCGCCGGTGGGGCGCCGGTCCGACGGCCGGTGGGGGCTGCGGGCCCCGCTGGTTGGGGCGGCCGCCGAGCCGTTGCGCCCGTCCGAGGTGGGCCTGGTCCTACTGGTCCTCGGGGGGACGGGGTTCGACGGGGTTTCCCGGACCCGCTTCTGGGGTGACGTGGCGTCGGGTCGCTCTGGGTGGGATGCCACGCTGGTCGGCACGGTCGGCCTGCTGTGGGTCGTGGTGGTGATCGGCGTGGCCTACCACCTGGCCGGTCGCCTCGGTGATCGGCTCACTGTCGGGGACCCACCTGCCGACGGGGGAGCATCGGGCGGCTTCGCGGTGCGGTTCGGTCACTCGCTGCTGCCCATCCTGCTCGGCTACCACGTGGCCCACTACTTCTCGCTGCTGGTCCTCGAGGGCCAGCTGTTCCGGGTGCTGGCCTCGGATCCGTACGGGCGGGGATGGGACCTGTTCGGNACGGTGACCACCCCGGTGGACTGGATGCTGGTCTCGCCGACCACGGTNGGCTGGGTGCAGCTGGGGTCGATCGTGGCTGGGCACCTGGCCGGCGTGGTGCTGGCCCACGACCGGTCGGTGGCGTCGTGGCGTCCGGCCACCGCCCTGCGCAGCCAGTACCCGATGTTGGCCGTCATGGTCGCCTACACGGTGTTTGGCCTGATGCTGATGACGGGCTGAGGCCCTCCTCGGAGGCACCGCAGAGGCACCGCACCCCCTTGCGNTGATCGAACAGGTGTTCGATACTGCNGGAGTGCCACGATCCCTGCCTGCCCGCCTCCTCGCCGAGCCCGAGCCCTTCGACGACCTGCTTCCGGAGGAGGCGGAGGGGGGGTCGCCCCCCGCCCGGGTCCTGCGGGCGGTGCCGGATCCGGCCCGGCTCCCGTTGGCCGAGGTGGTCCGGCGGACCCGCCCCACCACGTTGGCCGTGGAGAGGTCCCTCCCGGTGGTCGGTGCCCTGGAGGACCTCCTCCCGGCCGGGCTCCGACGGGGGAGCACCGTCGGCCTGTCGGGACTCGGAGCGCGTTCGCTGGCCCTGGCCTTGGTGGCCCGGGCCACGCAGGAGGGTTCGTGGGTGGCGGTGGTCGGCGACGGCGACCTGGGCCTGGTGGCCGGGGTCGAGGCCGGGGTCCGTCCGGAGCGACTGCTGGTGGTGGACGCCCCGGACCCCGGGTCGTGGGCGTCGGTGGTGGCCACCCTCGTGGGGGCGGTCGACCTGGTGCTGGTGGCCCCGACCCACCGCCCGTCGGCGGCCGACGGGCGGCGCNTGGCCGCCCGGTGCCGGGAACGCGGTTCGGTCCTGCTCCACCTGCGATCCACCGCTGGAGTTNCGNTGGCGACCCGCCACGACCTGTCGCTGTCGGTGGCCGACGCCACCTGGGAGGGCCCGGAGGCCGGTCCGGCCGGGAGGGTGGCCCGCCTGCGGAGCCG
The DNA here is from genome assembly GCA_002727895.1 of Acidimicrobiaceae bacterium. Lineage (GTDB taxonomy): Bacteria > Actinomycetota > Acidimicrobiia > Acidimicrobiales > MedAcidi-G1 > UBA9410. The sequence continues at coordinate 26,114 of PBUO01000054.1, read as the reverse complement.
TCGGGTCGAGGTGGTGGCCGAGGGTCGGGGGTTGCCGCCGGGCGGGCGGCGCGGCGAGGTGTTGCTACCCGGCTCCGACGGTGCGCCGGCCCGTCCGTGACCGGTCCGCCCGGGGCCCCTCCACCCCGGATCCTGGTGGTGTGCTGNCCGGACTGGCCGTTGGTGGCCCTCGGCGTGGACCCGACCGAACCGGCCCTCGTCCTGGCCGGCGGACGGGTGGTGGCCACCACGCCCGCCGCCCGGTCCGTCGGCGTNGCCCGGGGCCAGCGTCGACGCGACGCCCAGTTCGCCTGTCCGGAGGTCCGGGTGCTGGAGCGGGACGAGGCCCGGGAGGCCCGGTCCTTCGAGGTGGTGGCCTCGGCCCTGGGGGTGGTCACCCCGTGGGTGGAGGCCCACCGCCCCGGACGGTGTGCCTTCGGGGTCCGGGGGCCGGTCCGCCTGTTCGGTGGCGAGACGGCCCTCGTCGAGCGGACGGCCGAGGTGGTCCGCGGTGCCCTCGCGGAGTTGTCGGGTCCTGACGGGGATGGTGGTGGCGGGACGTACCGGATCGGGGTGGCCGACGGGACGTTCGCCGCCGTCCTGGCTGCCCGGGCAGGTGGNCNGGTCNCCGNGNAGGCCCTGGTGGTGCCGTCGGGCGGGACCCCGGCCTTCCTCTCCCCGNTGCCGGTGGACGTCCTCCTCGGGGACTCGTCCCCNGGGGCCACCCCGGCGTCCTTCCGGAGCCTGGTCGACGTCCTGGTCCGGCTCGGCCTGACCACCCTTGGTGCCTTCGCGGCCATCCCGGCGGCCGACGTGGCCGGACGGTTCAGCGCCGAGGGGCTGGTCGCCCACCGCCTGGCCGCCGGCCTCGACGACCGCCCGCCGGGCCACCGTCCGGCTCCGCCCGACCTGGCCGTCTCCACGTCGTTCGACCCGCCGGTCGACCGGGTCGACCGGGCCGCCTTCGCCGCCCGGGCTCTGGCCGAATCACTCCACGAGGGCCTGGCCCGCCGGGGCATGGCCTGCACCCGGGTGCTGGTCGAGGTGGAAACCGGGCACGGGGAGCGCCTGTCCCGGGCCTGGCGGGACGAGGGGGCGCTCGGGCCGGCCGCGGTGGCCGACCGGGTGCGTTGGCAGTTGGAGGGGTGGCTGCACGGCCCGCCGGCCGTCCGCCCCACGGCGCCGGTGACGCTGCTCGCTCTGGTGCCCGACGAGGTGGTGCCGGCCACCGGTCGCCAGCTGGGGTTCTGGGGTGGGGCCACGGCGGCCGACGAGCGGGCCGGTCGGGCCGCCGCCCGGGTGGTCGGCCTCCTGGGTCCGGGGTCGGTGCGGGTCCCCGAGTGGCGGGGAGGTCGGGACCCGGACGACCGGTTCGGCCTCGTGCCGTTCGTCCCGGCCGACGACGGGGCATCCGGAGGATCGGCCGCCNTCGGGGATCTTGCCGGGCCCCCGTGGCCGGGGGCACTGCCCGGCCCCTCGCCGGCCGCCGTCCACGTCGATCCGGTCGTCGTCGACCTGCGGGACGTCGAGGGTCGGCCGCTGGTGGTGGACGGTCGGGGGAATCTCTCGGCGCCACCCCACNGGCTCCGGACCGGACCGGACCGCGGGGAGGAGGTGGTGGCCTGGGCGGGCCCGTGGCCGGTGGACGAACGGTGGTGGGACCCCCGTCGGCACCGCCGTCGGGTCCGGATCCAGGTGGTGCTCGGGAACGGGGCGGCGCACCTCGTCGTCTTGGACGGAGGACGGTGGTCGGTCGCCGCGACCTATGACTGATGGCGGGGTGCCTGATGGTGGGGTGACGGCCGGTGGCTGGTGACGGGTGGGGGTCCGGGCGGTAGGTTCCCGCCACCACCACGACGACACGGAGGGACGGCACCGGCGTGGCAGACGAACGCGAGGAACTCGACTGGACCGGGTACGGCACGGCGGTCCGCGACCTGGCCCGGATGGTGGCCGCCGACGGATTCCGGCCGGACATGATCCTGGCCATCGCCCGGGGCGGNCTGTTCGTGGCCGGTTCGCTGGGCTACGCCCTGGCCGTCAAGAACCTCTACGTGATGAACGTCGAGTACTACACGGGGGTCGACGAGCGCCTCGACATCCCGGTCATCCTCCCGCCCTACGTGGACTGGGTCGACCTGGACGACAAGAAGGTTCTCATCGTTGACGACGTGGCCGACACCGGCCACACCCTAGACCTGGTCCATCGGACCGCCTCTGAGCGGGTGGCCGAGGTGCGCTCGGCGGTGCTGTACCAGAAGCCCCAGTCGGTGGTCGACTGCGAGTACGTGTGGAAGCACACCGACCAGTGGATCAACTTCCCGTGGTCAACCGAGCCGCCGGTGGTCGACCTCGAAGGTGCCGGAACCACCGCCCTCGACGCCTGACCCCGCGTGCCGCTCCTCCGCTCAGGCGTGGAGGGGGGCCCGGGTGGCCGACCAGTCGAGGCAGCGTTCCAACTGCCCGGCCACGGCCAGCAGCACGTCCTCCCGCCCGTAGGCGCCGACCAGCTGCGTGGCGACCGGCAGCCCGTCGGAGAACCCGGCTGGTAGCGAGATGGCCGGCTGGCCCGAGGTGTTGAAGGGCGACGTGTACACCGAGTAGGGCACCGAGCGCTTCGAGCCCCGGAGCGGCTCGTCCTCGGTCGGCGAGAGCTCGCCCAGGCGGGGTGCNGGCTGNGAGGTGGTCGGGGTGAGGAGGATGTCGAAGTCCTCCCACCAGGTGGCCANNTCCCGTCGCCACCGGCCCATGGTGGCCTCGGCCTGGAGGAACTCCGGGCCGGTCACGCCGCGGCCGGCCTCGGCCATGGCCCACGTCCCGGGCTCCACGTCCTCCGCGGTGACCGGCCGGCCCAGCTGGCGGCCGAGNGTGGCCATGCTGGACACAGCGCCAGCNCGCCAGTGCACGTTGAAGGCNTGGACCAGGTCCTTGACCACGCCGACGTGGGTGAACGCCTCGGGNCGGGACTCGACCACCTCATGCCCNAGGTCGGAAAGCAGGTNCGCNGTCCGGCGGACGGCGGCCTCGCAGTCGGGGTGGTTCTCGACNCGGTGGTTGTCGGGCATCAGGCCGATCCGGAGGCGGCCCGGCTCNGCGGAGGCCCGTTCGGCGTAGGGNCGACCGTGGTCGGGGGCCACCACGCCGTCGCCCGGGAAGGGCACCGCGCAGACATCCANGATGNCCGCCGTGTCGCGCACGGTGTGGCTGACNACGTGCTGGCACGAGAACGACCACTCCTCCCGGGGACCCTGGGAGATCCGGCCCCGGGAGGGCTTGAGGCCGACCAGGCCGCACATGGCGGCCGGGATCCGGATCGAGCCGCCGCCGTCGCTGGCGTTGGCCGTGGGCAGCATCCCGGCGGCCACCGCGGCGGCCGCCCCACCGGACGACCCGCCGGCGCCGTGCTCGAGGTTCCACGGGTTTCGGGTCGGCCCGTAGGCCGCGGGCTCGGTGGTGGCCATGAGGCCCAACTCGGGGGTGTTGGTCCGGCCCACGATGACGAACCCGGCCTGCTTGTAGCGGGCGACCAGGTTGGCCTCTTCGTCGGCGATGAAGTCCGCCTCCTTCAGGGCCCGGATGCCGGCGTGGTGGGGTTGGCCAGCCTCGGTGGCCCACAGGTCCTTGATGAGCATGGGTACGCCACGGAACGGCCCATCGGGGAGGTCGGGCGAGGCGGCGAGGGTGAGGGCCTGCTCGTACTGCTCGTGGATGACGGCGTTGACCTCGCCGTCGAGGCGCTCGATGCGGTCGATGGTGGCCTGCACGACCTCTACCGCCGAGAGTTCGCCAGAACTGATGCGGGCGGCCAGCTCGACGGCGTCGAGGCGCGCCAGTTCGGAGTCGAGGGCGTCGGACATAGCGGCGGACCGTACCGGCGTCGTCGTGCCCCGGACGGATCGGGTCGAGTGGGGCCTGCCGACGGGCCTGCGGCCTCAGGCGCCCTCGACCCGTTCCAGGTAGTTGTAGACGGTAAAGCGGCTCACCCCGAGGGCCTCGGCCACGTCCTCGACGGACTTGCGCAAGGTGAAGGCGCCCCGCTCGTTGAGGAGCGACACCACCTCCTGCTTTTGGGCCCGATCCATCTCGGCGCGCGGCAACCCGAGCTCGGCCTCCACCTCGGCGATGAGGGTGGGGAGGGCGTCGTGGAGGTCCAGGTGGGCGTCGATCCTGTTGGCGGGTGGCCGGACTCCGGCGAGGAGTTCGCCGTCACAGGCCACTGGCACGTCGCCCTCGACCATTTCGGCCACGGGGACGACCGTCCCGCCGAGTGCCTCGGCCACGGCGGTCGCCGCGGCCAGCACGGCGGNCGCCGACCCGGAGGGCGTCGGCGCGACGGGAGCGGCGGGGGGGCGGGCCACGCCACGACCCTAACCTGTCTCCGAAAGTTGACAAAATGTTGACGCGAGGCTCGACGCACGGCAGCATGGCGGGGGGACGGCCACCATCGCGCGCACGCTCGACGACGCCTGTGCGGCGTTGGCCGAGCGCCCCGACGCCGTGGTCCTGGCCGGCGGGACCGACCTCATGGTCGACGCCAACCGCGGCGCGTTGGACATGGCCGACGTCGTGGTGGTTGACCGGGTGCCCGAGCTGCGGGGTTGGCAGCGGGACCGCAACTTGCTCCGGCTCGGGGCCGCTGTGACCTGCGCGGAGCTGTCCGGCGGGGAGCCTGCCGCCCTCGTGCCCGCCCTGGCCCAGGCGGCACGGACCGTCGGTTCGCCCCAGATCCGCAACGCTGCCACCCTGGGCGGCAACCTTGGCACAGCGTCGCCGGCCGGGGACACCCTCCCGGTTCTGGCCGCCCTGGACGCCACCGTGGAGGTCCGCTCGGCCAGCGGCCGCCGGGACGTGCCCCTCGACGAGTTCCTGGTCGGAGTGAAGGCCAACGCCCTGGTGCCCGGCGAGCTCATCGTGGCCGTCCGGGTCCCGGTGTTGGACGGGCCCCAGGAGTTCCTCAAGGTCGGCACCCGCAACGCCATGGTCATCTCGGTGGCATCCCTCGCCCTCGTGGTCGACCGGGCAGGCCGGACCGTCCGCATGGCCCTTGGGTCGGTGGGACCGGTCCCCATCCGAGCCGTCGAGGCCGAGGTGCTGGTCGCCGAGCGGATCGACTGGTCGGGTCCCGGCACCCTGGACGCACGGACCACCGATCGTGTCGCGGAGTTGGTGGCCGATGCCGCCCGACCCATCGACGACCACCGGGGGACCGCCGACTACCGACGCCACGCCGTCGGCGTGCTGGCCCGCCGGGCCCTCCGCCGGGCGTTCCCCGGCGCGGGCGGGGTGGCTGCCTGATGGCCGGCGAGGTGCTGTCCCTGACCGTCAACGGCCGGACCCGTGAGGTCGCCGACGCGCACCCGGGCGAGAGCCTGCTGTACGTCCTGCGGGAACGCCTCGGCCTGGCCGGCGCCAAGAACGCCTGCGAGGAGGGCGAGTGCGGCTCGTGCACCGTCCGGGTGGATGGACGCCTGGTCTGCGGATGCCTGGTGCTGGCCGCAGCGGTCGACGGTAGCGAGGTCACCACGATCGAGGGCCTGGGCGTCGAGGGCCCGGACGAGGCGGTGGAGCTGTCCGACGTCCAGCAGGCCTTCCTCGACGCCGGTGCCGTGCAGTGCGGCTTCTGCACCCCCGGGCTCCTCATGGCCATCGACGACCTGCTCGACCGCGATCCCGACCCCGACGATCTGGTGGTCCGCGAGGCCATCAGCGGGAACCTCTGCCGTTGTACCGGCTACGGCCGGATACTCGCCGCCGTGGAGCTGGCCGGCGCCGTCCGACGGGGCGGGGGTGGCGCCCAGTGACCGTGACCGACACCGCCGTCCGCCCCGACACCACCGCGGGTCCGGCCCGGATCGGCTTCGACGCCCCGCGGCCCGACGGCGTCCCCAAGGTCACCGGTGACTTCGCCTTCTCCAGCGACCTGTGGCACGCCGACATGCTCTGGGGCGGGACCCTGCGCTCGCCCCACCCGTCGGCCCGCATCCGGCACATCGACATCGCCCCGGCCCTGGCCCTGACAGGCGTCCACGCCGTGCTCACCCACGAGGACGTGCCCGGATCGCTCACCTACGGCCTCGAGCACCGCGACCAGCCGGTGCTGGCCGCCGACGTGGTGCGCTACCAGGGCGAGCCGGTGGCCGTGGTGGCCGCCGACCACCCGGACGTGGTCCGACGGGCGCTCGAGGCCATCCTCGTCGACTACGAGCCGACGGAGCCGCTTGTCGACCCGGCACTCGCCGAGGCGGCGCCGCCCATCCACCCCGACGGCAACGTGATCCGCCGAATCCACCTCCGCCACGGCGACCAGTCGGCGGCCGATCGGCCGGATCTGGTGTCGGTGGAGGGCACCTACGAGGTGGGGATGCAGGACCAGGCCTTCCTCGGGCCCGAGTCGGGGATGGCCGTGCCCGACGGTGGGGGCGGCGTGGACCTCCACGTGGCCACCCAGTGGCTGCACGTCGACCGAGACCAGGTGGCCGACTGCCTGGGCCTGTCGCCCGACGAGGTCCGGATCACCCTCGCCGGGGTGGGCGGGGCCTTCGGGGCCCGCGAGGACCTCAGCCTCCACGTGCACCTGTGCCTGCTGGCACTTCGCACTGGACGGCCGGTGAAGATGTCGTACTCCCGTGAGGAGAGTTTCCACGGTCACGTGCACCGGCACCCGGCGCGCATGTGGTATCGCCACCACGCCACCCCGGATGGCGACCTGGTCCGGGTCGAGGCCCGCCTGCTTTTCGATGGCGGTGCCTATGCCTCGACCAGCGCCGCTGTACTGGCCAACGCCACCTGTTTCGCCACTGGTCCCTACCGGGTGCCGTCCGCCGAGGTTGTGGGGACGGCGGTCCGGACCGACAATCCACCGTGCGGGGCCATGCGGGGGTTCGGGGCGGTGCAGACCTGCTTCGCCCACGAGGCACAGATGGACCGCCTGGCCGACGCCCTGGCCATGGACCCGGTGACCCTGCGTCGCCGAAACGCCCTGGCCCACGGTGACGTCCTGATAACCGGGCAGCGGATCACCGGAACCCTTCCGGTGGCCGAGGTGCTCGACGCGTGTGCCGCCCATCCGTCGGCCGCCGTCGGCCCCGACGAGCCCATGTCTCGGCCCGGTGGCGCCGGACGGACGGCGGACGCCGCCGACGTGGTGCGTGGCGAGGCGGTGGCCCTGGGCTTCAAGAACCTTATGTTCTCGGAGGGCTTCGACGATTCCAGCGAGGCCCGGTGTGTGGTCCACGACGGCGTGGCCACCATCACCAGTGCCTGTGCCGAGGTAGGCCAGGGATTCGTCACCCTGGTCCGACAGATCGCCGGCGAGGTGCTCGGCACCGCCGAGGTCGTCCTCGAGCCGGCGTCAACTGCCGACATCGGCTCGGCAGGGTCCACCTCGGCCAGTCGCCAGACGTGGATGTCGGGTGGCGCGGTGCAGCTGGCCTGCGAGGCGGTTCGGGCCGAAGTTCTGGCCCGGATGGCCGCCGACCACGGGATCGATGCCACCGATCTGGGCCTGGTCGACGGCGTGGTCCAGGGCCTTCCCGGTGGTGCGATCGCCACCCTGGCCGAGGCCACCATCGAGCCGGTCGAGGCCTCGGTGGTCCATCGGCACGCGCCGACCGTCCCCCTCGACGCCGATGGGCAGGGCGACGCCCACGTGTCGTTCGCCGTGTCGGCCCATCGGGCCATCGTCGACGTCGACCCCGAACTCGGCCTGGTGAAGGTGGTCGAGCTGACNACCGCCCAGGACGTTGGGCGGATCCTCAACCCCCGGCAGGCCCTCGGCCAGTTGGAGGGTGGCGCCGCGCAGGGGGTGGGCCTGGCCGTCATGGAGGAGGTGCGGCTCGACCGGGGCCGCATCCGCAACGCCTCGTTCACCGACTACCTGATCCCCACAGCGCTGGACATGCCGCCCGTCGAGGTGGCGGCCCTCGTCGAGCAGCCGGAACCCGGTGCACCGTTCGGCGCCAAGGGCATCGGCGAATCTCCGGCCATCTCGTCTACGCCGGCCGTGGTCGGGGCCATCCGCGCTGCCACCGGCCTGGACCTGCCCCACGTGCCGGTCCGACCCGAGGACATCGCGCTCGTCGCCGCTCCTGTCGGGGAGATCCCATGACCCCGTCTGACCCGCTCTTAGGAGACCTGCGGATCGACGGCACCCGCCTGCTGCGGCGCATCGAGGACCTGGCCGCCATCGGCCCCATCGACGGCGGCGGCTCGTGCCGCCTGGCGCTCACCGACGAGGACCGGGCCGGCCGCGACCTCGTGGTGGCCTGGATGCACGACCTCGGCNTGACGGTCACCGTCGACGCCATCGGCAATGTGGTCGGCACCCGGCCCGGGCGGACCGCCGGGCCTCCCACCATGACCGGCAGCCACATCGACACCGTGGCCACCGGCGGCCGCTACGACGGCAACCTTGGCGTCCTGGCTGGCCTCGAGGTCGTCGAGACCCTCGAACTGCACGGCATCGAGACCGAGCACCCGGTGGCCGTGGCCTTCTTCACCGACGAGGAGGGCGCCCGGTTCCCGCCAGACATGCTGGGCAGCCTCGTCTACGTCGGCGGCCTGGCCCTCGAGGAGGCCCTCGACGTGGTCGGCGTTGACGGCGCGGTGGTCGGCGACGAGCTGGAACGCATCGGCTACCGGGGGACCTCCCCGTGCCCGGGTCCGGCGCCCCGGGCCTTCGTGGAACTCCACGTCGAGCAGGGCCCGGTGCTCGAGGCCGAGGGCACGACCATCGGAGCGGTCACCGGCGTCCAGGGCATCTCGTGGACCGAGTTGACCGTCACCGGCCAGTCCAACCACGCCGGCACCACGCCCATGGAGCTCCGCCACGACGCCGGCCACGTGGCGGCGTCCATCGCCGTGCACGCCCGCTCGGTGGCCGCCCGGCTGAACGGGCGGGCCGAGGCCGAGGGCAGGGACGACCGCCAGGTGGCCACCGTCGGACGCCTCGACCTGCACCCCGACCTAGTCAACGTGGTGGCCGGCTCGGCGACCATGACCGTCGACCTCCGCAACACCGACGAGGGCCTGCTGCGGGAGGCCGAGGCTGACGTGGCCGCCTTCGTAGCCGATCTGGCCGCCGACGAGGGGGNGGTGGTCGCCGACCGGACGCTGGCCCGATTCGAGCCGGTGGCCTTCGACGACCGGGTGGTCGACATCGTGGCGGACACCGCGGAACGGCTCGGCCACACTGTGCGCCGCATGCCGTCCGGTGCAGGCCACGACGCCCAGATGCTGGCCCGGGTCTGCCCNACCGGGATGGTGTTCGTGCCCAGCCGGGACGGCATCAGCCACAACCCGGCCGAGCACACCGACCCCGACGACCTAGTGGCCGGCGCCGATGTGCTCCTCCAGGCGATCATGGCTCTAGATGGCCTCGCTCTGGACGGGCCGCCTCCGGACCGGTCTGAGGGCGGGCCATGACCCGCGCCGTCACCATCGGCGCCGCCCAGATGGGCCCCATCCAGTTGGCCGACACCCGTCCCGAGGTCGTCGAACGCCTTATCGCCCTCCTGCGGTCCGGCGCCGAGGCCGGCTGCGACCTTGTGGTCTTCCCTGAACTGACGCTGACCACCTTCTTCCCCCGGTGGTGGGTGGACGACCTGTCCGAGGCCGACCACTTCTACGAGACCGAGATGCCCGGCCCNGAGACCCNGCCCCTGTTCGACGAGGCCCGTCNCCTCGGCGTCGGCTTCCANCTCGGCTACGCCGAGCTCACNNCNGACGGCCACCGCTACAACACGGCCCTCCTCGTCGAGCGGGACGGCACGGTGGTTGGGCGCTACCGCAAGGTCCACCTGCCCGGTCACGAGGACCACGAGCCGTGGCGGGCCTTCCAGCACCTCGAGCGCTACTACTTCGAGCCCGGCGAGGGCTTCGAGGTCCACGGGGCGTTCGGCGGCGTGGTCGGTATGGCGATCTGCAACGACCGCCGNTGGCCCGAGACCTATCGGATCCTCGGCCTCCAGGGCTGCGAGCTGGCCCTCATCGGCTACAACACGCCCATCCATTACGCCCCGGACCCCAACCAGGACCGGCTCCAGGGCTTCCACAACGGCCTGGTCCTCCAGTCCGGCGCCTACCAGAACGGCATGTGGGTGGTCGGCGTGGCCAAGGCGGGGTGCGAGGAGGGCTGCGACCTGCTGGGTGAAACGTCGATCATTGCCCCGTCGGGCGAGGTCCGGGCCATGGCGACCACCGTCGGCGACGAGCTGGTGGTGGCCACAGCGGAGCTGGACCTGTGCGCCGACTACAAGGAGACGCTCTTCGACTTCGCCCGGTACCGCCGGCCCGAGGTCTACGGCCGGATCACCGGCCAGCGGGGCCCCGAGGTACCCGACGGCGTGCAGGCCGCGCTGGCCGCAGCGGCGGAGGGAGGGGACCGATGACCACCTTCGACCTGAACGGGACGACCGTCGAAGCCTCGGCGGACCATCCGCATCTGCTGGCCGCCCTGCGCGACGAGCTGGGGGTCACCTCGCCCAAGGACGGGTGCTCGCCGTCGGGTCAGTGCGGCTGCTGCACCGTACTGCTCGACGGGAAGGCTCGGGTGGCCTGCCAGATGTCGATGGAAAAGGCCGACGGCGCCTCGGTGACCACGCTGGAGGGCCTGTCGGTCGGCGAGCGGGAGCGGTTCGCCACCGCCTTTGCCGCCCACGGCGCGCTCCAGTGCGGCTTCTGTACGCCGGGCATCGTGATGCGGGCCAAGTCACTGCTCGACAAGGCGGCGGACAAGGGCAAGCCCCTGGGCCGGGACGACGCGGCCCGCCATCTCGGTGCTCACCTGTGCCGGTGCACCGGCTATGTGAAGATCCTCGACGCCGTGGAGGCCCTGGCCACCGGCGAGGTGGCCGTGCCCCTGCCGAACGGCGGCGTCGGGTCCAGCGGCGTGAAGGTCGAGGCGTGCGAGCTAACCCTCGGCGACCGGCCCTACGTGGACGACCTGGCGCCCGATGGCGACGGTCCTGACGCCCGGGTCCCTGGCGGTTGGGCGGCCGACGACCTGTTGCACGCCGCGCTGCGCCTGGCCGACCATGCCCGGGCCGACGTGGTCCGGATCGACGCCTCGGCCGCCGAGGCCATGGACGGCGTTCGCCGGGTCCTCACCGCGGCCGACATCCCCGGAGCCCGACNGGTGGGGATCATCCACAGCGACTGGCCGGTCATGATCCCCGAGGGCGGGCGTACCTCGTACCTGGGCGACGTGCTGGCCGTCGTGGTGGCCGACGACCGGGAAATGGCCCGCCGGGCGGCGGCGGCCATCGACGTGGAGTACGTCCCGTTGACCGTCTACAGCGACCCGGTGGTGGCTGTGGCTGCCGACGAGGACGCCGTCTGGGAGCTCGACGGCAACGTGTTGTCGACGTCCACCTACGCCCGGGGCGATGTTGAGGCGGCGCTGGCCGGCTCGGCCCACGTGGTCGAGGAGGTCTTCCAGACCCAGCGCATCGAGCACGCCTTCGTGGAGCCCGAGTCCACCCTTGCCGTGCCGGTGGAGGGGCCGGGTGGCCTACCTGGCCTGTACGTGTACTCCGGCGGACAGGGCGTGTGGGACGACCGGAACCAGATCGCCACGGTCCTCGACGTCGACCCGCAGCGGATCACCGTGGAGCTGGTGTCCAACGGTGGCGCCTTCGGGGGCAAGGAGGACATGTCCAACCAGGCCCATGCCGCGCTGGCCGCCTGGCTGGTCGGCCGCCCCGTCCGCTGCACGTTGTCGCGCGAGGAGTCGCTCCTCATGCACCCCAAGCGGCATCCCATCCGCATGGCCTACCGGGCCGGCTGCGACGCCGACGGACGCCTCACCGGCCTGTGGGTGCGGATGATCGGCGACTCCGGCCCGTATGCCTCGGTCGGCATGAAGGTCCTCGAGCGGGCCGCCGGGCACGCCAGCGGTCCTTATGAGCTGCCCGTCATCGACGTCGAGGCCACCGCGGTGCGGACCAACAGCCCGGTGTGCGGGGCGTTTCGGGGCTTCGGAGCCAACCAGGCCCAGTTCGCCATGGAGGGCGTGATGGACCGCCTGGCCGAGAAGGCGGGCATCACCGGCTGGGAGATCCGGGACCGCAACGTGGTGTCGCCCGGCGCGGTGTGGGGACCGGGCCAGGTCATGGACGACGGCTGCCTGGGCGCCCGGGCCTGCCTCGACGAGGTGAAGGACGCCTACGACGAGGCAGTGGCCGCCGGACGGCCGGTGGGCCTTGGACTCGGGCTCAAGAACTCTGGGTTGGGCAACGGCTTCAAGGAGATCGCCAAGGCCGTCGTCCGCTTCACCGATGAGGGTCGGGTCGAGGTCCGGCACTGCTGGACCGAGATGGGGCAGGGCATCCACACCGTGGTCCTCCAGGTGGCCGTCGAGGAACTGGGCGTCGATCCGGCCCTCGTCGACGTCGTCGTGGACACCACCCGGGAACTGGGGGCAGGCCAGACCACCGGGAGCCGCGGCACGCTTATGGGCGCCGGCTCGGTGGCCGACGCCTGCCGCCACGCGTTGGCCGAAGGGTGCCGGCCGGGCGTCGACTACGAGGGCGAGTACCGGGTCGACTGGACCAACTCGCTGTCCGACGGCGTCGAGAACCCGATCATCCACTCCACCTTCGGCTACGCCGCCCAGATGGTGGTGCTCGACCCCGACACCGGCGACGTGGACCACGTGGTCGCCGCCCACGACGTGGGCCGGGCCGTCAACCCGCTGCTGTGCGAGGGGCAGGTGGAGGGTGCGGTGCACATGGGCCTGGGCTACGCCCTGACCGAGGGCTTCCCGGCCGACGCCGACGGTCGCCCACGCAACGACACCCTGCGCAGCNTGGGGATAATCCGGCCCAAGGACATGCCCCCGGTCGACGTGCGCCTCATCGAGTCGCCCCAGCCCGACTCCCCTTACGGCATCAAGGGCGTGGGTGAGATCGGGCTGGTGCCGACGGCCGGAGCGGTGGCCGCCGCGCTGCACGCCCACGACGGCCAGTGGCGTCACGCCCTGCCCATGGCTGCCCCCGAGCAGCAGGAGCAGTGGGCTCCGTGGGACGGTCGATGACCGGTCCCGACGCCGATCGGGTCGCCGACGTGCGGCCGCCGGGCACCACCCCGGGGCTGGTCTGCGCGCACCACCACCTGTACTCGACGCTGGCCCGTCGCATGCCAGCCCCGCCGCGCACTCCGGCGGGGTTCACCGACATCCTGGAGCTGGTCTGGTGGCGTCTCGACCGGGCCCTCGACCTCGAGTCGATCCGGTGGTCGGCCATGCTCGGCGCCGTCGAGGCCCTCGAACGGGGCTGCACGGCGATCATCGACCACCATGAGTCGCCCGAGGCCATCGACGGGTCGCTGGACGTGATCGCCGAGGCGTGCGCCGAAGTGGGCGTNNGGGTGTCATGCGCCTATGGGATCACCGACCGCCANGGAACCGACGGGGCCCGACNCGGCCTNGCCGAGAACGAGCGGTATCTGCGGGCCGGTGGNCGGGGCATGGTCGGCGTGCACGCCGCNTTCACCTGTACCGATGGGAGCCTCGAGGCGGCCGCCGGCCTGGCCGCGGACCTCGGCGTGGGCGTCCACGTCCATGTGGCTGAGGGCGACGCCGACGTGGGCGTGGCCGACCGACTCCGTCCGCTGGCCGCCGACGACTGGCTGCTGGTCCACGGCGTTCACCTGCCCGACGACCACGGCCTGGCCGGGACCGTCGTCCACAACCCCAGGTCCAACATGAACAACTCGGTCGGCTACGCCCGGCCCACCCGGTTCGCCAACCCGGTGGCGCTGGGTACCGACGGCATCGGGGCCGACATGCTCGACGAGTTCCGNNTGGCCTACGTCCGCCACCGGGAGGACGACGTGACGGCCACCCCGGAGACGGCCTGGTCGTGGCTGGAGGCCGGCTGGGACCTCTTCCCCGAGGCCCGGGGTGACGTGGTCACGTGGTCGTACGCCCACGTCGACCCGTGGTCGCTGGCCTTCACCACCGGCGTGGGGCCGACCACCGTGGAGGTGGACGGCGAGGTGGTGCTGGCTGACGGACGACCCACCCGGGTCGACGCCGACGAGGTGCGGGCCCGTGCCGCCGAGGAGGCTGCCCGCCTCCACGTCCGCCTGGCCGAGGCCTGAACGCGGAGCCGAAACCCGAAGCCGAGCCATGGAGGAGGAGACGACGTGACCCGACTGGCCATCTACCTGCAGGACGCCCACCCCATCGCCGAGGCGATGGAGTACGCCACCTACGCAGAACAGCGGGGCTTCGAGGCGGTGTGGCAGGCCGACTCCCGTCTGGTGCGCGACGCCGTGGTGCCCATGGCCGCCTTTGCCACCTGTACCGAGACGCTGAAGATCGGCTCCGGGGTGGTCGACTGCTGGACCCGTAACCCGGCCCGCCTGGCGTCGACCTTCTCCACCCTCGACGACCTGGCGCCGGGCCGGATGATCCTCGGCATCGGCGCCTGGTGGGATCCCCTGGCCGCCAGGGTGGGCATCGAGCGCCGTCGTCCGCTGACCGCCATGCGCGAGGTGGTGGAGGCTTGCCGGGCCCTGCTGGCCGACGAGACGGTCACCTACGACGGGGACTTCGTGCACCTCGACGGGGTGGAACTGGACTACGTGTACCAGGAGCGCCGGCCCAAGGAGGTCCCCATCTACATCGGGGCCACCGGTGACCGGATGCTGGAGCTGACCGGCGAAATCGCCGACGGCGTGGTGCTCAACTACCTGGTGTCGCCGGAGTACAACCGGCGGGCCATGGACCGCCTGGCTGACGGCGCGGCCCGGGTCGGACGTTCGGTTGACGACCTGGACCGGCCCCAGTTGGTGGTGTGCTCGGTGGCCGAGACCCGGGCCGAGGCGCTTGACGGGGCCCGCCTCATGGTCACCCAGTATCTGGGCCAGCAGCCGCACATCATGAAGGCCTCCGGGGTGCCCGAGTCGCTGCTCGAGGAGATCGGTCGGGTCCTGACCTGGCCGGCCACCCANGAGCAGGTGGTGGCCGCCTCGAAGCTGGTGCCCGACGACGTCGTCCAGATGATCTGNGCGGCGGGCACCGCNGACGAGGTCCGGGAGAAGGTGGCCCAGTACATGGCCGACGGCTGCACCTGTCCGATCCTNTACCCGTTGGGNCCCGATGTACNCCTGATGGTCGACACGTTCGCCGACTGGACGCCGTGACCGACGCGGCCCCCGACCTGGACCACNCCGGTGGGGCCCGCTCCGGGGGGCGCCTCGTCCTCCGGGGGGCGCGGCATCCGGGCGANGTGGCCNTGGCCCACGGGCGGATCGTGGCCGTCGGCACCGTGGATCCCGAGCCCGGCGACGAGGTGGTGTGCTGCGACGGCGACGTGGTCACCGCCGGGCTTGTCAACACTCACCACCACCTGTACCAGTGGATGACGCGGGGGCGGGCCACCGGTTGCGGCTTGTTCGACTGGCTGGTCACCCTGTACCCGGTCTGGAACCGCATGTCGGTCGAGGACGTCCATGCGGCGGCCCTCGTCGGCCTGGCCGAGCTGGCCATCACCGGCTGCACCACGGCGTCCGACCACCACTACGTGGTCCCGGGCGGGGATGACACCGTCTTTGACGCCATCGTGGAGGCAGCGGCCGCCGTCGGGATCCGCCTCCACCTGTCCCGCGGGTCGATGGACCTCGGTGAGAGCCGCGGTGGGCTGCCGCCCGACCGCCTGGTCGAGGACCGCGACGCCATCCTTGCCTCGACCGAGTCGGTGGTGGCCCGCCACCACGACGGCGACATGGTCTACGTGACGGTGGCTCCGTGCAGCCCCTTCTCGGTGACGACCGAGCTGATGGTGGAGTCGGCCGAACTGGCCCGTCGCCTCGGCCTGCGCCTCCACACCCACCTGTGTGAGACCATTGACGAGCAGGAGCACTGCCTGGAGCGCTTCGGCCGCCGTCCGGTGGAGATGCTCGACGAGTGGGGCTGGGTGGGCGACGACGTGTGGCTGGCCCACGGCATCCACATCGACGACCACGAGATGGGCGTGCTGGGTGCCGCGGGCACCGGCGTGGCCCACTGCCCCTCGTCCAACGCCCGCTTGGCCGCCGGCCTGTGCCGGGTCACCGACCTGCGGACCGCCGGCTGCCCGGTGGGCCTCGGCGTGGACGGCGTGGCCTCCAACGAGGTGGGCGGCCTGTTCCCCGAACTCCGCCAGGCCCTGTACACGGCCCGGATCCGCGAGGGCCGGGCCGACGCCCTGATGCCTGCCGACGTGGTGGAGATCGCCACCCAGGGTGGCGCCGACTGCCTTGGCATGGCCGATGCCGGTTCGTTGGCCGTCGGGATGCGGGCCGACCTGGCCGTGTGGCCGGGCGACGACCTGGGTGACGTTGCCGACGTGCTGGCCGGCCTGGTGCTGGGTCCCGACCGGAGGGTCCGGCACCTCTACGTGGGGGGCCGTCCCGTGGTGACCGACGGTCGACTCCTCGGGGTGGACCTCCCGGTCGCCCGCCGGGCCCTGGCAGAACGGGCCCGGGTCCTCTGGGACTGAGGCGACGTCCGGCCGGCGGGTGGGCCATGATGGCGGCATGGGCACCGTCGCCGAGTTCACTATCGAGCCCTTCGTGGAGGGCGAACCCGGTCCACACGTCCGGGCCGCCATCGCGGCGGCCGAGGCGGCCGGTCTGGTCGTCAGGGTCGGGCCGTTCGGTACCTCGGTGGAGGGCGGATCGGCCGCCNTGCTGGACGCGGTGGACGCCGTGGTCCGAGCTGCCGTCGCCCACGGCGCCACCCGGGTGTCCCTGCAGTTGACGGTGGTCGACGCCCCGACCTGACCGGCGCGGATCAACCGTCGAGCGAGGGCCGCGGGCACCGTGGCGCTCGTCATCTTCGGGGCGTGGCGTCCCGGCCGGGTGGCCGGGGGTGCACTGCTGTTCGGCCTGACCCTGGCGCTCAAGACCCGACTGCAGACCTTTGGCGTGGACTTCTCGCCGATCCTGCTGTCGATGCTGCCCTACGTGCTGGCCGTGGGGGTCCCCGTGGCGATTTCCATCCGGTCCCGGAACCGGCCGGCGCCGGCGCCGGCCGCCCTCGGCATCGCCTGCCGTCGCGAGGAGCGCTGAGGGTCCACCGGCCTCAGGAACGCTCGACGCCGGTGAGGAGGACCACGACCTCTTCGTCGGCGTCCACGCAGCCGTCCCGGCGGGCNGCCAGCAGCCCGGCCACGCCAGCCGTGCCCGTGGGGTCGGCGGGGACGCCGGTGTGGGCCCGGACCANGCGGTGGGCCTCCACCACGTCGGCCTCNGNGGCTACCACGGGGCCGCCGGGCGTCGTNCCCAGCAGCATGTCGGCCACCACGGCCCGCCAGTCGTAGGCCACGTCGTCGAGGATCCCGGTGGCCGCCGAGCCGGGATCGTCCCACGGCCACATGTGGACGCCGTCGGGTTCGCGCAGGGCAGCTGCGACGTCGTCGGCATCGGCCACCCGGTTGAAGGCGCGGGCCAGGGGGGCGCACCCCTCGGCCTGCACGGCGACCAGACGTGGTCGCTCGACCACCGCCCCCAGCTCGACGGCGTCGGCCAGCGCCTGGACGACGCTGCTGGCCATGGTGGCCCCGCCCACCTGGACGAACAGTCGGGTGGGGGAGGCCGCGTGGTCGGTCAGGCCGGCCACCAGCTCGAAGCCTAGGGTCCGGCAGCCGTCGAGGGTCCACGGCGCCTCGGTGCCCTGGACGGTGAACGGCACCGCGCCGTCGGCCACTAGCTCCCGGAACCGAAGGATGCAGGGGTCGCCCTCCTCGCCGTCCCGACGCTCGCAGGTCCGGACCTCGGCCCCCAGGTCGTCGAGTCGGTCGAGCACCACCGGATCGGCCCACGTGGGGACGTGCACGGCGAGCGGGCGGCCGCAGGCCCGCGCCACCACGGCGGCGGCCAGCGCAGCGTTGCCGCACGAGGAGATGGCCAGCGGCGTTTCGACGGGGACCTCGTCGACGGCCAGGTGGAGGGCCAGGCCGAACAGGTGGCGTGCCTTGTGGGTACCCGACACGTTGCCCGTCTCGTCCTTGGCCCAGATGCCGCCGATCTGGCCGACGGCGTCGGCCAGATCGCGCTGGCGGACCAGAGGCGTGGTGGTGAAGCCCCGTCCGTCGATGTCNGCCACCGCGTCGTCGAGACGTCGGACCACGTCCACGAACCCGGCGTCGGTCCATCCGGCGGCCAGGGCCCGGTGGTGCGACCAGAGCAGGTGGCGGAAGGCCACGAANGGGTTGGCGTCGCCGGCCAGACGGGTGTCGGCCGACGGCCAGGCGGCGGCCGGCGGGGTACCCAGCCAGCCCAGGGACGGGTCAGGGCTGGACATGGTGCGGGCAGGTCCTGATGGAGGCCGGCTGTCAGTCGGCCCGGAGTCCAGTGCGCCCGTTGAACTCCTCGATTGCCGCGTCCCAATCGGGACCCATGGATTGGATGTGGCGCCAGAAGGCCTGGTCGCGGCGGATCTCGAAGTCCTTGAAGTCGACNCCGTGCTGCTCGATCCAGGTGTAGTAGCCGAGGTTGAAGATCCGGTTGCGTCCCGTCTCGTCGAGGACCTCGACGTGGTCGGTGTCAGCGCCCCACAGGTGGGTGGACAGCGCCTCATCGGCCTCGGTGGCGGAGAAGCCCGCCGCGTACCGGCCGGCCCGCATCGATTCGCGTTCGCTGCCGTACATCTCGCCACCGTCGGTGGCCACGGTGATCAGGGCATCGTCGGGGCCCAGGTCCAACTCGCGGGCTGTCTTGATGGAGGCCACAACGTTGCAGATGCTGGACAGACCGAAGTGGACGAGCGTGTCGAGCACCTCGTCGGACACGCCGGCCTCTGACAGGCGGGCCCGCCCCTCGGCCCCGTCAAATGTCATGCCCAGCTCGTCGCAGGCCTTATCGGAGACGCCGACGACCACGTCGGTGTTCATCACGTTGTGGATGAACGGGATGTGCTTGTCGCCGATGCCCTGGATGTTGTGCTCGCCATAGCCGTTGTAGAGCATCGTCGGGCACTCCACGGCCTCGACGGCCACGATGCGGGCACCGTGGTCGGCCTTGAGGCGCTCGCCGGCGGCCAGGGTGCCCGAGGAGCCCGAGGCGGCCACGAAGGCGGCCAGTCGCAGGCCGGGTCGCTGCTCGGCGTGGTGCCGATACAGGTGGGNNAGGGCACGCGACGTCACCTCATGGTGGCCNACGTGGTTGGCGAACTCGGTGAACTGGTTGAGGATGAANTTNGACGGGTCGAGGGCCAACTCGTCGCAGGCGTCGTAGATCTCCTTGACGTTGCTCTCCGACCCGGTGGTGCGGATCACGTCCTCGGGATCGGCGATCCACTCCTCCAGCCACTCGAAGCGCTCGCGGCTCATGTTCTCGGGGAGCACGGCCACGCCGCGACAGCCCATGAGCCGCGAGATGGCGACGCCGCCCCGGGCGTAGTTGCCGGTCGACGGCCAGATGGCCCGGTGCACGGTGGGGTCGTACTGGCCGGTGACCACCCGGGGAACCAGGCAGGCATAGGCGGCCAGCACCTTGTGGGCGGCGATCATCGGGAACCGGTTGCCGAAGGCCACGATGATGGGCGACGGGATGCCCGTCATCTCCTCCGTGAGGACCACATGTTCGGGGAGGTCCACGGTGCCGCCGTGCAGGTCGTTGTACCAGTGGCAGCGGAAGAGGTTGCGAACGTCGGCCGCGTTGCGGTCCACGCCGGCCAACGAGGCGGCGACGTCGTCGGGGATGGTCGACGGATCGGCCAGTTGGGCGAAGGTGGGCAGGACGATGCCCTGGTCGCGGAACCGCTCGATGCTGCGCTCGTAAACCTTGGTGTCGACCACGGCGGTGGACAGCCCGAAGCGGTCGGGGTCGAAGGTGGCGGCGTCGAAGGAGACGTCTGCGAACGCGCCGACGCCGGCGCTGGAGGAAGTGCTCATGGCGTCACGCTAGCCACATCCGGCGCCGCAGGTTGACAAAATGTCAATGTCGAGGGGTGGGTAGCGTGACCGATGTCGCGTCCGCCGGCCGCCTGGGTGCCACCGATCGGACGCTGCGCGATGCGAGGCTGTGGGGATGGTTCGCCGGTTCCTGAACTTCGTGGTTGCCCTCGGCCTGGTAGCCGTCGGCGTCGTGGCGGCCGCCCGGGTGGCCGAGCCGTCGATCCGTCCCGTCCTGTACCCGCCCTCGGCGTCGCCGACCACCGCCGGACCGACCACGGTCCCGCCAACGACTATGGCCCCCTCGGCGACGGTGCAGGCGATGGCCCCGGAGTCCTCGGCGGCTCCGGCGACGACGGCCGCGCCGGCTACCGCGACCACCACGGCCACCGCGACCACCACGACCACCACGACCACCACGACCACCACGACCACCTTGCCGGTCGACGAGGAGGCGGTGCTCACGGCGGCCTACGCCTGGGGACGTAGCGACGACGCTGTGGTGCTCCAGCGGGTCCTCGGGGTGGAGGCCGATGGCTGGTACGGCCCGGCCACTCGGGAGGCACACCTAGCCGAGAACGCGGCCCGCGGCCTGTCGGTCGATGCCGTGCCCGCGCCCCCGACGACGACGGCGGCTCCCACCGCGACGACCGCCGCGCCGACGANTGCCGCGCCGACGACTACGGCGGCCCCGGCATCGACCACGACCGCGGCGCCGACCACCACGGCGCCCCCGCCGAGTACGACGGCGGGGATGTTCGGTGGGCTGGGCGCCAAGTTGGTCGCCCAGCTGCTGGGCCAGCCGTGCATCGAGGACGGCGATCTGAGTGACTGCGGACCTGAGGTCCACGCCCTGGTCAAGGGTCTCGTCGGCTGACGACCTGGCACGGCCAGCGAATCCGGGGCCTGACCGTCCGCCCCAGCCGGGACGGCAGGGACATTGCTAATCGAACAGATGTTCGATACCTTCCGACGGTGGGCTGGTCGAGCGGTCAGATGTCGTGGCCGGAGTTGGAGGGGCGCCTCTCCGACCGCCCCTTCGACCCGGCCCCCCGCCGGCGGCCCGAGCCCCGGCCCGCCCCGGAGCCGCCCCGGCGTCGGCCCGTTCCCCGGGCGGGCGACCCGCCATACGCCGAGTTGCACTGCCACTCCCACTTCAGTTTCCTCGACGGGGCCTCGTCACCCGACGAACTGGTGGACGAGGCGGTCCGGCTCGGCCTGAGCGCCCTGGCCCTGACCGACCACGACGGCTTCTACGGGGTGGTCCGCTTCTCCGAGGCGGCCCGCGACCACGGCCTGCCCACCGTCTTCGGTAGCGAGCTCTCGCTGGACGCCCCCCGCCCACGGACCGGCGCCCCCGATCCGTCGGCCACCCACCTGGTGGTCCTGGCCGAGGACCCCGCCGGCTACGCCCGCCTCGGCACGGCCATCGGCGAGGCCCAGTTGGCCGGAGCCAAGGGCCACCCCCGGATCTCACTGGACCGCCTGGCCGAGCTGGCCGGGACCGACCCGCACTGGACGGTCCTGACCGGCTGCCGGAAGGGGGCGGTGCCGGCCGCCCTCGAGGCCAGCGACTCCGACGGTGGCGGCCCGGTGGCGGCCCGCCGGGCCCTCGACGATCTGGTCGACCGGTTCGGGCGCCACCGGGTGGTGGTCGAGCTGTGGGACCATGGCCACCCGCTGGACGCCGAGCGCAACGAGGCCCTAGTCCGTCTGGCCGTGGCCGCCGGTGTGGGGATGGTGGCCACCAACAACGTCCACCACCACCGTCCGGCCCGACGCCGCCTGGCCACCGCCATGGCCGCCGTGCGGGCCCGTCGCACCCTCGACGACCTGGACGGCTGGCTCCCGGCGGCCGGTGGGGCCCACCTGCGCTCGGGGGCCGAGCAGGCCCAGCGCTTCGCCCGCTGGCCCGGGGTGGTGGCTGCCGCCGCCGAACTGGGTCGCCGGTGCGCTTTCGACCTCCGCCTGGTGGCGCCCGGCCTCCCGCCCTTCCCGTGCCCCGACGGCCTCGACGAGATGGGCCTGCTGCGCCGCCTGTCGGACGAGGGGGCCGCCGAGCGGTACGGGCCCCGCCACGCCGAGCGGGTGCCCGGGGCGTGGGCCCAGGTCGACCGGGAGCTGGATGTCATCGACTCGATGGGCTTCCCCGGCTACTTCCTCGTGGTGTGGGACATCGTTTCTTTCTGCCGGCGGGAGGGGATCCTCTGCCAGGGGCGGGGATCGGCGGCCAACTCGGCGGTCTGCTACGCGCTGGGCATCACCAACGTCGACGCCGTGGGCCTCGACCTGCTCTTCGAGCGGTTCCTGTCGCCGGAACGGGAGGGGCCGCCCGACATTGACCTCGACATCGAGAGCGGCCGGCGGGAGGAGGTCATCCAGTACGTGTACGGCCGCCACGGGCGCCGTCACGCCGCGCAGGTGGCCAACGTCATCACTTACCGGCCCCGTTCGGCGGTCCGGGACGTGGCCCGGGCCCTGGGCTACGCCCCCGGGCAGCAGGACGCCTTCGCCCGGGGCCTGGACCGCTGGGCCGCCATCGTCCCCGGCCAGAAGGGTCTGCCCGCCGACGTCGCCACCTTGGCCGCCGAGCTGTGCGACGCTCCCCGGCACCTCGGCATCCACTCCGGCGGGATGGTGGTCTGCGACCGGCCCATGGCCGAGGTGTGTCCGGTGGAGTGGGGGCGCAGGGCCGACCGCAGCGTGCTCCAGTGGGACAAGGACGACTGCGCGGCCGTCGGCCTGGTCAAGTTCGACCTGCTGGGCCTGGGGATGCTCAGCGCCCTGCACCACACCGTGGACCTGGTGGCCACCCACGAGGGGGTGGTGGTCGACCTGGCCCGCCTGCCCCAGGACGACGCCGTCTACGACATGCTCTGCGCGGCCGACACCATCGGGGTGTTCCAGGTGGAGAGCCGGGCCCAGATGGCCACCCTGCCCCGGCTACGGCCCCGTCGGTTCCACGACCTGGTGGTCGAGATCGCCCTCATCCGTCCCGGTCCCATCCAGGGCGGGTCGGTGCACCCGTACCTGAGGCGCCGCGACGGCCGGGAGCCGGTCACCTACCTCCATCCGTCGTGCGAGAACGCCCTGGCCCGGACGCTGGGGGTCCCGCTGTTCCAGGAGCAGCTCATGCAGCTGGCCATCGACGTGGCCGGCTTCACGGCTGCCGAGGCCGACCGGCTGCGCCAGGCCATGGGGTCCAAGCGGAGCCACGCCCGGATGGAGGCCCTCCACCGGCGGTTCCTCGACGGGGCGGCCGACCGCGACGTCCCCGGCGACGTGGCCGAGCAGGTGTGGCAGAAGCTGGCCGCCTTCGCCGACTACGGCTTCCCGGAGAGCCACGCCGTGTCGTTCGCCCACCTGGTGTACGCCAGCTCGTGGCTGAAGTACCACCACCCGGCGGCGTTCTGCGCCGGGCTGCTGAACGCCCAGCCCATGGGCTTCTACTCGTCCCACACCCTGGTCCAAGACGCCCGGCGCCACGGGGTCGACGTCCGCACCCCGGACCTGAACCGGTCGGCGGCCGGCGCCACCTTGGAGCCCGGTCCCGACGGGGGGACGGGTCCGGCCCTGCGTATGGGCCTGGGGTCGGTGCGCGCCGTCGGGGCGGACCTGGCCGTGTCCATCGCCGCGGGCCGGCCATACGGGTCCATCGAGGACCTCCAACGGCGGGTAGACCCCGGGCGCCCGGCCATGGAGGCCCTGGCCACCGCCGGGGCCTTCGGGTGCCTCCCGGCCACCGAAGGGACCGTCGACGGGGCCGCCGATGGGGTCAAGGGTCGTCGGGAGGCCCTGTGGACGGCCGGGGCGCTGGCCAGCACCGGGCCCGACCGCCTGGCCGGCGTGGTCACCGGCACCGTGCCGCCCCAGCTGCCCGCCATGACCGCCCCGGAGGAGGCCCGGGCCGACCTGTGGGCCACCGGGGTGTCGCCCGATGGGCACCCCACCCGGTTCCTGCGCGACCGCCTGGCTGCCGCCGGGGTGGTCACCGCTGCCGACCTGCGTTCGGTGGCCGACGGGACGAAGGTGGCGGTGGCCGGCGTGGTCACCCACCGGCAGCGCCCCCACACGGCGGGCGGGACAACGTTCGTGAACCTGGAGGACGAGACTGGCCTGGTCAACGTGGTCGTGTCCCGGGGATGCTGGGTCCGGTACCGCGACGTGCTGGGGGCCTCGGCGCTGGTGGTCCGGGGACGGGTGGAGGCCGTCGAGGGGGTGGTCAACGTGGTGGCTGAACGGGTCGAGTTGCTCGGGGTGCGCTCGCCGGCCCGTTCCCGCGATTTCCGGTAGGTACCGGCGACCGCTCCGAGCGGCAACCAACCCCGGTGGCTGGGTGGCGGTCCACCACACTGGTGGGATGCGACCACCGGCCCGGATGGCCGACGCCCGCCAGCGGCTCGCCGCGCTCATCGTCGGGGTGGTGGCCGCCTCGGCCGGCGGCCTGGTCCTAGCCTCCGCCGACGGGACGCTGACCGACCTGCCAGGCCTGCTGCTACTCGTGCCCGGGGCCATCGCCCTACGGGGCAACGTGTTCGGGGCCATGGGCAGCCGTCTAGGGACCGCCGTGCACACCGGCACCTTCCGCCTCTCGGGCCGGCCCGACGGCGTGGTCGGGCAGAACCTGCTCGGGGCGGCGGCCCTGTCGCTGGTGCTGAGCGCCCTGCTGGGCGTGATGGCCCGGGGGACGGCCATCGTGTTCGGGATCAGCCCCACGATGACCCTGGCTGACTTTGTGGTCGTGTCGACCCTCGGGGGGTTGCTGGCCTCGGTTGGGGTGGGGGCGGTCACCGTCGGTCTGGCCGCCGGGTCGGTCCGCTTCGGGTGGGACCTCGACAACGTGATGGCCCCGCTGGTGTCCACGCTCGGCGACCTAGCCACCGTGCCCGCTCTGGTGGCCGCCGCGCTGCTGGCCGATCGGGGTGGCATGACCGACGCTGTTGCCGGGCTGGCGGGCGCGGCCGCCGTCGTCGTGCTGGTCGCCGCGTGGCGGGCCCGCCTCGACGACCTGCGCCGGATCGTCCGCCAGTCGGTCCCCGTCCTGGTGGTGGCTGTCCTGCTCGACCTGGTGGCCGGGGTGACCGTCGAAAAACGCCTCGGCGACCTGTTGGCCGCCGAGGCCTTCCTGGTCCTGCTTCCCGCCTTCCTCGGCGTGGCCGGAGCCCTCGGTGGAATCCTGTCCAGCCGGCTGTCCACCCACTTCCACCTAGGCCTGGACGACGCCTCGCCCCTGCCCAGCCGGGCCACCCTGCGTGAGGCCCGGGCTGTCGGCGCGGCGGCCCTTCCTGTGTTCATGTTGAGTGCCCTTCTGGCCGAGTGGGCCTCGGTGGCCACCTACCAGTCCACCCCCGGCCTCAGCGACCTCCTGACTGCCACCCTGCTGGCCGGGGTGGTGGCCACCGTGCTCGTGGCCGTGGTGGCCTACGCCACCACCATGGCCGCCTTCCGCCTGGGCCTTGACCCCGACACCTACGGCATCCCCATGGTGCTGTCGGTGCTCGATCTGGTCGGCGCCTTCACCCTGATCCTCGCCATGGTGGCCGTGGGGGCGGCATGACCACCGGACCTAGCATCGATTCCCGACACCCTGTGAGGACCTGATGGACGACAGACCCCGCAACTTGCGGGCCATGCTGGCCGAGGCGAAGGACACCTCGGAACTGATGGTGGACCTGGCCTACGCCGCGGTCTACTTCGGCGACCCGGACATGGCCGAGGAGGTCGACGAACTCGAGGAGCGGATGAGCGACCTGGTCCACGACATGCGCGCCGTGTGCGTGCTGGCTGCCCGCAGCCCCCGCGATGCCGAGGGCATGTCGTCGGTCCTCCAGGTGGTGTCGGCCATCGAGCGGATGGCCAACGACGCTGTGGACATCGCCCGCATCGTGACCCACCGCCTCGGCATCCCCCGCCAACTCGTGGCCGACCTGTCCGACGCCGAAGAGGTGTCGCACCGGGTACTAGTCAGCGACGGCTCCCACATGGCCCATCGCCCTCTGGCCGGCCTCGAGTTGACCGTGCAGGCTGGCATGCGGGTCATGGCGGTGCGTCGGGGTCGCCAGTGGATCACCGACGTGGACGGCGACACGGTGTTGGTGCCCGGTGACGTGCTGTTCCTCCACGGGTCGCCGGACGGCATCACCCGGCTACGGGAACTGGCCGCCGCCCCGGTGTGGGAGCCGCCTCGACCCGACGACGTCCAGGCCCTGACCGACCTGGACCGGGCCGTGGATGTCCTGGTGGAGATGAAGAACT
>PBUO01000053.1 GCA_002727895.1 Acidimicrobiaceae bacterium | reverse complement strand
GACGAGGCCGAGGAGGCATACGTGGAGGACCTCGGCCTGGGCTCGCCGACCCCCGCGGCTTGGCACCACCCCGACAACGTGTGGGCCATGCACGGCCTGGAGGAGTGTCTCCGTCTCCAGGGGAGGGAGGACGAGGCGATGACCCTGCGGCCCCGTCTGGAGGCCGCCGAGGCCGAGGCGGACGTGGCCATCGAGGCCTCCTGCCTCTGCCGCAACGGCGGCCCCGTCGGCCCGGGCGCCGTCGCCGACGCATGAGAGCTCGGATTCCGCTCGCTCTGGCGAGCCTCCTGATCGGTGCAGCATGCGGTGGTGGGGCTGACACCTCTCCGGCGGCTCCGACCGTTGCTCCCACCACGACCAAGACGAACGCGACGACGGTGGTACCGACCACGACCTCGACGTCTGTGACGTCCACGACGGCGCCCTCGTCCACGACGCCCTCGTCCACGACGACGGTGGTCCCCGCGACGACCAAGATCACGCCAACGACGACGGTGGCGCCGACGACCACGAGCACCACCCGGCCGCCCCGGGTTTACGACTTTGGCGCCGTCGGCCCGATCGTCCAGGACTACGTCGACATCCATGGCCTGAACGGCGCCGGCCTGATCGTGGTCGAACGAGATGACGGGGTGGTCCACCACCAGCACTGGGGGGAGTTCGGCTCCGACCGGGTCTCGCTTGTCGCCTCGTCGTCCAAGATGCTTGTGGCCGGGATCCTCATGCACCTCCACGATCGGGGCCTGCTCGACGTCGACGCCCCGGTGGTCGAGGTCGTGCCTTGGGGGGCCGGGAATCCCGACATCACCCCGGTCCAACTCCTCTCGAGCGTCTCTGGCCTGGTCGGCCTGTTCCCCGACCTTGCCTACCCGCCCTACATCTGCCAGTGGCTTCCCCTGGGGACCCTGCAGGGCTGTGCGGAGCAGATCTTCACCACGACCGAAGACGATGCCGACGTCGTTCCGCCCGACACCGAGTTCCGCTACGGAGGCGGCCAGTGGCAAGTGGCTGGCGCGGTCGCTGAGGTGGCCTCGGGGCGGTCGTGGGCCGAGCTGGTCGACGAGGTGTACGTCCGACCGTGTGGCCTGGATGTGCTGGGATTCAACAACCCATTCACCCAATTCGATGCACCACCGTTCAGCTATCCCACGGGCTTCGCCGGCGATCCGGGGACCCTGGTGGCTACCGACAACCCGAACATGGAGGGCGGCGCGTTCCTGACCACCGGGGCCTACGGGGCGCTCCTGCTCATGTACCTCCGCGAGGGGCGCTGCGGAGATCACGCGGTACTGACGCCTGAGTCCGTCGAACGCCTCCTCGCCGACCGGACCAGTGTCGTGCTGGGCGGCGACGACGAGGGTGTCATGGCCTACGGCGTGGGTGTGGGGTACGGCCTTGGTTGGTGGGTGGACCGGGAGACGGGTCGGCGGTCGGACGGCGGTGCCTACGGGAGCATGCCGTGGCTCGACGTGGAGGCCGGATACGGGGCCTACCTGGTGCTCGAGGCCACGTCCGGACAGGGCCGGGAACTGGCCGAGCAGCTCTACGACGTCGTCGCCGAAGCGGTCCTCGGCGCACGGGAGTAGATCGGGCTAGAGCTCCACGACCTCGTCGGCGGCGGCGTAGAGGTCGGCGGACAGCCTGCCGGCGGACCGCACCACGAGGGTCGGCATCCGACCCTTCAACCTGAGCACCATCGGGGCGAACGCGTGGTCGCCGCTGCCCACGACCAGTCGGTCGTAGCGGGCCACCAGGTCGTTGGGCACCGCCTGGAGGAGCAGGTGATCGGCTGCGTCCGGCCCCGTGCCGCACAGGCACCGATGGGGGATGCCCTTGAGCTCGAAGGCGGCGTGGGCCATGACGATCGGGTTGGCGGCCACCACGAGCGAGTCCTCGGGGCGCCACCGCGCAGCGGACAGGTAGTCGGAGAGGACAGCTTGCACGTTTGCCGAGTTCCACGCCTCCGGGGCGCCCACCAGGTTCTCGATGTCGACGAGGTGGAGGGAGCGCCGATGTGCTGGTGGCCGGCTGGGCCGACGGCGGGCGGGAAACGAGAGGGGCCGGGACGCTCGAGAGCCCAGAACCGGAGAAGGGCCGGTCGGAAGGGCGGAGCCTAGGGAAGCGACGACCATGTCCGAAAGGTACCGAGGAGGTGTGACAGCGTCCGGTCGCCCTGGTGCTCCCCGGGCCCCGTGGCGCGTCACCAGTGCCGGAACCGGCGTCTGGAAGACTGGGAGCATGCAGATCCGGACGCTTCTGTGCGCGGCGCTGGCCGTCATGCTGCTGCCGCTGGTGGCCTGTTCGGAAGGCGACGACGAGCAGGTCCTGTTCGCCGAGACCGACACGCCGGTGCTCGTCGAGGTGCCGTCCGTGGTCGGCAAGACGGTCCAGTTTGCCGCTGGCGTGCTTTCCACCATCGGATCGCCGGCCGTCGTCGAGGAGGTCGAGGGGCTCGAAGGCATCGCCGACATGGTGGTCGAGCAGGTCCCGGTGGCTGGGACGCTGGTGACCATCGGATCGCCGGTGGTGATCCGCGTGCCACTCGGCAGTGCGGCCGACTGGGATCCCGACCTGCTTGAGGACGCTCCCGCCGCCACCTCCACCTCGGCCCCGTCCACCACCATTGCCACTGACGAGGAGGCGCCTGGTGCCGGGACCACGACCGCTGCACCGGCCGCGACCGCGCCACCCACGACCGTTCCGTCCACGACATCTGCTCCGGCCACCACGTTGGCTCCGTCCACCACCGCGGGTCCCGTTCCCACCTCGACCACGGCCCCGCCAGTGACCATCGTGGCTCCGACGTCCACGGCGGGCTTTGCCCTCTCGGAGGCGGCGGTGCTGACCTCTGCGTTCGTCTGGGGTGAGAACAGTGGCCGGGTGCGTCTTCTCCAGCAGGTGCTGGGCGCGACGGCCGACGGCATCTACGGGTCGGGTACCAGGACCGCCCACCTGGCCGCGCTGGCGGCCCGGGGGCTCTCGACGACAGGCGTGCCCGCCGTCCCGGCATCCGCCGCCACGACCATCGCGGCCACCACGACGACCGCAGCGGCGGCTCCTACCAGCACGACGACCACGACGACCACGACGACCACCACGACCACCACCACGACCACGTCGACCACTACGACGACGGCCGCTCCGGTCACCACCACGACGCTCTACAACCGCTCCCTCGGCATTATCACAACCGGCAACTCGTACTCGGCGTCGCTGAACGTCGGGAAGCGGGACGCCTGGAAGTTCAAGGGCGTGACCGGCGCCCAGTTGACCGTCCGCCTCACCTCGTCGGACCTGGACGTCCATCTGCGGATCTACGACCCGTCCGACGTGCTCATCGGCGACAACGACAACACGGCGGGGACCAACTCGTACCTGAAGGTCATCCTGTGCACCACGGGCACCTACACGATCACCGCCGACGGGACGAAGAAGAACTCGATCTCGACGTCCACTACCGACTACACGGTGTCTTTGGAGGGCGGGGCGGCCACCACCACGGAGTCGCTGGCCGCCTACTTCGCCTCGACCACCTGCAACTGACCGGCGACGACACGGCGGGCCGATCGGCGTACTGGGGGCGTGGCGATGCGCGGGACCCCTCCCACTCTGGAATACTGCGGCCATGCTGACGCGCACCCTCCTCCGTTCCGCCCTCGTCTCCACCGTCCTGGCCCTGGTCGCCACCGGCTGTGGACTGCTGGAGACCAACGACGACGAGCTCGAGACGCTCCGGGTGGAGATCATCCAATTGCGCGAGGACTTCATGGAGATGGAGGCCGAGGTCTCGTTGCTGGCCCAGCGTCCGGTGGTCACCACCGTGGCTCCGGTGCCCACCACGACCGCCGCCCCGGCCACCACCACGTCGATGGCCAGCGCCGGCGACGACGGCTCGGCCGCCGCCGAGGACGAGGTGCCCACGGTGACCGTCCCGGTCGGCCTCAACGAGGACGCCATCCTCATGGCCACCTACCAATGGGGCCCGAGCGATCCGGCGGTCATCCTCCAAGAACTGCTGGGCGTGACGGCTGACGGCTGGTACGGCAACGGGACCCGGGCAGCCCACCTAGCCGAGCTCGAGGCCCGCGGCCTCGACAACTCCGGCGTGCCGGCTCCGCCCACCACGACGACCGGCGCCCCCGCCGAGGACGGGGCGACCGACGCCGGCGCTGACGATGCGGCCACCGATGACGCGGCGTCCGACGATGCGGCCACCGATGACGCGGCGTCCGGCGATGCGGCTACCGATGACGCGGCGTCCGACGATGCAGCCGACGCCACGACGACCACCGAGGCCCCTGCCGAGACGACCACCACCACCGTCGCCTCCGAGTAGTCGCGACACGGGCCGGCGACCGGGTGCTGATCCGGCCCCCGACCCGTCGACGCGTTCCGGGGGGAATCCCCCCAGCGCGGCTCAGCCGCCGATGATGTTGTGCTCGGGGCCGAACGGGAAGCCGGTGATGTTCTCGGCGCCGTCCTCGCCAACGATCAGGATGTCGTGCTCCCGGTAGCCGCCGGCACCCGGCTGGCCATCAGGGATGGCGATCATCGGCTCCATCGACACGACCATGCCGGGTTCCAGCACGGTCTCAACGTCCTCACGGAGTTCCACGCCGGCCTCCCGGCCGTAGTAGTGGCTCAGCACGCCGAAGCTGTGGCCGTAGCCGAATGACCGGTACTGGAGCAGGTCGTAGCCGCGGTAGATGTCGTTCAACTCGGCGGCGATGTCGCAGCAGCGCGCTCCCGGCTTGATCAGCTCCAGGCCCCGCTCGTGGACCTCCACATTGACCTCCCAGAGGCGCAGGTGCTCGTCGGAGGTGACGTGGTCGCAGAACAACGTCCGCTCCAGCGCGGTGTAGTAGCCGAAGATCATCGGGAAGGTGTTGAGCGACAGGATGTCGCCCGACTGGACCAACTTGTTGGTGACTGGGTTGTGGGCCCCGTCGGTGTTGATGCCCGACTGGAACCACGTCCAGGTATCCATCAGCTCCACGAACGGAAAGCTGGCCGCGATCTCACGGACCATGGCCGAGGTGGTGGCCAGGGCGATTTCGTGCTCCGGCACGCCGGCCGCCACGGCCTCCACGCAGGCCTCAGCGCCCAGATCGCAGACGCGGGTGCCATGGCGGATCAGGTCGTGCTCCTCGGCCGACTTGACGGTCCGAATCCACATTGTGGCCGTGCCGACGTCGACCAACTCGACGCCGGGCAGGGCGGCCTGCAGAGTCTGGAACTGGTCCACGGTCAGGGCGTCGCACTCCACCCCGACCCGAGACGCGGTGCCGACTAGGCCGCGGACGGCCTCGTAGTAGTTGTCCCGGCGCCAGTCGGAGTACACGACGTTGTCGCCATGGGTACGGCGCCACGGCTGGCCGCCGTCGATGCCGGCGGAGATGGTGGTGGCGTTCTCGGCGTCGACCACCATCCCGTACTTCCGTCCGAAGTAGCAGAACAGCCAGCCCGAGTAGTAGCAGATGTTGTGGTACGAGGTGAGCAGGCAGGCGTCGATGCCCTCGGCGGCCATGTGGACCCGCAGGGCGTCCTGTCTGCGGTCCATCTCGGCGGCCGAGAACGGCGACCATTCCTTCTCACCCCAGTGCCATCGGGTCACGTGGACCATGTCGTCGGTGGGTGCGATGCCCAACGGGGCACCTCCTCGGTTCGAGACCGGGCCGGCACAGCGTTGGGCCCGATCGCTCGGGAGAAAACTGCGAACGGACCACCCTGTCGGTGGCCCGCACGTCAACCGCTGATGACGCGGATCCTACCGGCGACCGCCGGGTCAGAGGCCCGCCACGAGCCGGTCGATGATCTCGTCGAGCATGGTCGTCGAGGTGCCGAAGGTGAGGCGGACATGTCCGGCGCCGGCGGCTCCGAACAGGTTGCCGTCCTTGCCNAGCACGTTCGTCCGGTCGCGNAGCCAANGGTCCGGGCGGTCGCCCGGGTCGCAGGCCGACAGGTCCAGCCAGGCCAGGAAGGTGGACTCGGGGAGGTGGACCCGCACGTCCGGGGCCTCGGCGGCNAGTCGATCCACGAGGTGGTGNCTGTGGCGGTCGAAGAGGGCCACCAACTGNTCCACCCAGGCGTCACCGTGGANCCAGCCGGCGACGGCCGCNGCGTTGCCCAGGCGGTTCTGTCCNCCCAGCAGGTTCTCGGGCACCGCGCTGAACCGGGNGTGGAGGCGCTCATCGGCGAANGCGGCCACCGAGGCCTTCAGCCCGCCCATGGCGAACGTCTTGATGCCCGACGTCAGGGTGACGGTGAGCGGNGCCGCGCCCGGGATGGTCGCCATCGGGACGTGCNGAGTGGGGTCCCCGTCTCGGGAGTAGGTGAAGTCGGCATGGATCTCNTCCGAGGCGACGACCACATCGTGNTCTGCGGCCAACTCCGCGATCCGGGTNAGNTCCGGCGCCGTGAGGACCTTGCCGGTCGGGTTGTGCGGNTGGCACAACAGCAGCANGCGGATGCCCGGGTCGTCGGCNAGGAGGCGTTCCAGGTCGTCGAGGTCGTGGTGCCAGCCNTCGNCGTCGCGCACGAGTGGCCAGTCGGCGATGCGGCGACCGGTGGTTGGGGGGATGTCGTGGAAGGGGAAGTAGATGGGTGTGGGGAGGACGACGGCCTCGCCGGGCTCGGTGAACGCCTCGACGCAGGCCCAAACGCCCTGCAGTACCGAGGCGTTGGGCACCACGAGTGCCGGATCGGCGTCCCAGCCGTGGCGCCGGGACCACCATCCGCAGAAAGCCTCGGCCAGCGCCTCCACGCCCAGGTGGTATCCGAAGCCGCCCAGGTCGACGACCTCGCGGACGGCCTCCTGCATGGCGGGGAGTGGTCCGAGGTCGTGCTCGGCCACGAAGGCCGGGATCACCTCGGGGGCCTGCGGCGTCCACTTGTAGCCCCCAGAGGCCACCTTGCGTGCCACGTCGACCCGGTCTTCGAGGATCGGTTCGACGGGGTCGTTCCGGGGCGACATGGGAGCCGATGCTAGGCACGGCCCGACGGTTTGGGCCCCCCGGCATCGCCTTCAACAAACTGTTGACCCATCCCGATCGATCGTGGAGACTCGCCTCCAGATGGGGGAGCGGCTAAGAGACCGGCTCGCACGTGTCGCCGGTCCGCAGTTGGCGGGTCTGCTCGTGCCGGTGGCCGCCGTGCTGGCCGCGTTCCTGATCGGCGCCGTGATGATGCTCGCCCTGGGCGCCAACCCGCTGGAGGGTTACTGGGCGCTGCTGGAGGGGGCCTTCGGCGACGTCGACGCCCTGGCTGACACGGCGCTCAAGTCAATGCCTCTGCTGCTAGTCGGCGTGGGGATCTGCATTGCCTTCCGGGCCTCGGTCATTAACATCGGCGGCGAGGGCCAGATGATCGCCGGTGCCATCGTCTCCACCCTCGTTGCCCTCGGCTTCCCGGACCTGCCGCGGATCCTGCTGGTGCCGCTCGTGCTGGTCGGCGGCCTGGTGGGCGGAGCCCTGTGGGGGGCGCTGCCCGGCGCGCTCAAGGCCTATAGCGGCGTCAACGAGATCCTGTCCACGATCATGCTCAACATCGTGGCCGTGCAGCTCATGAACTTCCTGCTGCGCGATCCGATCATGGACCCCTACGAGAAGGAGCACGGCCGGCTCCCCCAGACCGAGCGACTCTCGGAGAACTCCGACCTGCCGCTGTTGCCCGGCGGCACCCGCCTCCACGTCGGCATTCTCGTGGCCGTCGCCATGGCCGGCCTGGCCTACGTACTGTTGTGGCGCACCGCGCTCGGCTACCGGCTCCGGGCCGTGGGTCACAGCGCCCCGGCGGCCCGCTACGCCGGGATGCCGGTCAAGCGAACCATCGTCGCCGCGCTCACCTTCAGCGGAGCCATGTGCGGCCTGGCCGGGGCGATCCTTGTGTTCGGCAGCGAGTCGCACCGGTTCGTCACCGACGGCTCCAGCGTGGGCTTCACCGGCTCCGCCGGCTTCAACGGGATCGTCACCGCCTTGTTCGGCGGGCTCCACCCGCTGTGGACCATCCCGTCCTCGTTCTTCTTCGGCGGGCTCCAATTCGGGGCCAACGCCATGCAGCGTGCCGTTCAGGTACCAGCGGCGCTCATCGTGGGCCTCAACGGCCTCGTCGTGGTTTTCGTGGTCAGCAGCGACCGACTCCGGCGGGCGGTCGGCGAGAGCCTCGTCCAGGGTCGGCGGATCCGCGACGAACGGGCGTCCGAAGGTGATCCGTCCGAACAGGACGGGGCCTCTCGCGAAGGGGCCGGGACCTGATGGGCGACTTCTTCACCGTCGCCTCGCTGGTCTTCGTGGTCGGCTCGGGGATCCGTCTGGCCACCCCATTCCTGCTGGCCGGCCTGGGGGAGGCCATCGGCCAGCGCAGCGGCGTGCTGAACCTCGGCGTCGACGGCGTGATGCTCCTCGGTGCCTTCGGGGCCTACTGGACCATCTACGAGACGCAGAGCCCGGTCCTGGGCGTGTTCGTGGGCCTCGGCGTGGGCCTGGTCATGGGCGTCGTCTACGCGGTGATCACCGTGGGCTTGCGGGCCGAACAGGGCATCAGCGGCATCGGGATCTTCCTGTTCGGCTTGGGCATCAGCGACCTGCTGTTCCAGAAGCAGGTGGGGACACCGTTCCCCATTCGGGGCTTCGGCGACTGGCACGTGCCGTTGCTCTCCGACATTCCGAAGGTCGGCGAGATGTTCTTCCAACACTCGGTGCTGGTCTACGTGGCGTTCGCCCTTGTGCCCGTCGTGGCCTTCCTGCTGAACCGGACCACCTTCGGGCTGAGCGTGCGGGCTGTGGGCGAGAACCCGGCGGCCGCCGACAGCCTGGGGGTCAGCGTGGCCCGGATTCGGACCACGACCATCCTGCTGGCCAACATGCTGGCCGGCCTGGCCGGTGCCGTGTTGGCCATCGAGTTGGGCATCTTCCAGCAGAACCTCACCAACGGGCAGGGTTTCATCGCCATCGCGCTGGTCTACTTCGGGGCCTGGCGCCCGGTCGGCGTGATGGGTGGGGCGCTGCTCTTCGGGCTGGTGTCGGCCACCGTCCTGCAGTGGAAGACGCTCGGCCTGGTGTCAGGTGCTGCATCCAGCCTGACCGCCATGGCGCCGGCCGTCCTGACGATCCTCGCCCTGGTGGTCATCAGTCGCACCGTGGGCCAGCCGGCTGCGCTGACCCGCCCGTTCGAGCGCGGGCATTAACGACGGACACGCGCGAGGATCATTCAAGACCTCGGTCGGGAACCTGACCGAAGTAAATCCCAGATGGAGGGAACGACATGCAGAAGCGGAACCATCGGAAGTGGCTGGGCCTCATCACCCTGCTGACGGTCCTTGTCCTGGTGGCTGGGGCCTGTGGTTCGGACGGCGACGAGTCGGCGGGTGGCGACGACAGTTTCCGCATCGCCATCGTGGCCCCGAGCGCCAGCAACGACCTGGCCTTCAGCCAGAGCATCGTGGACGGCGTCGGCGCCCTGACCGGCGTGAGCGCCGTCGACGTCACCGACGGGACCTTCATCGTGGACGACGCCGCGGCGGCCATCCGGGGCTACGCCGAGGAGGACTACGACCTGGTCATCGCCCACGGCTCGCAGTACGGCGGTTCCCTGCAGGAGATCGCTGCCGACTTCCCCGAGGTGGCCTTCGCCTGGGGTACCTCGAGTGACACCTTCGGNCTGCCNAACGTGTCGGCNTACACCGCTGCCTCNGACCAGGGCGGCTACGTGATGGGGGCGATGGCCGCCAGCATGACCANCACGGGCATCATCGGGGTCATCGGCCCGATCGCNGTNGGTGACGCCAAGTTGTATGTGGATGGCTTCGTCAACGGCGCCACGGAGAGTGTCACGGGTATCACCGTCAACGTGAACTACATCGAGTCGTTCAGCGACGTGGCCTTGGCCGCCGAGGCTGCCCAAGGCCACGTGGCCAACGGCGCCGACATCCTTACCGGCACCGCCCAGATGGTGGTCGGAGCCACCGGCGTGGCCGCCGAGCACGGGGCGATGTGGTTTGGTACCCAGTCGAACCAGACGGCCCTTGGTGCCGACATCGTCGTGGCCTCCCAGGTGTACAAGTGGGAGGCCGTCCTCCAGGGCTTGGTCGACGGCATCAAGGGCGGGGACCTGGGCGGCGAGGCCCACACCATCACGCTGGAGAACGGTGGCCTGGTGATCGAGTTCAACGACGCCGTGGACGCGAGCCATGCCCGGAGCATCGGCGAAAAGGTCATCAAGGACATCTCAGCCGGTTTCNTGGAGACCGGAGCCTGATTCGAGGTTCCTGACGCGTCCGGGCCGGCTGGGGACACCGGCCGGCCCGGACGCGGCGGTTCGCCGATGCACACGCCACCGACGCCACTACTGGAGCTCCGGGGGATCACCAAGCGGTTCCCCGGCGTGCTGGCCAACGACGACGTCCACCTGGACGTCCTCCCTGGCGAGGTCCACGGGCTCCTCGGCGAGAACGGGGCCGGCAAGAGCACTCTGATGAAGGTGCTCTACGGCCTCTACCGGCCCGACGCCGGTGAGGTGCTGTTGTCGGGCGAGGCGAGCGGCATCGCCACGCCGGCCGACGCCATCGAGGCCGGGGTGGCNATGATCCACCAGCACTTCATGCTGGTGCCCACCCTGACCGTGGCCGAGAACGTGGCCCTCGGCCTGGCCGACAACGGCGTCCTGCTCGACACCACAGCGGTGGCGGACAGGGTCCGGGAACTCTCGGCCCGTTACGGGCTACACGTCGACCCGTTGGCGCACGTATGGCAGTTGGCGGTGGGGGAGCGTCAGCGCGTCGAGATCGTCAAGGCCCTGTACCGGGACTGCCGGCTGCTCATCCTCGACGAGCCGACGGCGGTGCTGACCCCACAGGAGGTGGACGAGCTGTTCGCCACGCTGAGGACCATGGCCGCCGACGGGGTGGGCCTCATCTTCATCTCGCACAANCTCGACGAGGTCCTGNCCCTNTCTGATCGCATCACGGTCATGCGCGACGGCCGGGTCACCGGTGAGACGACGCCGGAGCGGACCAGCAAGGCCGAATTGGCCGACATGATGGTTGGCAGGGCCGTGCAGTTGGCGCCTGACCGGCCGCCGGCCGATGTCGGCGAGGTGCGCCTGGCCTTGGACGGGTTGCGGGTGATGGGCGACCGGGGCCTGGAGTCGGTGGCCGGTTGCTACCTGGAGGTCCGGGCCGGCGAGGTGGTGGGCATCGCCGGCGTGTCGGGCAATGGGCAGCGAGAGTTGGCGGAGGCCATCGCCGGCCTGCGNCAACCCGCCAGTGGCACGGTGGCCATCGACGGTGGCGACGTGACCGGGCTCCATCCGAGTCGGGTGCGGGCCGCCGGCCTGGCCTACGTGCCCGAGGAACGCATGCGCGACGGGGTGGTCGGCGAGTTCTCGGTGGCCGAGAACCTGATCCTCGTCGACCACGACCGGTTGCCGTACTGCCGGCGGGGCCTGCTGCGCCTTGGGGCCATAGCCCGGGCCTGCCGTGACCTGGTGGACCGGTTTACCGTGAAGACGCCGTCGCTCGAGACGACGACGTCGAACCTGTCCGGCGGCAACATCCAGAAACTAATCCTGGCCAGGGAACTCTCGGGCGGACCGAAGGTCCTGGTGGCCGCCCAGCCGACCCGGGGCGTCGACATCGGCGCCGCGGAGTACATCCACCGGCGGCTGATCGACGAGCGGTCTTCGGGGACTGCGGTTTTGGTCATCTCCGAGGACCTGGACGAGGTGCTGGTCCTCAGCGACCGTGTGGCCGTCATGTTCGACGGGCGGATCGTCGAGGTGATGGACGTGGCCGACGCAACCGTGGAACGCCTCGGCCTGCTGATGGCTGGGAGCGACCCGGAGGGTGTTGCGGCCTGAACGGGTGGGGGTCGGCGACCGGGTCCGGTGACCTCAGCGTCCGTGCACGGGTCGGCCGGCCAGACCGAGGGCGGCCTCCATGAGCGCCTCCCCCAGGGTGGGGTGGGCGTGGATGGTGCCGGCCAGGTCCTCGACGGTAGCCGCTGTCTCCACGGCTAGAGCGGCCTCGCCGGCCAGTTCCGCCACGTGGGCGCCGACGGCCTGCACGCCGACCACGGTGCCGTAGGCGTCGGCCACCATGGTGACCGTGCCCTCGGTCCGCCCCTGGGTGCGGGCCCGCCCAGAGGCGCCGAGCGGGAAGCGGGCGACCGTCGGNTCCATCCCGGCGGCCGCCGCCGCATCTCGGTCGAGGCCGACCGANAGCACCTGGGGGTCGCTGAAAACCACGAGGGGTATGGCCGTCGGGTCGAAGGCGGCCGGGCGGCCACAGGCCGCGTCGACGGCCACCTCGGCCTCGGCGGTCGCCTTGTGGGCCANCGCCGGCCCAGCGGTGAGGTCGCCGACGGCGTACAGATGGTCGGCGGCCCGACGGGTGGGGTCGACCACCACCAGGCCGTCGGCTCCGACGTCGGCGCCGGCCCGCTCGATGGCCACGGTGTCNGAGTTGGGNCGTCGGCCCACCACCACGCAGATGCGGTCAGCGGGCAGCGTGACNNGATCGGAACCGTCGCNCCCGGCTTCCGGGTCGGCCGGTTGGATTCTTAGGCCGTGGTCGTCGAGGCCGACGGCGNNGTGCCCGACGCAGAGGCCGATTCCGAGGTCCCGGAGGCCGGNGGCCACCTGGCGTGACGTCCGGGCGTCGAAGCCGGGGAGGATCCGGTCGGCGGCCTCCACGATGGTGACCTCGCTTCCCAGCTTGGCGAAAGCGCACCCCAGCTCGACGCCCACGTAGCCGCCCCCCACCAAGACCAGGCGTTCGGGGAGGGAGTCGGAGAACAGCAGGTCGGCCGATTCGACGATCCGGTCGCCATCGATCGGGACCTCGGTCAGCCCGATCGGCCGGGAGCCGGTGGCCACGACGGCGTCCCGGTAGTCGAGCAACTCCANGGCGTCGCCGCGTTCAACTGANACGCGGCCCGGACGGGTGAACCTTGCGTGGCCCTCGACCGTCACCACGCCAGCCTGGGNCAGGAGACCCCGNACGCCATCGGTCAGGCCGGCCACCANGTCGGANAGGTGGGCACGGACGCCNGNCATGTCCACNGTCGATGTGGCCTCCAGGCCCCATGAGCGCACCCGCTGGCCAACGGTGTGGGCGTCGGCCACCTCGATGAGGGCCTTGGACGGGATGCACCCCACGTTCAGGCAGGTGCCGCCGACGGCTTCCCGTTCCACGAGGGTGACCGACCGCCCGAGGCGAGCGCCGTGGAGGGCCGCCGCGTAGCCGCCCGGTCCACCCCCGACCACTAGCAGGTCGACCGTGCTGGCCACCTCGCCGACGACCATTGGCCTCAGCTCCCGACGAGCAGGTTCAGCGGCTCGGCCAAGTCGGCCACCAGCGCCTGGCGGAACGCCTCGGCCAGGTCGCCGTCGATGATCCGGTGATCGGCGCCCAGGACGACGGGGAGGGTCGGGCGGGCCACCACGACGCCGTCGACGGCNACCGGGCGTTCGGCCACCGCGCCCAGCCCNAGGATGGCGCCCTGTCCGGGCGGGATGATCGGGGTGGCGAAGCGCCCGCCGAGGGATCCGTAGTTGGTGATGGTGAAGGTGGCGCCGGACAGCTCCGCCGCCGTGGCGTCGCCGGCCCTGGCCTGGGCGGTGACCTCGGCGATCCGGGCCGCCATGGCGAACAAGTCGAGGTGGTGGGCGTCGTGGACCACGGGCACCATGAGGCCGCGTTCGGTGGCCGTGGCGATGCCCAGGTGGACGCCGTCTGGAACAACCATTGCGTCGCCGGGGTGGCCCTCCACGTGGGCGTTGACCACCGGGTGGCGAAGCAGGGCCCGGGTGGCGGCCACCGCGGTGATGGCCAGCACGGTGACGGCGTCGGCGCCCGAGCGGTCCATGGACCGTATGCGGCTCCGGAAGTCGACGAGCAGCGAGGCGTCGATCTCGTCCATGGAGTGGATGTGGGGGACCTCCGACCAGGCCCGGGCCATGTTCCGGGCCACCACGCCGCGGATGCCCCGCAGCTCGTGGCGTCCCGGTGTGGCCTGCCCGAGGCNCGGCGGTGTGGTCGGGGCGGCCGCGGNTACCGNCGGCGGAACCGGTGCGGTGGCCTCCGACACGGCAGTCTCTGACGCGACTGCGNGCACGTCGTCGGCNGTGATCCGACCCCCNGGANCTGATCCGGGGACCGCGGCNAGGTCCACGCCGAGGTCGAGGGCGAGGCGTCGGGTGGCAGGGGCGGCTTTCGGCCGTGGGGTCATCAGATCGGCAGCGGCAGGTCCCGTAGCCTCGGGGCCCGGTTCTGGCATCTGCGCCGCCATCGGGACCGGTTCCCCGACTTCCCGGGGTGCGTCCCCTATTCCGTCGTCGATCTCGACCAGGAGGGTGCCCACCCGGAGGCGCTCGCCCTCGGTCGCTCCCAGTCGCACGACGGTGCCGGCCACCGGCGACGGCAGTTCCGAGCTGGCCTTGTCGGTCAAGACCTCCACCAACGGTTGGTCACGGACCACCGCGTCGCCCACGGCCACGAACCATTCCACGACCTCGGCCTCCTCNAGGCCCTCGCCTATGTCCGGCAGCAGGAAGGAGAACGACACGCCCGGCGGCCTCAGGCGACCTCGAGGACCCGGCGCACCGCAGCGGCGATCCGTGCCTCGTCGGGGACGTAGGCGTCCTCCAGTTGCCCCACTGGGTACGGGACGTCGTAGCCCGATACCCGGACCACGGGTGCTTCCAGCGACCAGAAGCACTCCTCGACGATGGTGGCCACCACCTCGCCGGCGAAGCCGCCGGTCTGGACNGCCTCCTCGACCACCACGGCCCGCCCGCACCGGTCCACGGCCTCGGCGATGGTCGCGAGGTCGAGGGGCACGAGGCAGCGCAGGTCCAGCACGGCCACGGACAGTCCTTCGTCGGCGAGGGCGTCCGACACCCGACAGGCCAACTCCACCTGGTGGCTCCAGGCCACCACCACGACGTCGTCCCCGTGGCGGGCCGTCCGGGCCTGGCCNAGGGGCACGACGTGCTGGCCGTCGGGGACGTCGCCNCGGACACCCCGGTAGCCCCGCAGNGGTTCGAGGAAAACCACCGGGTCGGGGTCCCGGATCGACGCGGCCAACAGCCCCTTGGCGTCGGCCGCGGTGGCTGGGGCGACCAGTTTCAGGCCGGCCATGTTGGCCAACTGACCCTCCAGCGAGTCGGAATGGAGTTCCGGGGTGCGGACGCCACCGCCGAACGGCGCCCGGATGGTGATGGCCGGCTCGAAGCGTCCCCGGCTGCGGTANCGCAGGCGGGCCACCTGGCCGGCGATCTGGTGCATGGCCTGGTAGGAGAAGCCGAGGAACTGGATCTCGGCCACCGGGACGAGGCCNGCCATGGCCAGGCCGACCGCCGAGCCGACGATCGCCCCCTCGGCCAGAGGCATGTCAACCACCCGGTCCTCGCCGAACTTCTCGAACAGCCCCTCGGTGGCCCGGAAGACGCCGCCGTTGCGGGCCACGTCCTCGCCGAGGACCACGACCCGCTCNTCGCGGGCCATCTCGACGTGGAGGGCGTCGTTGACGGCCTGCAGCATGGTCAGTTCGGACGTACCGGTCATACCGGGCCGTCCCCGCCGGCCGCCGCCTCCAACAGTCCCCGTCGCTGCCGGGCCATCCGCTGGGTGTCGGTGGCGAAGCAATGGTCCATCAACTCGTCGGGGGTTGTCGTCCGCGCTTCGGCCCGGTCGAACAGCCGGTCCAGTAGATCCAGCGCCTCGGCCTCGACGGCGGCCCGGGCCCCGTCGTCCCAGAGGCCCGCGGCCTCGAGGTGGATGGCCAGGCCCTCGACGGGGTCGTCTCGTCTGGCCGCCTCGAGGTCCTCGGGCGGGACGTAGCGCGTCGGGTCNTCGGCCGTGGTGTGGGCGCCCAGCCGGTACACCGTCGCCTCGACCAGGGTGGGCCCGCCGCCGGCCCGGGCCCGGGCCCGGGCCTCGTCCACGGCGTCGAACACCGCGGAGGCGTCGTTGCCGTCCACGGTGGTGCCGGGGATCCCGTAGCCCACGGCCCGGTCAGCGAGCGACGCCGCCGCGGTCTGCAGGTGCAGCGGCGTCGAGATGGCCCACTGGTTGTTCACACAGAGGAACACGACCGGCGCCCGGAGGACGCCGGCCAGGTTCATGGCCTCGTGCACGTCGCCCTCCGAACTGGACCCGTCGCCGAAGGACACCAGGACCACCCCGGGCTCGTCCCGGAGCCGCATGCCCCAGGCCAGCCCAACGGCATGCGGGACCTGGGTGGCCAACGAGATTTGGAGCGGGGCCACTCGGACCGACTCGGGCAGGCGGCTGCCGTCCGGGTGGCCGACGTTGTAGAGCACGTAGTGCTCGA
Organism: Acidimicrobiaceae bacterium; assembly: GCA_002727895.1. Lineage (GTDB taxonomy): Bacteria > Actinomycetota > Acidimicrobiia > Acidimicrobiales > MedAcidi-G1 > UBA9410. The sequence continues at coordinate 3,042 of PBUO01000053.1, read as the reverse complement.
GCACCTCNGGTCCAAAGTGCTGGAGGGCCAGAGGTTCCCGGTACTGGGGGAGGAACCAGTCCTCGCCCGGGTCGAGAGCGTGGGCGGCCGCCGCGAAGGTGGCCTCGTGGCCGTCNATGGGGGCCAGCGTGCCGATCCGTCCCTGGCGCTGCAGGTTCCAGAGTCGACCAGCCTGGGTGCGGGCCGCGACCATGTCGACGAGGATCGCCCGCAGTTGGTCGTCGGTGGGCCTGGCCACACTCCGACCCTAATGCCCGGGCCCTGTTCCGGTCGCCGGTCACAGGTGTCCGAAGTCACCGCCTACAACCGGTTCCCGGCGGTGACCGAGCGGTAACTTGGTCTCCATAACGGCTCTCACCCCTCGAGAGCCGGCAACCTCCGGCTCGAACCTTCCCCCAGGTTCCCAGTGCCGAGAGTGACCGCATGCCCCGCCTTCCCACCCGGCGGGGCATGCGAAGTTTTGCGGGCGCTTTCGCCGCCGGGCCCGCCGGTGTCTACGATCGCCTTGCCGACTCGCCGAAGGGGGAGCGGGAGAGGGACCCATGGCCGAGAGCCGCCGCGATCGCATCCGCATGACCGACGACGAGATGTGGACGTTCATCGAGGAGCAGAAGAGCCTGCAGGTGGCCTGTCANGACCGGGATGGGGGCATCCACCTGTCGACCCTCTGGTTCGCCNGCGTCGACGGGAGGCTGGCTTTCGGTACCTACACCAAGTCACAGAAGATCATCAACCTGCGGCGCAACGACCGGATCACCGTCCTGCTGGAGGACGGGCTCGTCTACGAGCAGCTCCGGGGCGTGATGATCAAGGGGCGGGCCGTCCTCCACGCCGACGACGGCGGGGGCGGCGCCGACGAGGTCCGGAAGGTGGCCCGGGCGGTCATGCGCCGCAACCAGCCGGAGATCCCCGAAGAGCACTTCGAGCCGGCCGTGGCCCTGTGGGCAGCCAAGCGCACCGTGGTGGTCGTCGAGCCGGAGACGTTCATCACCTGGGACCACCACAAGTTGGGCGGCGTNTACTGATGGAGGGCCTNTTCGCCGTCCANGCCGAGGACGTCCTGAAGGGCCAGCTGGANCANCGNCGGGCNAACCTGCCNGANCGNGNAGCNNTNNCNNNGGCCGANGCGGCCCGGNCGGCNANCNANGNNGAGGTCGAGGGCCTCGNNCTGGANCGCCTCGANCACGTCCGGCGNCAGAACCGCTACGAGGGCGAGGTGGCGGCCGTCGAGGCCCGCCTGGCCGAACTCGACGAGAAACTCTACGGGGGTGGGATCACCAGCCCNAAGGAGGCCACCAGCCTTCAGGANGAGATGGGCCACCTACGCCGCCGGCAGGACGACCTGGAGGGCCAGGTCCTCGAGATCATGGAGCTGGTCGAGCCGATCGACGCCCGCCTGGCCGAACTGGCCACCTCGGCCGACGAACAGGACCGGGCGGTCGACGCCGCCCGGGGGGCACTCGCCGAGGCCGAGGCAGAGATCATCGGGGAAATGGCCGAGTCTGAGGGCCGTCGGACCGAGGCGGTGGCCGGGGTGCCCACCGACGACCTGGCCCGATACGAGCGGAACCTGCCGGCCTTCGGGCCGAGCACGGTGGTTGGCTTCTCGGGATCTGACTGCACTGGCTGCCCGTCATCGATGCCGGCCGTGGAGGCCGACCGGGTCCGGCGACTGCCCGACGGCACACTGGCCGACTGCAGTGAGTGCGGCCGGCTAGTCGCCCGCTGAGCGACCGCGTCCGAGGAGAGCTAGGGACGGTGTTTGTCTGGTTTGCCGTGGCGTCGGTGGTGGCCGTTGCCCTGGTGTTCGAGAGCGCGGAGATGGACATGCGCCTCGTCGCGGTCGGCGCCGTCCTGCCGGTCGCCGAGGGGCTGGTCGGCGGACCCGGGATCCTGCACACGCCGGCGTTCGGGGTAGCGGCCCTGGCCGCGGTGATGCTGGTGGCTAGGGGGCGGCGCCTCGTCCAGCGGCGCTGGTTGGGCCTACCCATCGGCCTGCTGGCCCACCTGGTCCTCGACGGGACCTGGGCCGACACCGCCGTGTTCTGGTGGCCGTTCGCCGGCTTTGACACNCTGGGGGACGGGCCGGTCCCCGAGTTCGGCCGGGGGNCGGCAGGCGTANTGCTNGAGGTNGNCGGCCTCGNCCTGNGCCTCTGGGNATGGCGGCGCTTCGGCCTCGACCGTCCCGAGGCCCGACGGGCGCTGCTGCACGAGGGTCGCCTGATCGCTTTGGGGAGGCGCTGATGTTGCACGTGGTCCGCCACGGGCGCACCGAGGCCAACGCCTCCGGGCTGCTGCTNGGTCGCCTCGACCCCGACCTCGACGNACTGGGCGANCGTCAGGCCNCGGCCGTCGCCNCGGCGGTGGGGCCCGTCGANCGGGTGGTGTCCAGCCCGCTGNTGCGGACCCGACGCACCGCCGANGCNTTCGAGGTGTCCGGTGTCGTTGCNGGTNGTGNGGCNGTCGAGGTGGACGAGCGNTGGGTCGAGATGGACTACGGCGAGTTCGATGGTCGCCCGGTGGCCGACATCGCGCCCGAGACCTGGGCGGCGTGGCGGGCCGACCTGGACTGGGCGCCGCCTGGNGGNGAGTCGCACCGGTCGCTGGGCCTCCGGGTACGAGCAGCCCTNGANGACCTGGCCGAGGCTGCGCGGACCATCGATGTGGTGGTGGTCACCCACGTGTCGCCGNTCAAGGCGGCGCTGGCGTGGGCCCTNGGGGTGGGTGACGAGGTGGCGTGGCGGACGTTCGTGGCNCCGGCCTCGGTCATGACGATCGGCTTNGGACNGGCCGGGCCNTCGTTGAGGGGCTTCAACGACACGGCGCACCTGACGGCCTGAGTCGCTAAATGGGGAGTCCTAGGGCAGGAACTCGGCGGCGTCGAGGTCCCGGATGGCGGTCACCACCCGGTCGAGCATGTCGCCGACCAGGTGCACCGCACGCTCGTTGACCAGTTCGATGGTCCCGCCGGCCTGGATGGGATAGCAGAGGCAGAACAGAGCGGTGCGCCGGTAGTCCTCCCACAGCTGGTCGGCCGGGTAG
>PBUO01000052.1 GCA_002727895.1 Acidimicrobiaceae bacterium | reverse complement strand
TCAACGAGGCCGGGCACAAGCGGGTCGACGAGCCGTGCCTGGTGTACGAGATGCAGCGGGACGTGATCGGCTTCGGGCTGTACAACACCTGGGACTGCATCGAGGAGTGAGCCGGGACCCCGGCCATGCACCGCGGTCCTCACCGGAGTCCCTAGGGTCGCGCCGGTGAGCGTCACCGTCACCACGGACGTCTACGAGGGCCCGTTCGACCTGCTGCTCAACCTCATCCTGAAGGAGGAGGTTGAGCTCTACGAGGTCTCCCTCTCGTCGATCGTCGACGCCTACCTGGCCGAGTTGGAACTCCTGGAGGCCCTCGACCTGGAGGTGGCCACCGAGTTCCTGCTCATCGCGGCCATCCTTGTCGAGCTCAAGACCCGTCGCCTGTTGCCTGGCCGGGAAGGGGTCGACGCCGACGACGAGTTCGGGCTCTGGGAGGAGCGGGACCTCCTGTTGGCCCGCCTGCTGGAGTGCAAGACCTTCAAGGACGCCGCGGTGGTGCTGCGCCGCCTTGCCGCCGAGGCATCGCGGTCGTGGCCCCGGCGAGCCGGTCTGGAGGAGCGGTTCCTCGGCATGGCGCCCGACCTGCTCGACGGCGTCACCGCCGACGACCTGCGGGCCGCCTGCCTGCGGGGCCTGACCCCCCGGCCGTCGGTCCACGTCGAGACCGAGCACATCGCCCCCATCCGGGCCAGCGTGGCCGATGCGGTGGCCGAGTTGGTCGACGAGATCCCCCGCTCGGGCACCATCACCTTCCGCCACCTGACCCATGGCCTGGTCGACCGGATCGAGATCGTGGTCCGGTTCCTGGCCGTTCTCGAGTTGTACAAGCAGGGTTTGGTGGAGGTCGACCAGTTGGGGGCCTTCGGGGACATCCACGTGGGGTGGCGCCCCGGCGCCGAGCCGGGCGACGTCGACCTGATCGATGCCTACGAGGGCTGACGGTCCCTTGCCAGACGACCCGGTGCCGGAGGACGCGCTGCCAGAGGAGCGGACGGTCGAGGTCCGTCGGGCAGTCGAGGCCATCCTCATGGTGGCCGTCGATCCCGTGTCTCCGAACCTGCTCGCCCAGTTGCTGGAGGTCTCGACGGCCACCGTGGAGGTGCAGTGTGCGGTGCTGGCCGGGGACTACGAGGCAGACGGTCGGGGCTTCGCCCTGGTCCGAGTGGGCGGCGGCTACCGGTTCCAGAGCCACGCCGACCAGGCGCCGTGGGTGGAGCGCTTCGTCCTCGAGGGCCAGTCCAGTCGCCTGACCGCCGCGGCCCTGGAGACGCTGGCCATCGTGGCCTACAAGCAGCCCATCTCCCGGGCGCAGGTGTCGGCCATCCGCGGCGTGGACGCCGAGGGCGTGATGCGGACTCTGCAGCAGCGGGGCTGGATCGGCGAGCTCTCCCGCGACCCCGGGCCGGGAAACGCCATCCTTTATGGCACGACGCGGGAGTTCCTGGAGCGGATGGGGCTCGACAGCGCGGCCGATCTCCCGCCGCTGGGCGACTTCGTGCCCGGACCGGAGGTGGTCGAGGCCCTCGAGCGCGGCCTCATGGCCGATGTGGGGGCCGACCCGGGGGCGACGCCCGCAGAGGGGATGGGGGAAGCCACCGGGGTCGAGTCGGTCGAGGCGCCGGAGGGCTGACCGGTGTCCGGCTTGGATCCGGCCACCGGTGACGGGGCCACCCCGGAGGGGGAGCGTCTCCAGAAGGTGCTGGCCCGGGTGGGGATCGGGAGCCGGCGGACCTGCGAGGACCTGATCGCCGACGGGCGGGTCACCGTCGACGGCGAGGTGGCGGTCCTCGGGCGACGGGTGGACCTCGAGACGGCCCGAATCGCCGTGGACGGGGCACCGGTCGGGGTCCGACCCGACCTCGTCCACTACTTGCTCCACAAGCCGTCCGGGGTGGTGACTACGGCTGACGACCCCCATGGTCGCCCTACGGTGGTCGGGCTGGTCCCCGCCGAGCCGCGGGTGTTCCCGGTGGGCCGCCTCGACGTCGACACCGAGGGGCTGCTGCTGCTGACCAACGACGGGGAGCTGGCCCACCGGCTCACCCATCCCTCCTACGGTGTGGAGAAGGAGTACGTGGCCGAGGTCGACGGGGTGCCGACCCGGGCCACCCTGCGCCGCCTCCGGGAGGGCATCGAGCTGGACGACGGGCCCACCGCCCCGGCCCGGGCCTCGCTGGTCGGCGAGGCTCTGGACGGGTCGGCCGCGGTCCGCCTGACCATCCACGAGGGTCGGAACCGGCAGGTCCGCCGCATGTGCGACGAGGTGGGACACCCGGTCCGCCGTCTGGTCCGCACCCGGATCGGTCCGATCGCCGACCGATCGCTGGCCGCGGGGTCCTGGCGGGAGCTNACCGGCGACGAGGTCCGGGCCTTGGCAAGAGCAGTCGCCGACGAGGTGGTCGATCGGTCCGACGGAGGCTGAACTCCCTCCGAGGCCCGGGCGGCCCGCCGGTAGCATCGAGGCCCATGGTGGCCTTTGATCCAGCGCCGGACGAGCGCGCCCTGACCCCCGAGTCGGCTCGACGGGCCACGGTGGTCGGCGTTGGCCTCATCGGCGGGTCGATCGGCATGGCCCTGCGGGCCCGTGGCTGGCACGTCTCGGGCGTCGACCGGGACGAGGAACGGGTGGCCACGGCGGTCTCGTTGGGTGCCGTCGACCGGGCCGGATGGGACCCCGAGGCCGAGGTCACCTTCGTGGCCACCCCGGTAGGGCACCTGGCCGACGCGGTGTCCGAGGCGCTGGCCGCCGCCCCGAACGGCCTGGTCACTGACGTGGGCAGCGTGAAGGCCCCGCTGGTCACCGCTGTGGCCGACGACCGCTTCGTGGGCGGCCATCCGATGGCCGGATCGGAGCAGGAGGGCGTCGAGGGTGCCGACCCGGACATGTTCGTGGACGTCACTTGGGTCCTCACCCCGACCGCGACGACCAGCGGAGACATTCTGGCCCGGGTCCGCTCCGTGGTGTCCTCGCTGGGGGCCGAGATCGTGACCCTGCCACCCGATCGCCACGACTCGATCGTGGCCATCGTCTCCCACGTCCCGCACCTCACCGCTGCGGCCCTGATGGGCATCGCCTCGGCCCGGTCTGAGGAGCACGCGGCGGTCCTCAGGCTGGCCGCCGGCGGCTTCCGGGACATGACGCGGGTGGCGGCCGGTCATCCCGGCATCTGGCCCGACATCTGCGCTGAGAACGCAACGGCCATCGACGGCGTGCTCGACGACCTGGTGGCGGCGCTCACCGCGGTGCGTGCCGAGGTGGCCGAGGGCGACCGGGCCGGGCTGCTGCGCCGATTGGAGACGGCCCGGGCGGCCCGGATCAGCCTGCCCACCGGCGCCCCACGCCCCTCGGATCTGGCCGAGGTCCGGGTGCCGGTGCTCGACCAGCGGGGCGAGTTGGCGGCCATCACGCTTCTGGCCACCGACCTGGATGTGAACATCTACGACCTGGAGATCGCCCATTCGGCCGAGGGCGACCGTGGCGTGGTGTTGCTCATCGTGGAGGCCGCCATGGCCGAGCGCCTCACCGGTGGCCTGATGGCCAAGGGCTACCGGCCGTCGTCGGCCCCNCTGGCCCCGTGACGACGCAGTGGGTCGAGCCCGGGGGTCCACTCCGGGGACGGCTCAGGGTCCCCGGCGACAAGTCGATCTCCCACCGGGTCCTGATGCTGGCCGCCCTGGCCGACGGGGACTCCACCATCCGGGGTCTCAGCGACGGCGAGGACGTGCGCTGCACCCTCCAGATCGTGGAGGCCTTGGGCGCCAAGGCCCGGGTGATCGGCGACGGTGCACTTTCCATCCGGGGCGGGAACCTCGGGCCGGCCGACGGGCCGTTGGACGTGGGCAACTCGGGCACGGGGATCCGCCTCCTGGCCGGCCTGTTGGCCGGGATGGACTTTCGCTCGGTCCTCGACGGCGACGAGTCGATCCGCCGCCGGCCGATGGGCCGGGTGCTGGACCCTCTGCGGGCCATGGGCGCCTCGGTGGAGGGCAGCGGCGACGGGAGTCGGGCGCCGGTGACCGTAGGTGGGGGAGGCCTGTCGGGCATCGAGTACCGGTTGCCGGTGGCCAGTGCCCAGGTGAAGGGCTGCGTGCTGTTCGCCGGCCTGTCCGCCGCAGGGCCGACCACGGTGGTCGAGGACCGGCTGTCCCGGGCCCACACCGAGGAGTTGATGGCGGCCACCGGCGTCACCGTCGAGCAGCAGGTTGGGGAGCANGAGTCCGTCGACGGCCTGGTCCGCACCACCGTGCATCCGGGGCGTCCCGGTCCCTTCGACCACGATGTGGCTGGGGATCCGTCCCAGGCCGCCTTCTGGGCCGTGGCGGCGTCGGTCGTGCCTGGCTCCGAGGTGGTGGTCGGCAACGTGTACGAGGGGCCGGCCCGCACTGGATTCGTGGACGTGCTCCGACGCATGGGCGCCGACGTGACCCACGATCCGGAGTCGGGTGACCTCGTCGTCCGGTCGGCGGATCTGTCGGGAACCGCGGTGGCCGCCGACGAGGTTCCGGGTCTTGTCGACGAGGTNCCGATCCTGGCCGTGGCCGCGGCCTGCGCTGACGGGGAGACGACCTTCGATGGCGTCGGCGAGCTTCGGGTCAAGGAGAGCGACCGTCTGGCCACNGTGGAGTCGGAGTTGGNACGNATGGGCGCCNNNGTCCGCNCCGAGGGCGACCGGCTGGTCGTCCGGGGTCGTCCGGGNGGTGCTGGCCTGCGTGGTGCCGNGGTCGATTCGCATCACGACCACCGGATCGCCATGTCGTGTGCCGTGGCCGCNCTNGTGGCCGACGGGTCGACCTCCATCGANGGGTGGGACGCCGTGGCCACCAGCTATCCGGGCTTNGCCGNCCACCTGGCGGCCCTGCGGGNNGGCGNCGNTGGGGCAGGCTGAGCCCGTGGAGGGGCTGATGGACGACGGAGCGACGCCACGTCGGGTGATCGCCATCGACGGGCCGGCTGGTTCGGGCAAGTCCACGGTGGCNCGGGCCGTGGCCGACCGNCTCGGCCTGGAGTATCTNGACACCGGGGCCATGTACCGCGGGGTGGCCCACGCGGNGCTGGNNCGGNGCGTCGACCNGTCTGANGCNGCGGCGGTGGCNGACGTGGCCCGGGNNGTCGAACTGGANGTGACCCGGTCGNGGTGTCTGGTNGANGGCGAGGACGCNTCGGAGGCCATNCGGGGCCCGGNGGTCACCGCGGNGGTCAGCGNCGTNGCCGCCAACCCGGAGGTCCGCGNCGAGCTGGTGGCCNGGCAGCGTCGCTGGGTGGCCGANCTGGGTGGGGGNGTGATGGAGGGCCGGGACATCGGATCGGTGGTCTTCCCCGACGCCGAGNTGAAGGTGTACCTNACNGCCTCGGCNGANGTNCGGGCCCGCCGGCGGGCCGCCGAGTTCCCGGACATGGCCGTGGACCAGGTGGCGGCCGAGATCCGCCGTCGCGACGAGGCTGACACCAACCGGGCCGCCAGCCCGCTGGTTACCGCCGACGGTGCTCGGGTGCTTGACACCTCGGAGCTGACGGTGGACGGCGCCGTCGACGCCATCGTGGAGATGCTCGGATGAGCGGTGCGCCGGGCCGGGACGGGGACCACCTCGAGGAGGCCGGCTCGGACCTCGGTCGCCGGATGTCGCTCGTCGACCGGATCACCTACCGCGTCTGCTGGTCGGCGCTTTGGTTGCTCTGCAAGGCCTGGTTCCGGTTTCGCGTGGTCGGTAAGGGGAACCTTCCTGCGGAGGGCGCCTACATCCTCTCGCCGGTTCACCGGTCCTATCTCGACACGCCGGTCGGGGGCATGGTTACCGCTCGTCGACAGCGCTTCCTGGGCAAGGAGTCCCTCTGGAGGAGCAGGCTGGGCGGCCGATTCCTGACAATCGTCGGCGGCTTCCCCGTGGAGCGGGGCACGGCCGACCGGGCCGCCCTGCGAGCCTGCCAGGAGGTGCTGGAGCGGGGCGAGCCGATGGTCATGTTCCCCGAGGGGACGCGGCAGCACGGGCCGGTGGTCCGCGCCGAACTGCTCCACGCCGGGCCAGCCTTCGTGGCCACCCGGGCCGGAGTGCCCATCGTGCCCATGGGGATCGCCGGCACCGACCACGCCATGCCGGGTGGGTCGCCGCTGGTCCGTCCGTGCAAGGTGGTGATGGTGGTCGGAGAACCTATCCATCCACCGGTCGTCGAGCGGCGGGTGCCCCGGCGGGTTGTCGACGAGCTGACCGAACGGCTCCGCGCCGGCCTGCAGGAGGCGTTCGACGAAGCCCAGCGGCTCGCTGGCCGACCCGCCCTCCCCGAACCGGAGTAGTTGGAGGCCTGAGACCGGTCAGCAGGCCAGCCGGTGAGCGCGTTAGCCGGCCGGATGGAGACGGTCCAGGGCGGCCAGTGCGTCCGAGGCGTCGATCGCCCGGTCGTCTAGGTGCCCGGATAGTGCCGGTGCCCCGAAGCCGATCGTGGCGAACCCGCGGGCGGCGTGCAGCAGGTCGCGGAGGTTGCGGGGCGGCGGGAAGTACTCGTCTTCCTCGGTGTGGCGGACCGTCTCCACGCCCTCCCGGGGGGCTAGCGACCTGACCACCGCGTCCACCACGTCTTCGGGTGCCGAGGCTCCTGCGGTCACCCCGACGGTGCCCGACAGGTCGTCGGGGAGCTCCTCGGCCCGGTTGATCCACACCACCCGGTCGCATCCCGCCTCGGTGGCCAACTGGACCAGCGCCCGGGTGTTGGAGCTGTTGGTGGAGCCGATCACCACCACGGCGTCGCACCGGTCGACCAGGTCCAGCAGGGCCCCCTGGCGATTGGTGGTGGCGAAGCACAGGTCGCTGCGTCCCGGTGACCACAGGTCGGGCCACCGGTCGCCGGCGGCGTCCACCACGCCACCCCAGTCCCGGTGGCTGAGAGTGGTCTGGGCGAGGATGGCCACGTCGTCGCCCAGGTCGGGCAGTGCCCTCACCTCGTCAGGGTGCTCGACCCGGTGGATGGCCTCGGGGGCCACGGCGATGGTGCCCTCGGCCTCCTCGTGGCCGGCGTGGCCCACGTAGACGATGTGGTAGCCCTTGGCCGCCCGGGTCTTGACCTCGTGGTGGACCTTGGTGACCAGCGGGCAGACGGCGTCGACCGTGTAGCCGCCGACGTCATGGGCCCGGCGGACCACCTCGGGGGCCGAGCCGTGGGCCGAGAGCATCACCGGGGAGCCCTCGGGCACCTCTCCGATGTCATCGACAAACACCACGCCTAGAGCCTCGAAGCGCTCCACGACCAGCTTGTTGTGGACGATCTCGTGGTAGCAGTACACGGGCTCGTCGAAGGCCCGGACCATCCAGGTGAGGGCCTTGATGGCCATTTCGACGCCGGCGCAGAAGCCGCGGGGTTCGGCGAGGAGGACGCGCTCCACGCCCGGGGTGGCGGTCACGCCCTGAGCCTATGGCGACGGGCGGGACGGACCCGACCTGGGAGGACCCGTCGATAGCCTGAAGTCCATGTCGGCCCCCGTGGTCGTCGCCGTCGCCGCCGGATCCCCCGCCGAAGGGGCCGGCGTGGTGCCTGGCGACCGGCTTCTCACCATTGACGACCGCGTCCCGCGCGACGTCATCGAGTACCAGTTGCTGGTGGACGCGCCCGTGGTCGAGATGACGGTTGAGCGTGGAGGGCTGGAGCGCGACGTGGTGGTGTCCAAGCCGGACGGCGCCCCGTTGGGCATCGAGGTGGACAGTGCACTGTTCGACCGTGTCCGCACCTGCGACAACCACTGCGAGTTCTGCTTCATCTACCAACTGCCTCCGGGGCTGCGTCGCAGCCTGTACGTCAAGGACGACGACTACCGGCTGTCGTTCCTCTATGGGAACTTCACGACCCTCACGCGGTTCACCGAAGCTGACATGGAGCGGGTGGTGACCGAACGGCTCGATCCGCTGTACGTCAGCATCCACGCCACGCATCCGGAAAAGCGGACCGAGATGCTCCGCAACCGGCGCGGGGCCACCAGCCTGCGGTGGCTACGGGCGCTGCTCGACCACGGGGTGACGGTCCACGGCCAGGTCGTCGTGTGCCCGGGCCTGAACGGTGGCGCCTGGCTCGAGGACACCCTGGCCGATGTGGCCGACCGGTTCAGCGACCTGGCCAGCCTCTGTGTAGTGCCGCTCGGGGTGAGCCGATTCAATGACGAGCCGAGGATGCGGGCCCACACGCCGGCCGAGGCGGCCGAGGTCGTGGCCGTGGTCGAGGCCTGGCAGGAGCGCCTCCTGGCCGCGGTGGGCCGGCGCCTGGTGCACGCCGCCGACGAATACCACCTGTTGGCTGGACGCCCCTTCCCGGCCCTCGACGCCTACGAGGGCGTGGACATGATCGAGGATGGCGTGGGGATGGCTCGGGCCTTCGAGCAGGAGTTCCGCGGCGACGTCGTCGATGGCGACCCCATGTCGGCTGACCGGGCATCGGGATTCTTCCGGTCGGTGGACGGCGCACCGGCCCTGGGGTTCCGGGCGCCCCGATCGTGCGGAACCGCTGCCGGGTCGGACGACGGGGTGGCCCTCGCCGCCCCGAGCCGACGACCCCGTGCCGATGCTCCGGTGGCCGTCCTCACCGGCGAGCTCGGGGCTCCCGTGCTCGAGCCCCTGGTGGCTTCGCTGGGGCGCGACGACGTCCGGGTGCTGCCGGTGGAGAACCGCTTCTTCGGGGGGAACGTCGGCGTGACCGGACTCCTGGTGGGCGAAGATCTGGCCCGGGTGCTGGACGGGCAGCCGGCCGGTCACCGCTACCTGCTGCCCGACGTGTGCCTCAGCAACGGACGGTTCCTCGACGGCTCCGAGCCGTCGGACCTGCCGCGCCCGGTGGAGGTCGTGCCGGCCGACGGCGCCTCGCTTCGGGCCGCCCTCGGGGGTCGGTATGAGAAAGGTGGCGGCATGGGGGAGGTCGTGGCATGAGTGCCGTGGTGGCCATCGTCGGGCGCCCGAATGTCGGCAAGTCGACCCTGCTGAACCGGATCATCGGCCGCCGCGAGGCCATCGTGGAGGAGCGCCCCGGCGTGACCCGGGACCGCAAGGAGGTCGAGGCGTCCTGGCAGGGGAGGGAGTTCACCCTCGTCGACACCGGGGGTTGGATGGCCGACGGGGACGTGCTGGACGACAAGGTCAGCCGGCAGAGCGAACAGGCAATCGCCACAGCTGACGCCGTCCTGTTCGTGGTCGACGCCACGGTCGGGGTGACCGAGGACGACGCCCGGGTGGCCAGGCTGCTGCGGGCCGTCGACGCGCCGGTCCTGGTGGTGGCCAACAAGGTCGACGACCGGGTCCACGAGGCCTCGATCTGGGAGCTGATGTCCTTGGGCCTGGGCGAGCCGTCGCCGGTGAGTGCCCTGCACGGTCGCGGGGCCGGCGACCTGCTGGACCGCCTCGTAGTCACCCTGCCCGAGGTCGACGATGGTGACGAGGTTGACGAGGGGGACGGCGAGCGGATCATGGGGGTGGCCCTTGTCGGGCGCCCCAACGTGGGAAAGTCGACGCTCTTCAACCGGTTGACCGGCGAGGAGCGGGCCGTCGTCCACGATCGGCCGGGCACCACCCGCGACACCGTGGACACCGTGGTGGAGACCGATCACGGGCCCGTCCGGTTCATCGACACAGCCGGGATGCGCCGCAAGGCCCGGATCGACGAGGACACCGAGTACTACTCGCTCGTGCGGGCCCTCCGGGCCGTCGATGGCGCGGACGTGGCCTTGCTGGTGGTCGACGCCACTCTGGGTGTCACCCACCAGGACCAGCGCCTTGCCGAGCGGGTCGACGCCGCGGGCTGTCCGATCGTGGTACTACTCAACAAGTGGGACCTGTGCGACTCAGAGCAGCGCGAGGAAGCGATGCTGCAGGTCGGCGACAAGCTGCACTTCGTGGGCGAGGCTCCGGTGCTGCGGATCAGCGCCCTGACCGGGCGCAACGTGCAGCGCCTCTGGCCGGCGCTGGAGGACACCCTCGACGACTACCGGACCCGGATTCCGACCCGCAAGGTCAATGACGTGGTGCGGGCCGCCCAGGCCGCCCACCCGGCCCCGGCCGGGGCGCGGATCCTCTACGCCACCCAGGGGGCGACCGACCCTCCGACCTTCACCCTGTTCGCCAATCGCGAGGTGCCGCGTACCTGGTTGCGGTACCTGGAGCGGAAGTTGCGCGAGGATCTCGACCTCGGTTCGACGCCCATCAAGATGCGGGTCCGGAGGCGTTCGGAGTAAAGGCAAGACAGTTGCCCGGATCCGCGGTTAGTTCAGGCCTGGTCGACCGTTCGGTTCGGACGCCTACGACTACGCTGGATCCGCATGCGCGCGCCGGTCTTCACCGTCCTCGGCATTGTCTGTTCTGCCGCGGCCGTCGGCTGGGGTCGGTCGGCCCTGCTCCGCTATCGCCTGGTGGGCAGGATCGACCCGGAGGAGGCGCCCGACGCCTACGCCCTGGCCTGGTCCACGTTCCGCAAGGAACTCCACGCCTCGTCGCTCTATGGCCTGCTGGCCGTCGCCTCCCTAGTCAACGCCTACGTCGATGGGGTGGCGGGGGCCACGGTCTTCTCGCTGGTGGCCGTCCCGGCACTGGTGTCCACCGTGTGGTCGCGCCACGCCGTGTACGAGGCCCGGGTGGCCCGCCAGGGCATAGACATCGAGCGTCGGTCCCGGGAAGCCCTCGAACAGGAGGACCTCGCCCCCAAGGCGTGGGCCGGCCGCTTGGCCCCCGAGGAGCTTCCCGACTTCTCCGGCTTCGAGACGGGACGGGTGTACCAGGCGGGCACGGGACTCATGGCCGGCGACTTCTTCGACGTGTTCAAGATGTCGGACACCCGTCTGGCCGCGGTGGTGGGCGACGTGGCTGGCCACGGCATCGAATCCTCGATCACCGCCTTCCAGGCCAAGTACCTGCTGCGGACCTTCCTCCGTCAGTTCCGGGACCCGGCCCAGGCCCTCGAGGAACTGAACCGGCAGATGTCGTCGGTGGAGCGGTCCGAGGAGTTCATCTCCCTGGTCGTGCTTGTCTTCGATACCGAGGCTGAGACCATGAGGTATGCCTCGGCCGGACATCCGGCGACCTTCCTGTGGCACGCTCGGGAGGTCCGGCCCCTGCGGTCCACCGGGCCGCTCCTGATGCTGACCCCGGACGCCTCGTACTTCAGTCGGGAGATCCCGCTGGCCCGCGACGACATGGCCGTCATGTACACCGACGGCCTGGCCGAGGCCCGTAACGGCGACGAGTTGTTCGGCGAGGAACGGATCGGCGACATGGTGCGTCGCAACCCGGGGATCTCTCCCGGGGTGCTGTGTAAGCAACTGCTGGACGCGGCCAACGACTTCAGCCACGGCAAGGTTCAGGACGACCTGGCCATCCTGGCTGTCCGCAAGACCTGACCGGCCGGGTCGGCGCGGGTCTGGGGGGAGCGGGATAGATGCCGTGGTGCGAGCCGTGCGCCCGATACCTGAGCCCGAACTCGGTGTCGGTGGTCGGGACGTGCCCGAAGTGCGGTGAGCGGGTGGCCGATGCCGACGGTACGCCGGCCCGGTCGCAGAAGGTGCCGTGGCACTTCTGGGTGTTCGCCGGCGCGGCCGTGGCCTACCTGGGGTGGCGCCTCCTCCAGGGCCTCTGGCTGTTGGTGACCTGATGTCCTGAGGGTCGGACCGCCGGGACTCGTCCCGAAGGGCCGCCGGTAGAATGGCCAATTGCCACGGGCTGTGGCGCAGCTTGGTTAGCGCGTCGGTCTGGGGGACCGAAGGTCGGAGGTTCGAAT
>PBUO01000051.1 GCA_002727895.1 Acidimicrobiaceae bacterium | reverse complement strand
CAGTTCGTCGGGCAGGCGGAATGTGAGGCGGCGGGAGCCGTCGGACTGGTCGGTCACGTCGACTACCTCGGTGACCGTGTCCACGTGGCCCTGGACGACGTGGCCGCCGAAGCGTCCGTCGGCGGCCAGGGGGCGTTCCAGGTTGACCGGGTCGCCGGCCGCCAGACCGCCGATGGTGGTCCGATCCAGCGTCTCCGGAACGGCATCGACGGCGAACCAGCCGTCGCCCCACTCGACCACGGTCAGGCAGCAGCCGTTGACGGCGATGGAGGCCCCGAGTGTGACGTCGTCAAGCACGGTTGAGGCATCGACTACCAGGCGACGACCGTCGCCGACCGCGCCGACAGAACGCACCGCGCCCAACTCCTCGACGATCCCCGTGAACATTTGTCCCGGTCCTGCTCCCCGGGGCTCCGAGCCCCGATCCGATCGCCCCGGGGAGGAGCCGATGGGAGCCGACGGGACCCGGCCGACCACGCGGGACCGACGGCAACAGCGACCCGGAAGGCCGCCCGGTCGGTCCGCTGCATGGTGGCCGCATCCGACGTCCTCTCCCATCCGGACTATGACCGTCGGCCCAGGACTCGCACCTGGTCGGCCCCAACGGACGTCCGTCGCGGACGACGGGACCGCAGGGGTTCGCGGGCTGCGCCAGCCGGAGCCGACTCACCGCCGGTCGGGACTTCCACCCAACCCCGAGGACTCTGTTGTACCCGGCATCGTATCGGCGGCCACCGGACCGCGCCCTGCGGACCCGTGGAAGAATCGGGCCTGGTCGCGGCCCTTCTAGTAGAGGCCCAGCAGACGGCCCGACAGGGCCAGCACGGCCACCGTCATCACAGGGCGTACCACCCGCTCGCCACCAGTAACCGTGAACCTGGCTCCGAGGGCGCCACCCACGGCGAACCCGGCGGCCAGGACCAGCGCCGGGCCCCAGTCGACCCGTCCACCGACTATGAACACTGGCAGGGCGGTGAGGGTCACGGTCAAGATGACCACCACCTTTACGCTGCTGCCGACCACCACGTCCATGCCGGACCGCAGGAGGACGAGGGCCAGGATCAGTCCGATCCCGGCCTGGAAGGCACCGCCGTACAGGCCGACGCCGAAGAAGACCACGGCAGCCACCGGGCCCGACCAGGGGTGATCGGCAGCCGCCAACCGGGGCGGCCGCAGCGACAGTAGTAGCAGGGGCACCATCACCACGCCGAAGGCCCGCTCGAACGACTCCGCGCCCAGGCGGGAAACCAGGAGCGAGCCGACCAGCGAGCCGACCACCAACGGCACCAGGACCGGCAATGCCCGGGAAAGGCCTGAGACGCCCATGCGCCGGAAGGCGGTGGCCGCCGAGGCGTTGGAGGTGAGGATGCCNACCCGGTTGGACCCGTTGGCCACGTCGCCCGGCACCCCGGCTACGACGAGGAGGGGCACCGTCAGCAGCGAGCCGCCTCCGGCCATGGTGTTGATGCAGCCGGCGAACAGACCGCCACCGACCAGGAGCAGGACGTCGAGGCCGTCCACGACGTCGCCTCCCGACCCGGCCGGTCAGGCCAACGCGGCGCGGGTGTCGGCCACGTCGCGGCGGAGTTGTTTGATCAAGGCTTCCAGATCGTCGAAGGTTCGCTGACCCCGGAGGCGGCGAACGAACCGGACCCGGGCCGCCTCTCCGTAAAGGTCGGGTCCGCCGTCGTCCGAACCACCCACATCCAGNAGATGCGCCTCCAGCAGCAGGGCGCCGTCGTCGTAGAAGTGGGGGCGGGTGCCCAGCGAGATGGCCGTGGCGTGGACCGAGCCGTCGGGCCGCTCGTACCACCCGGCGTACACCGCGTCCTCGGGCAGCAGGATCGAAGNATCGACCCGCACGTTCGCCGTCGGAAAGCCCAGCTCCCGACCCCGACGGTCGCCGCCACCGACGGTGCCCCGCACCTCGTGCGGGCGGCCCAGCATGGCGTTGGCCCTCTCCAGGTCGCCACGGGCCAGGGCCCGGCGGATGAACGTCGACGACACTTGCTCGTGGTCGCGGGCCGGCGCCCCGTCGGGACCGACGAGGTTCAGGCCGAGGACCTCGAAGCCCAGGTCGTCGCCCATCTCCCGGAGCAGGGCCACGTTGCCGNGCCGCTGGTGGCCGAAGTGGAAGTCCTCCCCAACCACGACGATCGCCGCNCCCACGCAGTCCACCAGGACGGTGCGCACGAACTCCTCGGCAGACTCCATGGCCCGCACCTCGTCNAACGGGACCTCCATTGTCAGGNCCAGCCCGGTGGTGGCCAACTGCTCGAGCTTNTGGTTGGGATCAGTCAGCAGCAGGGGTGCCGAGTCGGGCCGGACCACGCTGGCCGGGTGCCGGTCGAAGGTGACGACCGCCGAGACCAGACCCCGTTCGTCGGCCAGGCGACACACCTCGGCAATCACCGTGCGGTGGCCGGTGTGGACCCCGTCGTAGGCGCCGATGGTGATCGCCGTGCGCGGCAACCCGGGGTCACGAGGGATGACGGTCCGACGGATCTCCACGGCGGCGAGGCTAGCCAGCGGCCCGGGCGGGTACGGGAGGCGGCCCAGAGGTGGCGGGNGCCGGTCAGGAGCCAGTGGGGGCCAGCACCATGGCCGGCTTGACCCGACCGGGCCGGTCGCCGTGCGGCTCGTAGACGGCCAGCAGGTCTCCACCCGGCCCGTACACCGGCCACGGGCCGACCCCGGCCGTCTCAGGGTCCAGCCCGAGGGCTTCGACGGACATCGGTTTCCCGTGCGACACGTCCAGCGCCGCGGCCTCGTCGACCGAAACGCCGGGCAGGTCGCGCAGCGCGGCGGCCACCGGGAGCAGCACCGGCGACTCCAGCGGACGGGCCTCATCCAAGGTGAACGAGCCCACGGCGGTCCGACGCAGGTTCCGTAGGTGGGCGCCCCCGCCGAGCGCGGCGCCCAGGTCGGCGGCCAGGCTGCGCACATAGGTCCCCGACGAACAGGCCACGGAGATGTCGTAGACGCCCGGCTCGTCGGCCGGCGCCACGTCGAAGCGGTGCACGGTGACCGGTCGGGCCGTCCGCTCGACCTCGCCACCCTCCCGGGCGACGTCGTAGAGGCGGCGGCCCCCCACCTTGACCGCCGAGACCATTGGCGGNACCTGGTCGATGCCACCGGTCAGNCCGGCCGCCGCGGCGACCACGTCGGCCGGTGACACGCCGTCCATGTCGTGGGTGGCGGTGACCTCCCCCGAGGCGTCGAGAGTGGACGTCTCGGTTCCGAGGACCACCTGGCCGGTGTACTCCTTGCCCAGCGCGGTNAGGAACCGCAGCAGTCGGGTGGCCCGACCCACCCCGAGGACCAGCACCCCGGTGGCGTCCGGGTCCAGCGTNCCCGAGTGGCCGACCTTTCGGGTGCCCANCACGCCGCGGGACTTCGCCACCACATCGTGGCTGGTCCAGCCGGCCTCCTTGTCGATNACCGCCAATCCCTCNGGAACGGGCCCTCCNGGAGGAGGTCTTTCCCGAGCNGGCCCCGGCACTACTCCTCCTCGTCGGNGGGAGATCCGAAACCGCGGAGGATCTCTTCGATCCGGTCGGCGGACCGGACCGCCTCGTCGACCAGGAAGGTCAGCGGCGGCACCCGTCGCAGCCGGGCCCGTTCGCCGATGGCCCGGTGCAGCCGGGGCCGGTACTCCTCTAGGACCTCGAGCAGCTCCTCGTCAGGTGCGTCGGAGGCCACCCAAGCCCGGGCGATGCTCAGATCCTGGTCGGTCTCCACGCCGGTGACCGTGGCGAATCCCAGGCGGTCGTCGTCGATCCGCTCCAGCTCCTCGGCCAAGATGCGGACCAGCAGCTCGTTCAGCCGGTCAGTCCGCTGGAAGCCGCTGGTGCCACCACCGGAGCGGGAACCGCGGGATGNACGCCGTCCCATGGTCGGACCCTAGGTGCGGGGGATCTCCCGCTCCTCGAAGGTCTCGATCACGTCGCCCTCCTTGAGGTCCTGGTAGTCCGANAGCCCGATACCGCACTCGTAGCCGGACTGGACCTCGCGGACGTCCTCCTTGAAGCGCTTCAGCGAGCTGATCTCGCCCTTCCAGATGATCGTGCCCTCGCGCAGGAAGCGGACCTTGGATCCACGGGTGATGGTGCCGTTGGTNACATAGCAGCCGGCCACCTTGCCTATCCGGGGCACCGAGAATACCTCGCGCACCTCAGCGTCGCCGGTGACGACCTCCTCGAACTCCGGGGCTAGCAGGCCGAGCATGGCCNCCTCGATCTCCTCGATCAGCTTGTAGATGATCTCGTAGGAGCGGATCTCGACGTTCTCGGCCTCGGCCAATTCCCTGGCCTTGCGCTCCGGGCGGACATTGAAGCCCAGGATGGTGGCGTTCGACGTGGCGGCCAGCTGGATGTCATTCTCGGTGATCCGACCCACAGCCCGGTGGACGAAAGCCAGCTTCACCTCCTCGCGCTCCAGNTTGCGGAGGCTCTCGGTAACCGCCTCCAAGGAGCCGTTCACGTCGGCCTTGACGATCAGGTTCAGCGTGGCGGCCTCGCCCCGCTGGATCTGCTCGAAGANGTCCTCCAAGCGGGCACCGCCCGACAGGGCGTGGGAGTCGCGTCCGATGTTGGCCTGGCGGCGCCAGTGGCCCCGCTTGTCGGCCACCCGGCCGGCGATCTTCTCGTTGGGGGCGACCACGAAGCCCTCGCCGGCATCGGCCACGTCCGACAGACCCAGGACCTGGACCGGGGTGGACGGGCCGGCCTGCTTGACCTGCCTGCCCTGGTCATCGACCAGTGCCCGGACGCGGCCCCAGGCGGCGCCGGCCACCAGCGGATCGCCGACCTTGAGGGTGCCCCGCTGGACCAGAACGGTGGCCACCGGCCCCCGGCNGATGTCTAGGAAGGACTCGAGCACGACGCCCTGGGACCGACCGTCGGGGTCGGCCCGCAGGTCCTCGACCTCGGCCACCACGTTCAGGTTGTCCAGCAGGTCGTCGATGCCCAGGTTCTGCAGGGCGGAGACTTCGACACAGATGGTGTCGCCACCCCACGACTCGGGGACCAGGTCGTGCTCGGCCAACTGCCCGAGGACCTTCTGTGGATCGGCGTTCTCGCGGTCGATCTTGTTGACGGCCACGATGATCGGCACGTCGGCGGCCCGGGCGTGGTCGAGGGCCTCGACGGTCTGGGGCATGACCCCGTCGTCAGCGGCCACCACGAGGACAACGATGTCGGTCGAACCGGCGCCGCGGGCCCGCATGGTGGTGAAGGCCTCGTGGCCCGGGGTGTCTATGAAGGTGAGGCGCTTGCCGCCACGCTCAGCCTGGTAGGCACCGATGTGTTGGGTGATGCCACCCGCCTCGTCGTCAACGACGTTGGCACTCCGGATTTGGTCCAGCAACTTCGTCTTGCCGTGGTCGACATGGCCCATGACGGTGATGACCGGCGGACGGATCGGGGCCTCGTCGTCCTCGAGGTCGTCAACAACGTCGAGCAGCTTGAGTAGTTCGACCTCCTGCTCCTCGCCCGGGTCGACCATCCGGATCTCGGCACCGATCTCGGCGGCGAAGAGCTCAATCATGTCGTCCGACAGCGACTGGGTGGCCGTGACCATCTCACCCTGCTGCATGAGGAAGCGGACGACGTCGGCGGCGGTGCGGTTCAACTTGGGACCGAGGTCCTGGGCGGTGCAGGCCCGCTCCACGACGATCTCGCCCTCGGGGACCGCGGTGTCGTCGGGCGTGTAGGTCGGAACGTCCATCGGCTGGAGTTCCTCGCGGCG
>PBUO01000050.1 GCA_002727895.1 Acidimicrobiaceae bacterium | reverse complement strand
GAGCACAACCTCCGCGACGTCGACCTCGACCTACCCCGCGACCGGCTCATCTGCTTCACCGGGATCTCCGGATCCGGCAAGAGCTCGCTGGCCTTCGACACCATCTACGCCGAGGGGCAGCGCCGCTACGTCGAGTCGCTGTCGGCCTACGCCCGGCAGTTCCTGGGCCAGATGGACAAGCCCGACGTCGACTTCATCGAGGGCCTGTCGCCGGCCATCTCCATCGACCAGAAGAGCGCCTCGCGCAACCCCCGCTCCACCGTCGGCACCATCACCGAGGTCTACGACTACCTGCGGCTCCTTTATGCCCGCATCGGCGTGCCCCACGATCCGGAGACCGGCGAGCGCCTGGTCCGCCAGACGCCGCAGCAGATCGTGGATCGAGTCATGAAGATGGAGTCCGGCACCCGCTTCCAGGTCCTGGCGCCGGTGGTGCGGGGCCGCAAGGGCACCTACGACACACTGTTGGCCGAACTGGCCGGCGAGGGGTTCAGCCGGGTCGTGGTCGACGGCGAGGCCCACGAGCTGGCTGACCTGGAACGCGATGGCCTCGACCTTGCCCGCTATGAGATGCACACCATCCAGGTGGTGGTCGACCGCCTGGTGCTCAAGGACGGCATCGCCCGTCGCCTTACCGAGTCGATGGAGACCGCCCTTGCGCTCGCCGAAGGCGTCGCCGAGGTGCAGGTCGTGCCCCGGGACGGCGATGTCGACGACGAGGGCAACCCGGTGGAGCCCCGGACCATCGTCTTCAGCCAGCACCTGTCGAGGCCTAGCGACGGTAAGTCGTTCGAGGACCTGGCCCCCCGCAACTTTTCGTTCAACAGCCCTTACGGGGCGTGCGAGCACTGCGACGGCCTGGGCACGGTGTTCGAGGTCGACCCCGAGTTGGTGGTCCCCAACCCAGAGTTGGGCCTCGCCGAGGGGGCCATCGCCCCGTGGTCCGGCGGCAACAACCGCTACTTCGCCCGCCTGGTCGAGGCCGTAGCCGAGGAGTTGGGCGTCGACCCGGCCACCCCGTGGGCCAAGCTGCCCAAGAAGGCGCAGAAGACGTTCCTGCAGGGCGGGCTGAAGGCCCGGGTGCAGGTCCGCTACAAGAACCGCTTCGGCCGCACCCGGGTGTACTCGGCCAACTTCGAGGGCGTCATGCCGTACCTGCGGCGCCGGCACCGCGACTCGGAGAGCGACACGGCTCGGGAACACGTCGAGGGCTACATGCGTCAGGTGCCATGCCCCGAGTGCGACGGCGCCCGGCTCAACCCGCTGTCGCTGGCCGTCACCATCGACGGGCACTCACTGTCCGACGTGTGCGGCCTGTCCATCGCCGACGCGGCCGCCCTGCTGCGCGACCTGGAGCTCACGGACCGGGAGGCGATGATCGCCGAGCAGGTCCTCAAGGAGGTCAACGCCCGGCTCGGGTTCCTCCTCGACGTTGGCCTCGACTACCTGTCGCTGTCCCGTTCGGCGGCCACCCTGGCCGGTGGCGAGGCCCAGCGCATCCGCCTCGCCTCGCAGATCGGCAGCGGCCTGGTTGGGGTGCTGTATGTGCTGGACGAGCCGTCCATCGGCCTCCACCAGCGCGACAATCGACGGCTCATCGAGACCCTGGAGCGGCTCCGCGACCTCGGCAACACCGTCCTGGTGGTGGAACACGACGAGGAGACCATCCGGGCTTCGGACCACGTCGTCGATATCGGGCCCTGGGCCGGCGAGCACGGCGGGGCCGTCGTCCACTCCGGGCCTGTAGACGAGTTACTGGAGGAGGAGCGGTCGCTGACCGGCCAGTACCTGTCGGGGCGGAAGGAGATCGCGGTCCCTCAGGTGCGCCGCCCCGGCGACGGCGGGCACCTCGTGGTGCGGGGCGCCCGGGAGAACAACCTGGTCGACCTCGACGTGTCGTTCCCCACTGGCTGCCTGGTGGCGGTCAC
The DNA here is from genome assembly GCA_002727895.1 of Acidimicrobiaceae bacterium. Lineage (GTDB taxonomy): Bacteria > Actinomycetota > Acidimicrobiia > Acidimicrobiales > MedAcidi-G1 > UBA9410. The sequence continues at coordinate 6,803 of PBUO01000050.1, read as the reverse complement.
CGGCGTGTCCGGCTCCGGCAAGTCGACGCTGGTCAACGAGATCCTCCACAAGGCCCTGATGCAGAAGGTCTACCGGTCCAAGGTGCCACCCGGCCTGCACACGGCGCTGGACGGCGTCGAGGAGGTCGACAAGGTCATCAACATCGACCAGACGCCCATCGGGCGGACCCCTCGGTCCAATGCCGCGACCTACACCGGCGTGTTCGATCACGTCCGCAAGCTGTTCGCCAAGACCGAGGAGTCCCGGATCCGCGGCTACCAGCCGGGACGGTTCAGCTTCAATGTCAAGGGTGGGCGCTGCGAGGCTTGCTCGGGCGACGGGACGATCCGCATCGAGATGCACTTCCTGCCCGACGTCTACGTGCCCTGCGAGGTCTGCAAGGGCCAGCGCTACAACCGCGACACCCTCGACGTGCGGTTCAAGGGTCGCACCATCGCCGACGTGCTCGACATGCCGTGCGACGAGGCCCTCGGCTTCTTCGAGAACCAGCCGTCGATCACCCGCCACGTGCAGACCCTCGTCGACGTGGGGCTGGGCTACGTCCGGCTGGGCCAGTCGGCACCGACGCTGTCCGGTGGCGAGGCGCAGCGGGTGAAGCTGGCCAGTGAGTTGGCCAAGCGACCCACTGGCCACACCGTCTACATCCTCGACGAGCCGACTACCGGCCTCCACTTCGAGGACGTCCGCAAGCTCCTCGGCGTGCTGAACCGGCTCGTTGACCAGGGCAACTCGGTGATCGTCATCGAGCACAATCTGGACGTGGTCAAGACCGCCGACTGGCTGGTCGACCTGGGGCCGGAGGGCGGAAGCGGGGGCGGGATGCTGGTCGCCGAGGGCACCCCGGAGCACGTGGCCACCGTGGGGGACAGCCACACCGGACGCTACCTGGCCGGGCTCCTCTGACGGGCCCTTCTGACCGAGGTCCCCTGACCAGCCTGTCCTACGCTCGACTCCATGGTCGAGCGTCCAGCGTCGGGCACCGTCCCCGACGCACCGGGGTCCTACCAGTTCCGTGACGCCGAGGGTCGAGTCCTCTACGTCGGCAAGGCCAAGAGCCTCCGGAACCGCCTCAACAGCTACTTCGGGCGGCGAGACCGGATGATCGCCCGCACCGCGCAGATGCTGGACGAGGCGGCCACCGTCGAGTGGATNCGCGTCGCCAACGAGCTCGAGGCGCTCATGCTCGAGTTCTCCCTCATCCAGGAGCACCGGCCCCGGTTCAACGTCGACCTGAAGGACGATAAGTCGTACCCGTTCCTGGCCGTGACCATGGCCGACGAGTGGCCCCGCCCCATGGTGACCCGCGGAAAGCGCCGGAAGGGCGTGCGCTACTTCGGTCCCTACGGGCACGCCGGGGCGATCCGGGAGACCCTTGACCTGCTGCTGCGCACCTTCCCGGCCCGGACCTGCCCCGACACCAAGTTCCGGGAGCACGAGCGGCAGGGCCGGCCCTGCCTGCTNTTCCACATCGAGAAGTGCGCCGGGCCTTGCGTTGGGGAGGTGTCGAAGGAGGACTACGACGTCATCGTCGCCGACCTGGTCCGGTTCCTGGAGGGCGACTCCGACGAGGTGGTTGCCCGGCTGCGGACCGACATGGAGGCGGCGTCGGCCGCACTCGAGTTCGAGACAGCGGCTCGACANCGGGACCGCCTGGCCAGCGTGATGCGGGCGCTGGAGAAGCAGCAGATGGTGGCCGCCCGGGACGAGGACCTCGACGTGGTCGGCCTGGCCGGCGACGACTTGGAGACTGCCGCCCAGGTGTTCCACGTGCGGCACGGCCGCGTTGTGGGGCGTAAGGGCTTCGTCGTGGAGAGGGCCGAGGACCTGGACCGGTCCCAGGTGGTGGCCGAGGTGGTGGCGGCCATGTACCGCGACGACCCGCCCCGCGGGGTGCCCCGCGAGGTCCTGGTGCCCTACGAGCCAGACGACGGTCCGCTGCTGGCCCGTTGGCTGTCCGGCGAGCGGGAGGGGCCGGTGACCATCCGGATCCCGAAGCGGGGCGACAAGCGGGCCCTGCTGGAGACGGTGACCCGCAACGCCGAGGAGGAGTTCGTCCGCCACCGCATGAAGCGGGCGTCGGACCACAACACCCGGGCCCGGGCGCTGAACGAGCTGCAGGAGGCGCTGTCGCTGCCGGAAGCGCCCCTGCGAATCGAGTGCTATGACATGAGCCACCTGCAGGGCACCGACTACGTCGGCTCCATGGTCGTCATGGAGGACGGGCTGCCCAAGAGCTCCGAATACCGGCACTTCCGGATCCGGGACGTCGACGGCAACGACGACTACGCCGCCATGGCCGAGGTGCTGGGCCGGCGCCTCACCGCCTACCTGGAGGAACAGGCGCTCCCGGTCGACGAACGGCCGGGCCGGTTCGCCTACCCGCCGCAGCTTCTGCTGGTCGACGGCGGGATCGGCCAGCTGGGGGTGGCCGAACGGGTGGTTTCTGAGATGGGGCTGGCCGACCGGATCCCGGTGGCGTCGCTGGCCAAGCAGTTCGAGGAGGTGTACCGGCCCGGCTCGTCGGAGCCGGTCCGCCTGCCCCGTGGTTCGGAGGCGCTATACCTGCTGCAGCGGATCCGCGACGAGTCGCACCGCTTCGCCATCGCCTACCACCGGAGGCTCCGGTCCAAGCGGATGACCGGATCGGTGCTGGACGGGATCCCCGGCCTCGGCCCGGCCCGGCGCAAGCGGCTGGTGTCGGCCTTCGGCGGGGTGCGGGCCGTGCAGCGGGCCAGCCTGGACGACCTGACGTCCCTGCCGTGGCTGCCCGACGCGGTGGCCGAAGCAGTCCACGCCAAAGTCCACCGGGAGGCCCCGGAGGAAGAGGGCTGAGGGGTCCGTGCCGAGCGTTGGCGCGTCAGCCGCTCACGATGCCGACCACGGCCACCAGGGCCACGACCAGGCCGACCACCTGGGTGCGGCTCATCCGCTCGCCGAGGACGTAGCGGGCCAGTAGCACCGTCGACGCCGGGTACAGCGAACTCAGCACGACGACCAGGCTGAGCATCCCCCGGTGCACAGCTAGTAGGACGGCCAGGTTGGCCAGCATGTCGAGGATTCCTGCCACCACCATGGCCAGCGCGCCCTCGCCCCGGCGTGGGACGGGGGAGCGGCGCATCCGGGCCAGGAGCAGGAGGGCGATCCCCGCCGAGGCCACCCGTGCGCTCACCAGCGGCCAAGGCGTGGTCGCTTCGGCCGTCAGGTCCATGCAGATGAAGAAACCGCCGAACCCGGCGCCGGCCAGTAGGCACTCGGCGAGGAGCCCGGACGTGACCGGCCTGGAGGATGCACCGTCGCCGACGCCATCCGTCGCCTGAGCCGAACGGGACACCAGGGCGATGGCCAGCAGGCCGAGGAGCACGCCGGCCAGGTGCAGGACTGCCAGGCGTTCGCCGAAGCCGATGTCCCACAGGACCGGGAGCGCGGCGTTGCTGACAGCGGTCACTGGCGCCACGACGGCCATGGGCCCCCGGCCGAGGGCGTGGTACAGACAGCCGATGCCCACGACACCGAAGAGGCCTGCGCCTAGCCCGTATGCCAGGTCCTTCAAGGTGACCTCGTCGGCCAGCCACGGGGCCGCGGCAAGGATCAGCAGCAGGCCCACCACGTGGGAGACGGCTACGACGACCAGCACGTGGTTGCGTCGCGACGCCGAGCCGCCGAAGAAGTCGCCGGCTCCGAACACGATGGCCGAGAAGAGGGCGAGGATGGCGGCCATCCGGGGAGGTTACGAGGCGGCGTGCGAGGCTCCCGGCGTGGAATCCGATCATGCCGCCTGGGAGCGACACGCTGGGTGGTGGCAGGACGGCTTCACCGACGGAGCCGACCCCGAGTACGAGGAGCAGATCCTCCCGCTGGCCGAGGACCTGCTCGCCGGGTACGGAACGATCCTCGACGTGGGATGTGGTGAGGGCCAGGTGGCCCGACGCCTGGCGGCCAGCGGCGCCACGGTGGTGGGCGTCGATCCCACCATCGCACAGGCCGTCGAGGCCGACCGCCGCGGTGGCGGCCCGGCCTACGCCCGGTCGGTGGCAGACCGACTCCCGTTCGCCGACGCCGCCTTCGACGCCGTGGTGGCCTGCCTCGTATTCGAGCACATCGAGACCGTCGACGAGGCGGTGGCCGAGGTGGCCCGGGTTCTGGCCGACGGGGGTCGCTTCGCCTTCTTCCTCAACCATCCGCTGATCCAAGTCCCGGGCAGCGGCTGGGTCGACGACCACCTGGTGGACCCGCCCGAGCAGTACTGGCGGATCGGGCCCTACCTCACCGAGTCGATCGAGTCAGAGGAGGTGGACCGCGGCGTGTTCCTGCCCTTCGTCCACCGCCCNGTCAGCCGGTACGTGAATGCTCTCGGCGACCACGGCCTGGCCCTGCGCCGCATGCACGAGCCCCGGCCCGCCGAGGGATTCTTGGCCCGGGCCACGGCCTTCCCGGACGCTCACACCGTGCCCCGCCTCCTGGTCCTGGTGGCGGAGAGGGAGCCCCGGCAGCCGTCCTGACCAGCCCGTCCAGCGCCGGGCCCCAGCGCTGGGACCTAGCATCGGGGCATGAGCGACCTCCTGGTCATCTCCGGCCTTTCGGGCGCCGGGCGCAGCGAGTTCGCCAAGGACCTCGAGGACCTGGGTTGGTTCGTCATCGACCGCCTGCCGGCCGACCTGGCCGCCAAGGTGGCGGATCTGGCCGTCGGCCCGGCCGTGCCGTGGGACCGGGTGGCCTTCGCCCTGCCGGCCGACGTGGTGGGCGGCGAGACCTTGCGGGCCGTCGACGAACTCCGGGAGATGGGGGAGCGGCTACGAGTGGTGTTCCTGGACTGCTCGACCGAAGCGCTGGTGCGCCGCTACGAGTCGAGCCGCCGGCCACACCCGTCGCAGGCCGACGCGGGGCTGGCCGACGCCATCGAGGCCGAGAGGGTCCGGATGGAGCCGGTGAAGGCTGTGGCCGACCTGGTGCTCGACACCTCCGACCTCAGCGTTCACGACCTCCGCGACCGGGTGGCCGGCCTCTACGGGGAGGCCGACGACCGGCCCATGCGGACCACCATCACGTCGTTCGGCTACAAGCACGGCTTGCCTCGCGACGCCGACCTCGTCTTTGACTGCCGGTTCCTGCCCAACCCACACTGGATCGCCGAACTGAGGCCACTCAGCGGGTTGGACGGCCCGGTCCGCGAGCACGTGCTCGGCCAAGAGGTAGCCCAGGAGTTCCTCGACCACCTGGAGGACCTGCTGGCCATGCTCATGCCGGCCTACGTGGCCGAGGGCAAGTCGTACCTTTCGGTGGCCCTCGGGTGCACCGGTGGGCGGCACCGGTCGGTGGCCGTGGCCGAGACTGTGGCCGAGATGCTCCGGGGGCGCGGCTTAGACCCCGTGGTGGCGCACCGCGACGTCGACCGGTGACCGTCGCGGACGCGGCCGGGCTCGTCGGCGCTGGCGCCGGCGGGACGATTGGGGCGCCGCGGGTGTGCGCCCTGGGGGGCGGCCACGGCTTGGCCACCACGCTGCGGGCAGTGCGCACCTACGCCGGCGAGGTGACCGCCGTGGTGTCGGTGGCCGACGACGGCGGCTCCAGCGGCCGGATCCGACGCGCAATCGGCGGCCCGGCGCCGGGCGACCTGCGGCGCTGCTTCGAAGCGCTCGGCGACGCCTCGATGCTGAGCGCCGAGATGGGGTGGCGGTTCGGGAGTGGGGAGCTGGCTGGCCACGCGCTCGGCAACCTGCTGATCGCCGGGCTGGTGGCCGCCGGCGACGACCTGGTGGCCGCCCTCGACGAGGTTGGGCGGATGGTGAACAGCGTCGGACGGGTGCTGCCCGCCACGTCGGTACCCGTCGACCTTGTAGCCGACACCGGGGACTGGGAGGTAGAGGGCCAGGTGGCCGTCCACCGGGCCGAGGGCGTGGTGGGAATGCGCCTGGTGCCTGAGGACGCACCTGCCCCGGTGGAGACGACCGGTGCCATCCGCCGGGCCGACCAGGTGGTGCTGGGCCCCGGGTCGTTCTTCACCAGCGTGCTGGCCGCCACCCTGTCGGTCGACGTCCGCTCCGCGCTGCGGGAACGATCGGGCCCTTTGGTCCTGGTGGCCAACCTGGTGGCCGACCGGGAGGGGCCCGCCGACCTATCCGACCACGTGCGCCTCCTGGCCGAGCACGAGGTGGAGCCCGACGTGCTGCTCGTCGACGGTGGGTCGGGGCGCCCGGTCCCCGACGCCCTCCCAGGAGGTGGTCGGGTGGTGGCAGCGTCGATGGCCGGTCCCGATACCCGGACGCACGATCCGGTCCGGCTCGGGCGGGCGCTAGCCGACCTGTTCGAGGGTTGACCGGCCGTCTGGACGGCCCCCGAAGTTGTGACGGTTTTCAACGCACCGTCGCGTGGCCGCCCCGCCGCGATCGGCTAGGAATGACTGGTCCGGCATCGCCCGCGGGCGGCCGCCGGGAGCATACGCATCATCGAGCGGCACCACGCCGCAGGAGGCACCACATCCCAATGACCGTCCGTGTGGGCATCAACGGATTCGGCCGCATCGGCCGCAACTTCTTCCGGGCAGCTAGGGCCCAGGGAGCCGACCTCGAGTTCGTCGCCGTCAACGACCTGGGGTCTATCGAAACCATGGCGTTCCTGCTCGGCAACGACTCGGTCCATGGACGCCTCGACGCAAGGATCCGGGCCACTCGCGACGGCATCGTCGTCGACGGCCACAAGATCAAGGTCCTGTCCGAGCGCGACCCGGGCGCCTTGCCGTGGGGCGATCTCGGCGTCGACGTCGTTGTCGAGTCCACCGGCTTCTTCACCGGCCGGGAAAAGGCCG